>JBEIHR010000007.1:0-40504 GCA_040381195.1 Rubricoccaceae bacterium
ATCCACCTCGATAGACACCCGACCGTCCACGCCGTCGCTGGTGCGCCATACGTCCTGGAAGAGATCGCATGCGGCGCGCACATCATCGGTTGTGAGAGTCCGCACCACGTCATCCGGGGTCTGTCCCCGCGCAGCGAGTTCCCGAATCTGGTCCGCGTAGGACGACCCTCCCGAGGAGATGGCCTTGTGGAAGATGGTGGGGTTCGTGGTGACCCCCCGCACATTCCACGTTGCGATGAGGTCGGCCAAGCTCCCACTGGTGAGGCGCGTCCGGTCGAGGTCGTCGAGCCAGACGGACACCCCGGCCTGGGTGAGCGCAGCCAGAGTCGAATTCACTGTCACACTCCCGCGAGGGACGCGCGTACCGCGTCGGCAACTCGTTCCGAGGAGAACCCGAACTCGCGGAAGAGGGTGGCATGGTCCGCGCTCGCACCGAAGTGGTCAATCCCGATGACGCGTCCCGCCGAACCCACGTACTTCCACCAACCGAGGGTGGCTCCCGCCTCGACGGCCACGCGCGCGCGAACCGTGGGAGGGAGGACCTGGTCGCGATAGTCGGAGTCCTGCTTGTCGAACCACTCCAGACACGGAGCGCTGACGACCCGTGCGGCGATCCCATCTGCTCGGAGGATCTGCGCAGCGGCCACTGCGAGAGAGACCTCAGAACCGGTGGCGATGATGATGGCCTCGGGATCGTCCGGACCCTCGAGGATGTAGGCACCACGTTCGACCCTGCGTGCGGCGTTGGTCGGCTCGGTGATCGTGGGCACGTTCTGGCGGGTCAGCACGAGCCCCACGGGCCCGCGCTGATGGAGGATTGCGGACCACGCTGCGGCGGTTTCGTTCGCGTCTGCGGGGCGGACAACGGCGAGTCCAGGTATGGCGCGGAGACTCCAGAGGTGTTCGATCGGCTGGTGCGTCGGACCGTCTTCACCGAGCCCGATCGAGTCGTGTGTCCAGACGAACGTTGATGGGCATTGCATGAGGGCCGCGAGACGAACTGCGCCCCGCATGTAGTCGCTGAAAACCAGGAATGTGCCGCCGTAGGGCCGGAGGAGTCCTCCGAGGGCGGCGCCGTTCACGATCGCACCCATCGCGTGCTCACGGACACCGAAGTGAACAACGCGACCGTAGGGGTCCGCGCCGGGGACCGTGCTCGAGGTGGGAAGGAACGAACCACCCTGCTCAATGGATGTGTTGTTCGATTCGGCCAGGTCCGCGGACCCACCCCACAGTTCCGGGAGGCGCGCGGCGAGCGCGTTGATCGCCTCGCCGGATGCCTTGCGGGTTGCGACGGATGTTCCAGGCTCGTACGCCGGCAGAACGGAGTCGATGTCGGAGGGGAGGGCGCGGGATTCCAACCGCGTCAGGAGCGCGAGTTCAGACGGATGGGTCTCCCTCCAGGTGGAGAAGAGCTGATGCCAGGCCTCGATGCGCGGTTGGAGTCGCGCGTGGAGTCGGCGGCGCACCTCGGCGAGCACCTCGTCGTCGAATGCGAAGACGTGGTCGGGATCGAGACCCAGGGCCACTTTGGTTGCCGCGACTTCGTCAGCGCCCAGGGCAGATCCGTGGGACTTCGCTGTGCCGGAGGCGGTGGGAGCAGGCCAGGCAATGGTCGTGCGCACCCGGATGAAGCTCGGCTTGTCCGTGATCGTCCTCGCTGCATCGATCGCGGTCTGCAATCCGTCCACGTCGACATCGCCCGAGGGCAGTTGCTCGACTTCGTGGACGTCCCAGCCGTAGGCCCGATAGCGGGCGACGACATCCTCGGTGAAGGCGACCGCGGTGTCTCCCTCGATGGAGATGCGGTTGTCATCCCAGACCACGGTGAGGCTGCCGAGTCCCTGGGTGCCTGCCAGGGAACTCGCCTCCCCGCTAATGCCCTCCTCGAGGTCTCCGTCCGACGCGAGGACGTACACGTGATGATCGAAGGGGCTGCGGACCGACGTCGGATCCAGAATGCCCCGCTCGTAGCGGGCGCCCATCGCCATGCCCACCGCAGTCGCCAGACCCTGGCCCAGAGGACCGGTGGTGGTCTCCACGCCCGGTGTGTGGCCGAACTCGGGATGTCCCGGGGTCCGGCTATTCCAGGTCCGGAATGCCTGGAGATCCTCCATGGTCACACCCATGTCCGCGAGGTAGAGCTGCATGTACAGCGTGAGACTCGAGTGGCCGGCGCTCAGCACGAAGCGATCCCGACCCAACCAGGAGGGGTCCGTGGGATCGAAGGTCATCACTCGGGTGAAGAGCAGGTATGCCACCGGTGCCAGGCTCATCGCGGTCCCGGGATGACCATTACCCACCCGCTGGACGGCATCCGCAGCAAGTGCCCGCAGAAAGGCGACTGCGCGGTGATCGGTTTCGTCCCAGGGGTGATGCGATGTCACCACTCAAGCCTAGTGAGATGTGTGGCAATTCCGGGTGCGCGATACGCTGTTGAGGTGTCGACCCCTTCCACGTTTGCGATGGAAGAGATGCGCATCACACAACGGATTCGTGCCCATGTGGCCATGACGAAGCCGCGCATCATCGAGCTCTTACTCGTCACGGCGATCCCGACGATGTTCCTTGCCGCCGGCGGACTCCCGACGGTCCAAGCTGCCATCGCGGTGCTGGTGGGTGGTGCCGCGGCCGCTGCTGCCGCGAATACGTTCAACAGTGTCTACGACCGCGATATCGACTCCGTGATGGCGCGGACCCACGACCGCCCGCTGGCCCGCGGCCTGGTGTCGTTGCGGGCGGGTGTCATCCAGGGTCTGGTTCTGTCGGTCGTGTCCGCGTTCGTTCTCGCGACCCTCACCAACCTGCTAGCAGCCGGGTTGGCTCTGGTCGCCATCGTGCTCTATTCCGTCGGGTACACGATGATCCTGAAGCGACGCACCGCGCAGAACATCGTGTGGGGCGGGGCGGCGGGATGCATGCCTGTGCTGATCGCGTGGGCAGCGATCACCGGGTCCCTGACCTGGACACCAGTGGTGCTGTTCCTCATCGTCTTCTTCTGGACTCCACCCCATTACTGGCCGCTGGCGATGAAGTACCGCCAGGAATATCAGCAGGCCGGAATCCCGATGTTGCCCGTCGTCGCGACGGATACCGTCGTTGCGCGTCAGATCATCGTGTACAGCTGGGTGATGGTCGCGGTGTCACTGTCGCTCGTGCCGGTCGCGGGAATGAGCGTCGCGTACCTCATCGGTGCAGGTGTTCTGGGTGCACTTTTCCTTGTCCTCGCCTATCGCGTGCGCGCCGCTGTCGGCTCAGCCGATCTTGATCGGCGCGCGATGAGACTGTTCCATGGCTCGATCACCTATCTGGCGATCCTGTTCCTACTGGTAGGCGTGGATCCGTTCCTGGGCAGGTAGGAGACCTCGGGTGCGCAACGCGGGTGCGAGGAAGAGCAGGGCGATCCAGGTGACGACCGCCCCGAAGACGTGGATGGCGACCAAGAGCTCCGGCAGGCCTGTGAAGTACTGGGTGTAGCCCACAATTCCCTGCACGAGTGCGATCCCCGCGAGGATGAGTGCCCGCCGACGGAGCATGCCGAGGTCGGCGATCAGTGACGTCGCGACGAGCAGGCCGATCAGGAGGCCCAGGAAGAGAAGTACCGCATCGGCGTGCAACCAGGAGACGGTCCGAGGATCGAAACTGAAGCGTGCCTCGGTGTCGGCATCCCCGCTGTGCGGACCGCTGCCCGTGACAATCACTCCGAGGACCACCACGGCCAATCCGACGGCGATGAGGCCGTACGTCAACACCACCACCGGACGGGGTGCCGTCCACACGAGCGGCTGATCACCCGGTTCCCGCGATCGCACGACCAGGGCCACGCACACGGCGACGAGTGCGATCGAGACCAGGAAGTGGGCCGCGACGGTGGTGGGGTGCAGTCCGGTGAGAACCGTGATTCCGCCCAGGATGGCCTGGACGACGGTGCCGAGGAGTGGGACAACCGCGAGGACCGTGAGCACGGGGCGCCGGGGGAGACCGGAGGCCCGGCGTCGACGAGCGTCTACGAGCGCTGCCACCACGGCCGCGATCGCTAGGGCGGCGAGGACGAAGGTAAGGAGCCGGTTGCCGAACTCCACGTACTTATGCCAGGACTCGGCCTGGCTGGCGGTGGGGATGTACGAGCCCTCCACGCACTCGGGCCAGGTGGGACACCCGAGGCCCGATCCGGTGATCCGGACGATGGCCCCGGTGACGATGATGGCGGCCTGGGCGGCGAGGTTCGCGACGTAGATGCGGCGAACCCACCGGGGGGACCGTCCTTGGATCTGCATGGTCCACCCACTGTATCCAGGCCCGATTTGCACGGATCCCGATTTACGCAACAATGGTGTTGTGAAATTCCCAGGAGAGGCCGCGGAGCGGGTGGCCCGCAGCCTGCTCGAGTCCGGACCCGCTACGGCGACGCAGATCGCGTCGCGCCTGGGAATGTCGGCCGCGGCGGTGCGTCGTCCGTTGGCCTCCCTGGTCTCGGCCGGACTCGTGGAGGCGACCGACGAGGCCCCGTACGGACCGCGTGCACGACGCGGTCGCGGCCGTCCCAGCAAAGTCTTCTCCTTGACCCCGGTGGGCCGCGCAGCGTGTGATCAGGCGTACGACGATCTCGCTCTCGCAGCCCTGCGCTTCCTTGCAGAGACGCAGGGGCGTGACGCCGTTGCCGAGTTCGCCGGTCGCCGCGCGCGTTCGGTGGTCGGCTCAGGTGGCCAGTCCATCGATGCCGTTGTCGATCGTTTCAACGCTGCAGGCTTCGCAGCGGAGGCGAGCTCGCTCGCGTCCGGACAGCACCAGCTCTGCCAGCACCACTGCCCGGTCGTCGATGCGGCACGAGAGTTCCCCGAACTCTGTGACGCCGAGACCGAAGCCATGGCCCATGCCCTGGGTCGCCATGTCACACGATTGGCGACGCTGGCGCACGGTGATGGAGTGTGCACCGCACTGATCGGTCCATCGATCCACAGTCCGACATCCAGATCCCGAGGAAAGGTTTCGGCATGAGCACCGCAGCAGAGGAACAGGCAAAGACGATCGACGCGCTGAGTCGCTACGAATACGGGTGGCGCGATACCGATGCTGCAGGCGCCACCGCCCGTCGTGGACTCAACGAAGAGGTTGTCCGGGATATCTCGGCGAAGAAGGGCGAGCCCGAGTGGATGCTCGACCTGCGGCTCAAGGGTCTGCGGCTCTTCGAGAAGAAGCCGATGCCCGCGTGGGGCTCCGATCTGACCGGCATCGATTTCGACAACATCAAGTACTTCGTGCGTTCGACGGAGAAGCAGGCGGCCAGTTGGGATGAGTTGCCGGAGGACATCCGCAACACCTACGACCGACTAGGGATCCCCGAAGCAGAGAAGAATCGCTTGATCGCCGGCGTCGCAGCGCAGTACGAGTCAGAGGTCGTCTATCACGCTATCCGCGAGGACCTCGAGGAACAGGGTGTACTTTTCCTCGACACCGACACAGGGTTGAGGGAGCACCCCGAACTCTTCCGCGAATACTTCGCGAGCGTCATCCCGGTCGGAGACAACAAGTTCGCTGCATTGAACACCGCGGTGTGGTCCGGGGGCTCGTTCATCTATGTCCCGAAGGGCGTGCAGGTCGAGATCCCGCTCCAGGCGTACTTCCGGATCAATACCGAGAACATGGGCCAATTCGAGCGCACCCTCATCATCGTGGACGAGGATGCCTACGTCCACTACGTCGAAGGGTGCACGGCACCCATTTACTCCAGCGACTCCCTGCACTCGGCCGTCGTCGAGATCGTCGTCAAGAAGGGTGCGCGCTGCCGCTACACCACCATTCAGAACTGGTCGGTCAACGTCTACAACCTGGTGACGAAGCGCGCAGTTGCGCACGAGGGTGCCACCATGGAGTGGATCGACGGGAATCTCGGCTCCAAGGTCACCATGAAGTACCCGGCGGTGTGGATGGTTGGCGAACATGCGAAGGGTGAGACGCTGTCCATCGCCTTCGCTGGTGAGGGTCAGCATCAGGATGCGGGCGCGAAGATGGTGCATGCCGCGCCGTACACGTCATCGTCGATTGTGTCCAAATCGGTCGCCCGAGGTGGTGGTCGGACTTCCTATCGGGGACTTGTCCAGGTCCAGGAGGGTTGCCACCACTCCAAGAGCACGGTTCG
The DNA here is from genome assembly GCA_040381195.1 of Rubricoccaceae bacterium. Lineage (GTDB taxonomy): Bacteria > Actinomycetota > Actinomycetes > S36-B12 > S36-B12 > VGCC01. The sequence continues at coordinate 6,140 of JBEIHR010000007.1, forward strand.
ATGCGATGCGCTGCTGGTCGACGATGTCTCGCGCTCGGACACGTATCCGTATGTGGATGTTCGTGAAGACGATGTTGCCATGGGACACGAAGCCACCGTCTCGAAGGTGAGTGAGGATCAGCTCTTCTACCTGATGTCACGCGGGATGGCCGAAGACGAGGCCATGGCCATGATCGTCCGAGGCTTCGTCGAGCCGATCGCACGTGAGCTTCCGATGGAATACGCCCTGGAACTGAATCGCCTCATTGAGTTGCAGATGGAGGGCGCAGTCGGATGACCGCCGTCGCTGAGGCGCCTCCGACGGATCTTGCCCCGAAGATCCTGTCGAATGATCCTTCCGACTTCCCCCTGCCGAGCGGGAGGGAGGAGGAGTGGCGGTTCACTCCTGTGGATTCGGTCCGTGACTTCTTCGAGGTGCGGGACCTTCCGACCCTCGGGTTCACCTCATCATCGGCATTCGTCTCTGTGGGAGCGATCGACGACGACACGTTCTCCATCGATCGCCCTGCCGCCGTTGCGCGTCACTCGGCGGAGCACGCGATCGTGATCGACATTCCGGAGGGCTATGCGTCGGATCAGGTGATTGATGTCACCCTGGTCGGAACGTCCCCCGCCTCTGTGGGACACATCGTCATCCGATGCGGTCGGCACGCCTATGCCACCGTGATCCTCCGACACGACCTCGCGTCGGATTCCGCGGGATCGATCGTGACGCGCACGGGTGACGGATCGCGACTTACGGTTCTCTCTCTGATGGACGGACCGGGAACGACCCGTCACATGTGGCAGTGGCACTCGGTCATCGGGCGTGACTCGGCACTGAACGCATTGAGCGTCACCATGGGAGGGGCATTCATTCGGATGTGCCCGTCCGTGGAGTTCACCGGGCCCGGCGGAGCCGTCGATGTCGTGGGCGCCTTCCTGACGCAGGGTGCCGAGTATCAGGAGCACCGGGTCTTCATTGACCATAACCAGCCGCACTGCTCGAGCAACGTCGTGTACAAGGGGGCCCTCTCCGGTGCTTCCTCGCACAGTGTGTGGGTGGGCGACGTCCTTGTTCGCCGGAATGCCATCGGGATCGACACCTACGAACTGAATCGGAATCTCCTCCTCAACGACGGCCCCCGTGCGGATTCCGTACCCAACTTGGAGCTCGAGACGGGGGATGTCGCTGGTGCCGGCCATGCCAGTGCAACCGGGCGCTTCGATGATGAGCAGCTTTTCTACCTCCAGAGTCGCGGTATCCCCGAGTCCTTGGCGCGGCAGCTGGTGGTTCGTGGCTTCTTCGTGGACGTTCTGGCGAAGATCGGCGATGAGACCCTTCGCCAGGAAGTTCTTACCGGACTCGAGGCCCGCATCGGGATGTCGGAACTGCTCCCATGACGGCCGTGCGTGCGTGTTCCCGGGCCGATCTACCCGATATCGGGGCGATCCGGGTCCTCGTGGACGGGGTGCCCGTGGCGGTCGTCAACACGGTGGAGGGGATCTTCGCGATCGAGGATCGCTGCTCCCACGCCGATGTGGCGCTCTCGGAAGGTGACGTCGACGGGTGCACGATCGAGTGTTGGTTGCACGGCTCGCAATTCGACCTGCGAACCGGTGAACCCCTGTCGCTTCCGGCGAACAAGCCCGTGCCGGTCTTCCCCGTCGCGGTCCACGGTGACGGTCCCTCCGCAGACATCCTGATCGACATCCCGGAAACGAGGTAGCAATGAGCACGTTGAAAATCACGGACCTTCACGCCAGTGTGGATGTCGAGGGAGGCACCAAGGAGATCCTCCGAGGAGTCTCGTTAACCCTCGAGTCAGGGTCAGTCCAGGCGGTGATGGGGCCCAACGGCAGTGGCAAGTCGACGCTGGCATACGTCATCGCTGGTCACCCCAAGTACACGGTCACGTCCGGATCGATCACCCTCGATGGAGTGGACGTTCTGGGTATGTCGGTGGACGAGCGGGCCCGGGCCGGACTCTTCCTCGCCATGCAGTACCCGGTGGAGATCCCCGGGGTATCGGTGTCCAATTTCCTCCGCACCGCGGCGACCTCGATCCGAGGCGAAGCACCCAAACTTCGGGAATGGATCAAGGAGGTCAAGGAGGCGATGGCTTCCCTCCAGATGGATCCCGCCTTCTCCGAGCGCAATGTCAACGAAGGGTTCTCCGGTGGCGAGAAGAAGCGTCATGAAGTGCTCCAACTCGCGCTGCTGAAGCCCAAGTTCGCCATTCTCGACGAAACCGACTCGGGACTCGACGTCGATGCGTTGCGCACCGTGTCTGAGGGCGTGAATGCCTTCCATGCGACATCCGATGCGGGGATCCTGCTCATCACGCATTACACCCGCATCCTGCGATACATCACGCCCGATGTGGTGCACGTTTTCGTCGACGGCCGCATCGTCGAAAGTGGTGGACCGGCACTGGCTGATGAACTTGAGGCCCAGGGCTACGAGCGCTTCATCTCCACGGTGAACGCGTAGGACTCGACATGGCAGCCCTCGATCCGCAACGGATCAAGAAGGACTTCCCCCTCCTGGAGCGCACGGTCCGGGACGGGCAGCCGTTGGTGTACCTGGACAGCGCTGCGACGTCTCAAAAGCCCCGCGCCGTCCTCGATGCCGAGCGCACGTTCTACGAGACGTCGAATGCAGCAGCCCACCGTGGGGCCCATCAATTGGCGGAGGAGGCCACGGAGGCCTATGAATCCGCCCGGGCCCGCATCGCTCACTTCGTCGGTGCTCGGGCGCCCGAGGTGGTCTTCACTAAGAACGCCACGGAGAGCTTGAACCTGGCTGCATATGCCTTCAGCAACGCCACGGCATTGACGGGCCACGGTCGCGAGGTCGATCCGCGTTTCGTGCTGCGGCCAGGTGACTCGATCGTGGTCACCGAGATGGAGCACCATGCCAACCTCGTGCCATGGCAGGAAGTGGCCGCGAAGACCGGTGCCACCCTTCGATGGATTGGGCTCACGGACGACGGTCGCCTCGACCTGGATGACGTGGATGGCATCATCGACGCCTCGACTCGTGTGGTTTCCGTCGTTCACCAGTCCAACATCCTCGGCACGATCACACCGGTTCGCCAGCTGATGGATGCCGCACATGCGGTGGGCGCGGTTGGGGTCGTGGATGCCTGTCAGTCGATTCCGCACATGCCGGTCTCGGTAACGGAACTCGGTGCTGACCTGGTCGCATGGAGCGGACACAAGATGCTGGGGCCGACCGGAATCGGCATGCTGTGGGGTCGCTCGGACATCCTCGAGGCAATGCCACCATTCCTGACCGGCGGATCGATGATCGAGATGGTCTACCTCGACCACAGCACCTATGCACCCCCGCCTCAGCGATTCGAGGCGGGCGTGCCCATGGTGGCCCAGGCAGTCGGCCTCAGTGCCGCAGTGGAGTACCTGAATGACCTGGGCATGGACGCCGTGGCCGAACACGAGCACGAGTTGACGGGTTACGCACTCGACAGACTCGACGAGGTCTCGGGGGTGACCATCATCGGACCACGGGCGAACGTGGATCGGGGGAGCGCTATCTCCTTCACTGTCGACGGCGTTCACCCGCACGACGTCGGACAGATTCTGGATAGTCGAGGGATTGCCGTGCGGGTTGGCCATCACTGTGCCTGGCCCACCTGTCGGCGCTTCGGTGTGCCCGCCACGACCCGAATCTCCACATACATCTACAACGACCAGAGCGACATCGATGCCGCGGTCGAAGGTGTCCGCGCTGCTCAGCAGTATTTCGGGGTGGCGTGAATGGATGTCGATTCGCTGTACCAAGAAATCATCCTCGATCACTATAAGAACCCGCGTGGCGTGGGCCTGCTGCCGGATCCGCAGGGGGAGAGTCACCAGGTGAATCCCACATGCGGCGATGAGGTAACCGTCACAGTCACGTCTGACGCGAACGGACGGCTGCACGTCGGCTACGAGGGTCAAGGCTGTTCGATCTCGCAGGCGAGTGCGAGTGTCATGAGCGAATTGGTGGAGGGTCGTCCCATCGACGAGGTCCACGAAGTCGGAGCAGCCTTCCTGACGTTGATGCGCTCCAAAGGATCGGGTACTCCTGATGAGGAGGTCCTCCAGGATGCGGTCGCCTTTGCGGGCGTCTCCAAGTACCCAGCGCGAATCAAATGCGCCCTGCTTCCCTGGATGGCCCTCAGGGATGCGGAAGTCAAAGCGGGAATTCCGGTGGAAGGTGGTTCATATGAGTGAGGTCCAGACCCGTGCAAGCGAGGACGACGTCCTCGAGGCGATGAAGGACGTAGTCGACCCGGAGTTGGGCATCAACGTCGTTGACCTCGGCCTCGTGTACGGCGTAAGTGTCGACGAGGCCAATATCGCCACCGTCGACATGACGCTCACGTCGGCGGCATGCCCCTTGACCGACGTCATCGAGGATCAGACCCGAATGGCCCTCTCGCCGGTCGTTGCGGATTTCCGGATCAACTGGGTGTGGATGCCTCCGTGGGGACCGGACAAGATCACGGACGACGGGCGCGACATGCTGCGCTCGCTCGGCTTCAACGTGTAGCCACCGTACGATCGGCGCGTCATGATCCGCGCCACAGGCATCGAACTCCGCGCCGGCTCCGAACTCCTCCTCGAGGCGGAGTCGCTGCGCGTGGATCGGGGCGACCGCATCGGTCTCGTGGGCCGGAATGGTGCCGGGAAGACGACCCTGACCCGGGTGCTAGCGGGGGAGGGGATCCCAGCCGCGGGCGTCGTCGACCGTCGGGGGTCCGTTGGCTACCTCCCCCAGGATCCACGGAGCGCCGATCCACATGAATCCGCGCGGGGACGGGTGCTTTCCGGACGCGGACTGGCCCAGGTGGTGCACCGACTCGAATCCCTACGCCAGGAGATGACCCAACTCGACGACCCGTCGGTGGTGGCGGATCGGTACGCGCGGGCCGAGGCGGAGTTCGAGTCGAAGGGTGGTTACGCGGCGGAAGCCGAGGCAGCATCGATCGCCGCGTCCGTGGGCCTGCCGACGCGCGTGCTGGAGCAGGAACTCGGAACCTTGTCCGGCGGCCAGCGGAGGCGCATCGAGCTTGCGCGCATCCTGTTCAGTGGGGCAGACATCCTGCTTCTCGATGAGCCGACCAATCACCTGGATGCCGACTCGATCGTGTGGCTCCGCGGCTTCTTGGCGACCTATCAGGGTGGATTCATCGTGATCAGCCATGACACGGAGTTGCTGGAAGCGACGGTCAACAAGGTCTGGCACTTGGACGCCCAGCGCCATGTCATCGACCAGTATGCGATGTCATGGAAGAACTACCTCCTGGCCCGGGAGACGGACGAGCGACGAAGGAAGCGCGAGCGACGCAATGCCGAGCAACAGGCGGAGGCGCTCCGTACTCAGGCCGAGCGGATGCGCGCCAAGGCAACGAAGGCGAAGGCTGCACAGTCGATGTTCAAACGCGCAGAACGACTTCTGGGTGATGCAGAGGGTGAGAGGCGTCATGAGCGGGTGGCGAAGCTGAGATTCCCCGAGCCCACACCATGTGGCCGCGTTCCGATCGAGGCGTCGGGCCTCTCGAAGTCCTACGGGTCCGTCGAAGTGTTCACGGACATCGACCTTGCGATCGACCGTGGTTCACGTGTGGTGATCCTGGGCCTGAACGGAGCTGGTAAGACAACGCTTCTGCGTATCCTGGCCGGGGTCGATCGCGCCGACACGGGACGCGTGGATCGCGGGCACGGTGCGGTGATTGGCTATTACGCCCAGGAACACGAAACGCTCGATCCGAATGCAAGTGTCCACGAGACTCTGGCGTCGGCGGCGCCTGATCTGGACGAGACGTCGCGGCGCACCGTGCTCGGCTCCTTCCTTTTCCAGGGCTCCGCCGTCGACAAGCCGACGCATGTTCTCTCCGGTGGAGAGAAGACACGCCTGGCCCTGGCGTGTCTCGTGGTCTCGGGGGCAAACGTGCTCCTGCTGGACGAACCGACTAACAACCTGGACCCTGCGAGCCGAACCGAGGTGTTGACCGCCCTGGCCTCCTACCGGGGGGCGGTGGTGCTGGTGAGCCACGATCCAGGCGCCGTGGCAGCCTTGTCACCGGAGCGGGTTGTCCTCTTGCCGGATGGCGATGAGGACTTGTGGAGCGACGAGTACGCGGGATTGGTGGAACTGGCATGAGCACACCCGGTGGGTTGCGTGTCTGGCACGAGCAGCCTGATGTCCTGCGTGTGCGACTTGACCGACCGGAGAGTCGCAACGCGCAAACACCGCAGATGTGGGCGGAGCTGGTTTCCGCTGCCGAAGAAGTCACTCCGGATACACGGTTCGTCATCCTCGATGGCACGGCACCCGATTTCAGCGCCGGACTGGATATGGCCCTTTTCCTGCCGGGGACTTCGGAGGTGTCGCTCCTGGGTCTCGCCCGCGGCACTGACGCTGATCTCGATGCGTTCATCCAGGGCGCCCAGGCCGCGTTCCGTGTGTGGCGCACGCTGGACGCACACGTGATCGCCGTGGTCCAGGGCAATGCGATCGGGGCGGGATTCCAGCTGGCACTCGCCGCAGATCTGATGGTGGTGCACCCTGCTGCGAATCTCGTTCTGCGCGAGACCGCCCTGGGAATCATCCCGGATTTGGGAGCCGCGGCCCACCTGTACCCGGCGCTCGGCTACTCGCGCTCGCTCGCGCTCACAAGCGGAATGCCGATCAGCGGAGCTACGGCGTATGACTGGGGTCTCGCGACAGTCGTATCCGACGACCCGGCGGAGGCGACCCAGGCACTTCTCGGTCAATTGCGCTCAGGTAACCCGGGTGCACTCCGGGCGGCGAAGCGCGTAATGACCGACGTATCGGCGGGAGCAGACCCGTGGGTGACGGAGCGGCTTACGCAAATGCGGCGGATGCGCGAGCTGGTTCGTGAGCTCTCCACATGAGTAACTACAACATCTGGCAGACCTACCAATCCTTCACACGAGATAGGTCTGTGTCGCGCACTCGCTTACAGCGGTCGGTTGTGCGCCGCATCCTTTCGTACGCCCTGCCGTACCGATCCCTGATTGTGCTGTTCCTCGTCACGGTCACTGTGGCATCGGTTCTCGCCGTCGCGCAGCCGCTGCTGTTCCGACGCATCGTGGACGAAGGCATCAGTGTCGGCGACGCAGGTCTCGTGACGTGGACAGCGGTGCTCATCGCCGGGCTCGCGATCGCAGATGCCGCCCTGGGACTGGTCGGCCGTTGGTATTCGGCACGTATCGGCGAGGGCCTGATCTTCGACTTGAGGACCCAGGTGTACGACCACGTCCAGCGGCAATCGGTCGCTTTCTTCACACGGGCGCAAACAGGTGCCTTGGTGTCGCGGCTCAACAGTGACGTCATCGGCGCGCAACAGGCGTTCACGTCCACACTGGGCGGGGTTGTGGGGAACATCATCACGCTGGTCATCGTCCTGGTTGCGATGTTCGCGCTGTCGTGGCAGATAACCCTGCTGGCCCTTGTGCTGCTGCCCCTGTTCCTCGTCCCTGCGCGGTACATGGGGAGGGCCCTGCAAACCCTCACCCGAGAACAGATGCAGACGAATGCCTCGATGAGCTCTCAGATGACGGAGCGATTCAACGTCGCGGGTGCGCTCCTGGTGAAGTTCTTCGGGGATCCGGGGCGGGAGGCCTCGCTCTTCGCCGGCAAAGCCGCCAAGGTGCGCGACACGGGCGTGCGGATTGCCATGGCAAACCGCTATTTCTTCACCGCATTGACGCTCGTGGCTGCCCTCGCGACAGCGCTGACGTACGGGGTGGGTGGAAACCTGGTGATCGCCGGGGCGATCAGTCTGGGCACCTTGATCGCGCTGGTGGCACTACTCGCGCAGATGTACGGGCCGCTCACCGCCCTGTCGAACGTCCGCGTCGACGTGATGACCGCGCTTGTCTCCTTCGAGCGGGTCTTCGAGGTCCTCGATCTCGCACCGATGGTGGCCCCTCCGACGCATCCGCTCCCGCTCCCGTCGGGTCCCCTCGGTGTGGCTTTCGACGCGGTTTCCTTCCGGTACCCCTCTGCACGGGAGGTGAGTCTCGCCAGCCTGGAGTCAATCGCGGTGACCGAGGTGGACCGGCCCGCGGTCCACGTGCTCGAGCAGATGAGTTTCGACGTTCCCGCGGGGACGATGACGGCGCTGGTGGGTCCGAGTGGAGCCGGCAAGACGACCATTACTGCGCTGGTTGCGCGGCTCTACGACCCGACGTCAGGGGTGGTGCGTATCGGCGGGGTCGATGTCGCCGAGGTTGAACCGCAGGAACTTCGGGAGTCGATCGGTGCGGTTACCCAGGACTCGCACTTATTCCACGACACGATTCGAGCCAACCTCTCCTTCGCCCGGCCCGGCGCAAGCACCGAGGAGATGATCGCTGCGTGTCGTGCCGCGCACATCTGGCACGTCATCGAGTCCCTGCCCGACGGCCTGGACACGGTTGTCGGAGATCGCGGCTACCGTCTCTCGGGCGGCGAGAAGCAGCGCATCGCCATCGCCCGCGTCCTCCTGAAGGCACCCCGGATCGTGATCCTCGACGAGGCGACCGCCCACCTCGACAGTGAGAGCGAGGTACTGGTGCAGCAGGCCCTGGACACGGCACTGGCTAATCGGACCTCTCTGGTGATCGCGCACCGACTATCCACGATCCTGCGGGCCGACCAGATCCTCGTCGTCGCCGGCGGCCGCATCGTCGAGCGTGGAACGCACCGGGAACTCATTGCCCGCAGTGGGATGTATGCGGACCTCTACACCACTCAGTTCGCCGGTTCGGATTCCTGAGCGTCCTCCCGGGCTTCGCGACGCAGGAAGATGAACCAACCGCCGATTGCGACGGCCGCGAAGAGGAGCCACTGCACCGCGTAGGAGATGTTCTGGCTTTCATCGATGTCTGGAAGCACCAGGATCTCCAGGCCGGACTCCTCCTGGGCGGACTGGATCCAGAGGGGATACACGTCACCCTCGAGACGTGGGAGTTGCGCCACGCTCATGGCGGTGATCTGTCCGCGGGGGAGGTCTGCCGGTGTCGGCCCGGTGTCCTCGAAGGCTCGTAGGTACCCGGAGATCGACGTGGGTCCCGGTGGCGACGCTGGGACCGGAATCGACGTGGTCGCCGCCGTCTGTGAGGCCATCCAGCCGCGCACGACCCAGACGTGCCTGCCGGGAGCATCGCGTGGTTCCAGTGCGGACACCACCCAGAAACCATTGCCGCCGCCCTGGGGTCGTGAGCGGACCAGCCGGTCACTGCCTTCGATGAAGGCACCGTCGACCGTGCCGCGGGTGAACTCGCGCGACTCGGCGAGCGTCGAGGAGAGCGACTGTGGTTCGGCGGTCAGGCGTGACGTCAACTCGACGCGGTCGACTCGACGCTCCTCTGCGCGACTCCATTGCCAGGCGCTCAGGAAGCCGAACGCGATGATCGCCGCGAGTACGGCGACCGTGAATCCGATCCAGCGGCCGGTCCGAAGGAGAGCCCACACACCTGCAGGATAAGCGGCTAGGAGCCTGACCGATCGGGCTCGACGATGACACCCTCGATGGCCGTGCCGGACGCCGGCAGGCTGGCCTGCGGCTGGGCACTCACCCCGAGGTCTCCGGACCGATCCCGGGTCTTGCCCGCATTCGCGATCACAACGGCGAAGTAGGGAAGGACGACGGCCCCCGCGATCAAAACCCAGCGCGGCCACCCCGGGACGAGGATCGCCCCCAGGACGCAGGCGGTTCGACTGCCCATGGAGAGGAGGTACTAGCGCGTGCGGGACGTCTGCTCGTCGGACAGCGCGCGCTGGGCACCGGTGATGGTGTGCACGTTGTCCGGGGATGTCGCCACCCCTCAACGGTACGGGGGAAATCGACCTCCCGCCATGTGAGCCCTAGGCTGCGCGCGAGGGAAGGAGGGGGTCGTGGCGGATCGCGCGTACGGCATCACCGAAATCGTGGGAACCTCCCGAGAGTCCATCGAGGCCGCGGTGCGGAATGCCGTCGCCAGGGCGGGAGATCAGAGGCGTCATGTGGACTGGTTCGAGGTCGAGCAGATCCGAGGCTACGTCCGGGAGAACACGGTGGACCACTTCCAGGTGACGGTGAAGGTGGGCTACCGTCTCGAGGATTCCTGAGATGTGGGATAAGCGGTCATTCGACCGACTGGTGAGTTTCACCGACGCGGTGACCGCGGTGGCTATCACCCTCCTGATCCTCTCCATCATCGACATACGGGCAACCCCCGGCGAGGGGTCGGTCTGGCAGGTCATCACCGACAACTCGAGTGAGCTGATCACCTTCGGTTTCACCTTCGTCGTGGTGGCCGTGATGTGGCAGGCGCACCTGCGGGTCTTCCATCGACTCATCGCATTCGATGCGGCCATCTTCTGGCTCAATCTGCTCTGGCTGATCGGGATCGTCCTGCTGCCGTGGACGAGTGCGATGTATGGCGAGGGGATCGGTGTCGCTGGGAGCACCACGTCCCGAGATGACGGGATGGGGGGAACCGGACTTCTCTACTGGTCCAATCTCGCGGTCATCTCCTGGAGCGCTGCTCTCATCGGCTGGCATGCCCTGCGCCATCCGGAACTCTGTGACGCTGAGACGAGAGTGATCACGCGTCCCCGGAGGGGCTTCATCTTCGGACTCGCGTTCCTCATCGTGGGAGTGGCCACCGCGTTCGCACCCGTACTCGGGTCGTGGTTGGCCTTGATCTTCATCCCGTTGGGCATCTACCTCTCCCGCGTCGATGATCGGAGGGCACGGAATGCGACCTGATGGAGTCGTGCTGGTCACCGGAGGGAACCGTGGCATCGGACTCGCGTGTGCGCGGAAGTTGCGTGCTGCAGGCTGGTCGGTCGTGGTCGGATCACGATCGGGTTCGGCCCCGGATGGCCTCGCTTCAGTGGGCCTCGACATGTCGAATCCGGCGTCGATTGAGCGCGCCTTCGACGAGGTGACTCAGGATCACGGAACGGTGATCGCGTTGGTGAACAACGCTGGCATCACGGCCGACACGCTGCTCATGCGGATGACTGATGCGGACATCGACACTGTTCTGGAAACCAATCTCGCTGGCCCGATTCGGCTGACGCGTGCAGCGGTCCGCGGAATGATCCGTGCGCGGTGGGGTCGGATTGTCTTCCTGTCGTCCGTCGTGGCCACCATGGGCGGACCTGGGCAGGTCAATTACGCGGCATCCAAATCGGGGATGATCGGTGTGGCGCGGTCGCTCGCGCGCGAGTTGGGGCCGCGCGGGATCACCGCGAATGTCGTGGCTCCCGGATTCGTGGATACTGACATGACCGCGGAACTCGATGAAGCGCGCCGGGAGCAGATTTTGGCGTCGATACCGTTGGGGCGCTATGCATCATCGGACGAGGTTGCGGGCGTCGTGGCATTCCTGTGTTCCGAGGAGGCCGGCTACGTGACCGGTGCCGTGGTCCCGGTGGACGGTGGCCTCGGGATGGGTCACTGAGGGGAGAGATGTGGGAATTCTGAGCGGTCGTTCCGTGCTCGTCACGGGGGTGTTGACGGATCAATCCATCGCGGTCCACATCGCTCGGCTGTGTCAGCAGGAGGGCGCCTTGGTGATCCTGACCTCGTTCGGTCGAGCCCTCTCGCTCACCACGCGTGTTGCCAGTCGGCTGCCGAGTCCCGCGGAGACCGTCGAGCTCGACGTCACTGATCCCGAACACCTCGCGACCCTGGCCGATCGACTCCGACCACACACCGACCACATCGATGGAGTCGTGCATTCGATCGGTTTCGCACCAGAGGCAGCGCTCGGCGGGAACTTCCTCAACACCGAGTGGGCGGATGTCTCGACGGCCATCGAGGTGAGTGCCTACTCCCTGAAGGCGTTGACAATGGCGTGTCTGCCCCTCATGGATCGAGGCGGTTCGGTAGTGGGGCTCGATTTCGATGCCACAGTCGCGTGGCCGACATATGACTGGATGGGTGTAGCCAAGGCGGCTCTCGAGAGCACGTCGCGCTACCTGGCTCGCGATCTCGGGGCGCGGGGGATCCGGGTGAACCTCGTGGCCGCGGGACCGATTCGGACCATGGCCGCGAAGAGCATCCCGGGTTTCGAGGAATTCGAAGAGGTGTGGAAGGAGCGTGCCCCGCTGGGCTGGGACCTCACCGATCCAGAGCCCGCAGCCAGGGCATGTGTCGCACTCCTGTCGGACTGGTTCCCGGCGACGACAGGGGAGATCGTCCATGTCGATGGCGGTGTCCATTCGCAGGGTGCGTGATGGGGCTTCTCGTCCTCCTGCGTCATGCGAAGTCCGACTACCCGCCCGGAGTGCCGGATCACGACCGGCCGCTCGCGAAGCGGGGGCGTCGTGAGGCACCGCTGATGGCTCCGATCCTCGATCGCGAACTCGCCGACTCGCCGTGGGTCCTTGCGCTGGTCTCTGATGCGGTGCGTGCCCAGCAAACCTGGGAATGCGTGTCGGGGTCCTGGGAGCGAAGCCTGCGCGTTGAATCCGCGCCGGACATCTACGAGGCAGAGGTCAGCGCGATCGCCGACCGCGTGCGCCGGGTTGGGACTGCTGATGCCGTCATCGTCGTTGGTCACAACCCCGGCCTCGAGGAGTCGGTACGCGCGTGGGTGGGTGAGCAGGCGCCCGAGAGATTCCCGACGTCCTCGCTCGCGGTGCTGGAGTGCGATAACCCGTGGGAGACGTTCGACCGCGGTGCGATACGACTCCGGTCTTTCCACATCGCGCGCTAAGGGCGTGGAGTGGGGGTCCCCTCCCGGGCATCCGCCTCTTCGATCTCGGCACGCGTGATGCCGAGCAGGAAGAGCACCGAATCGAGGTAGGGCACATTCACCGAGGCATCTGCGACCGCGCGGGTCACGGGTTTCGCGTTGAATGCGATCCCAAGCCCCGCCGCCGCGAGCATGTCCACATCGTTGGCCCCATCGCCGATGGCAACTGTGCGGCGGCGGGGAATCTGGTACGTGATTGCAAGCTCCTCAAGCACCTCGCGTTTGGCAACCCGGTCGATGATGGGACCGAGTACGCGGCCCGTGAGATGGCCATCGACGACCTCGAGATCATTGGCGCGAAGCACATCGACACCGAGGTCGCGTGCGATGGGTTCGATGACGGCTGTGAACCCACCGGAAACGAGGGCGATGCGGTATCCCAATCGTTTGAGTGTGCGGCACAGGGTTCGAGCGCCGGGGGTGAGTGTGATCGCTTCACGAACCTCCTGCAGGACGTCGGAGGACAGTCCGGCCAGCAGGGCGACCCGCTGGCGCAGTGCTTCCTGGAAGTCGATGTCACCCTCCATGGCCGACTTCGTGATAGCCGCCACCTGGGGGAGTCGGCCGGCCCTTTCAGCGAGGAGGTCGATCACCTCATCCTGGATAACCGTGGAGTCGACGTCCAAGAGCACCAGGTACTGGCCCCGGGCTTCCAAAGACTGATCTTTGATCGCGATGTCGACTCCACTGGAGCTCGAGATCTCTGCGAGCGGTCGTCGGAGTTGGTCAGGATCGACCCCGGACCCATCGAAAGCAATCGCCGTCACCGGGTAATCGGCGATGCGATGTATGCGGTCGATGTTCCCACCGTGCGAGGCCACTTCCGACGCCACGCGGGAGATCGCGTCAGGCAACAGTGGTGCACCGAGAAGGGTCACTCGGAATTTCCGGCTCACGGCGCCGACCATCTCCGGCTCGCCGATCGCCACATCGACATCCATCCCCAGCGTCGAGGCAACCGCGCGCACATGGGCCGCGCACGCGTCGAGATCTGCATCGTCGCGTGAACCCTCGAGAAGGACCGCCAGAACGAGGCGTCCCCGAATCACCAATTGCTCGGTATCGATGACACGTACGGGGTAGGCGCCACAGGCCCGAAAGACTTCGCTGGAGACGCCCGGTCTGTCGGATCCACTGACGGTGATGAGAAGAGTGCGATGCACGCGCACACGGTAGTGGGCACCCGAACCCTAGGCTGCCCCGGTGAGGGTGGTGAGCATGCGGAATGTGGGGGTCATCCGCAGCGGTCGCTGGATTCTCGACAGCCTCGATTGGGATGTGGACAACGGGGAGCACTGGGTGGTCCTCGGCCCCAATGGCGCCGGGAAGTCCACCCTGATGTCGATCGCGAGTGCCCGGTTGTTCCCGAGTCGTGGGGAGGTCGCGGTGCTGGGACTCGAGATGGGTGCGGTCCATCTGTCCGAGATCACGCCCGCGATCGGGTTCGTCGGTGCCGCCGAGGATGAGGTGATTCCCGCGACTGAGCGGGTCATCGACGTCGTGGCCACTGCCGTGCACGGGATGCGAGGACGGTGGCGCGAGAAGTACGACGTGGTCGACATCGAACGGGCGGAGGACTTGTTGGACACCTGGGGGGTCGGCGACCTGGCCGATCGCGCCCTGGGTTCCCTCTCCGACGGGGAATGGAAACGGGTCATGATTGCGCGCGCCCTCATGACAGACCCCGAGCTCCTGATCCTTGACGAGCCAGCCGCCGGGCTCGACGTCGGCGCGCGCGAGCACCTTGTCGCCGACCTTGAGCAGATGGCTCTCGACGAGCGCGGACCATGCACGATCACCGTGACGCACCATTTCGAGGAGATCCCGCGCACCGCGTCACACGCGATCCTGCTGAGCTCGGGCCGCGCGATTTCTCAGGGACCCATCCGCGCGGTCCTCACGGACGAGACCATCTCAACCGCGTATGGGTGTGCTCTACGCGCGCTCGAGCATGACGGCCGATGGATGGTGATTCGGGCATGACGTACCTCTGGATTCTCGGCGATCAACTCGGACCGCATTTCGACGACGAATCCCTACCGACGGTCCTCATCCAGTCCCGATCCATGTTCCGCCGACGCCGATATCACCGGCAGAAGGCCCACCTGCTGTTGACCGCCATGCGGATGCGCGCACGGGAAGGCAGATCGACATTCATCCAGGCCGAGACGTTCGCCGAGGGACTTGCACAACTCGGGACACCCGTCGAGGTGTGGCACCCGCATAGCCGTGCAGCGGAGGCGATGGCTCGGGGACTCGGCGCTGTGATCCGGGCCGCCACACCCGGCTTCCTCACCACCTGGGAGGAGTTTGATTCCTGGGCACGCGGTCGCGGTAGATCTCGACTGCTCTTGGAGGATTGGTACCGCACAACGCGACGGCACCATCGGATCCTGATGGAGGGTGATGAGCCGGTCGGGGGTCGTTGGAACTTCGACGAGATGAACCGTGAGCCTCCGCCGCGTGATCGTGATCAGTTGCTCGATAGGACACCGCTCTACCCGGTTGAGACAGATGTCGACGAGGAAGTCCGGGAACTGCTCACGACCTGGGAGTCCGAGGGGATCGAATTCCTCGGCCGGGACGGCCCCCGTCGATTCGCTGCGTCCCGCACCGAGGCCCGTGCCGTGCTCGATGACTTCGTCAGCAATCGACTTGCGGACTTCGGCCCCTACGAGGACGCCATGATGTCCGGCGATCCCTGCCTCGCGCATTCACTCCTGTCGGCACCCCTCAACCTCGGGCTGCTCGCACCCGGCGAGATCGTCGAGGCGGCTGTGGGTGCGTATCACGCGGGAGTTGCCCCGTTGCCGAGCGTCGAGGGGTTCGTCCGCCAGGTCGTGGGGTGGCGGGAATACGTGTGGCATCTGTATTGGCACCTAGGCGACGAGTACGTCGATCACAATCATCTCGATGCCCGGACACCTCTGCCTGCGTGGTTCGAGGAGCTTGATTCCGCGGCGGTGTCGGCAGCATGTCTGTCGGACGTGATGGCGGGAGTCGCCGACCGCGGCTGGGTTCACCACATCCCCCGGCTCATGATCCTCGCGAATTGGGCGCTACAGCGCGGCTACGAGCCGCGAGCGATGACCGACTGGTTCCAACGTGCATTCGTGGATGGGTATCCGTGGGTGATGGCGGCCAACGTCGTGGGCATGGGCCTCTTCGCGGATGGGGGCATCGTTGCCACCAAGCCCTACGCCTCGGGGGGTGCCTACATCAACCGCATGAGCAACTACTGCGGCGGATGCCGCTACTCACCGACCGTACGCGTGGGCGACAACGCATGTCCGTTTACTGCTGGCTACTGGTGGTTCCTGGATCGGAACCGTGAGCGGCTCGCGGGAAATCATCGAATGTCGCGCGCCCTCGCGGGACTTCGTTCCCGCTCCGACATCGTCGAGATCCGCTCCCAGGAGGAGTCGCGCTCCGGGGAGGCTCCGTGAGGTCCCGCGGTGCCATGCTGGTGACCGTGGCAGCAGGCCCGGGCAGCACTGGGAGGACGTCGTGAGAGGCATTCTCACCGTCCCGAACGGGATCAGTGTCGCGAGACTGCTCGGGGTGCCGCTGTTCCTGTGGTTGATCCTGGTCGCCGAGGCCGACGTCTGGGCCTTCGTCGTGTTGGTCCTGGGGGGAGCCTCGGACTGGCTCGACGGATACCTGGCGCGTCGGTTGAATCAGTTCTCCCGGTTGGGTGAGATTCTCGACCCGCTCATCGACCGGCTCTACATCGCCGCGACACTCCTGGGGCTCGCCCTGCGTGGGTTCATCCCCTGGTGGCTGCTCGGGCTCCTCATCCTGCGCGACGTGCTGCTCCTCGCGCTGCTGCCGATCCTGCGCAGACGGGGCAGGATCACCCTGCCCGTCACCTATGTGGGGAAGACGGGGACCTTCGCGCTCCTGTGGGGGTTCCCACTTCTACTCCTGGGGGGTCTGCCCTTCCCGGTGGGCTCGGCAATCGTCGCCATCGGTTGGGCGTTCGCGTTGTGGGGCACCTTTCTCTACTGGTGGGCGGGTGTGCGCTACGCCCAGACCGCACTTCACGTGGACTACGCTGCAGGAGTCGAGAGGAGCCCAGGGCATGACCCCCGGTGAGCTGCGTTACACCTCCAGCCATGAATGGATTCGTGACGAATCGGATGGCACCGTCACGTTCGGGATCACGGAGTATGCCCAGCACGCCCTCGGCGACATCGTCTTCGTGGCGCTGCCGAGCGTCGGGACCACGGTGGCGGCGGGTGATTCCTGCGGAGAGGTCGAATCGACCAAGAGTGTGAGCGAGATCTACGCTCCGGTAGGCGGAGAGATCATCGCCGTCAATGGTGAACTGGAGACGCGGCCCGAGCGCGTCAACGCCGAGCCCTACGGCGGCGGATGGTTCGCCCGCCTGCGCGTGAGTGACGCCGATCAGTGGGATCAGCTACTCACCGCAGCCGACTACGAAGCCCTCATCGCGAGCGCGTGAGGCACCGTCGATGAAGTGCGCATCCTGCGGTGAGCCGCTAGAACCGGGGGATCGGTTCTGTTCGGCGTGCGGGCATGCGGTTCCGGAGGCCGACGACACCGGCGTGCTCCCATCGGTCGCCGACAGCGGATCCCAGCCAACTGTCGGATCCGGGAGGGGGACGGACATCCCGTCGGGAGGCGCGCTCCTCGTCGTTCATCGTGGTCCGGGCCAGGGCACGGAGTTTCAACTTCCCGCGACTGCTGATGTTGTCGGTGTCGGCCGCGCACCGGAATCCGATGTGTTCCTGGACGATGTCACCGTGAGTCGCCGTCACGCGGAGTTCCGACGCGGGGCGGAGGGCTGGAGTGTTCGGGACGTCGGGAGCCTCAATGGGACGTACGTGAATCGTGTACGCGTCGATGACCAGAGGTTGCGCGGGGGAGACGAGGTTCAAGTCGGCAAGTTCCGATTCGTTTTCCTGGTCGGCATCGACCCGGCAGGGTGAGTTGATGGCGGGTGCACAAAGGCGCGAGAGCGCCACGACGACGCTGAGCATCGGCGAGGTTCTGGGAATCCTGAAAAAGGAGTTCCCGGATGTGTCGATCAGCAAGATCCGCTTCCTGGAGACCGAAGGATTGGTGACACCGGCACGTACGCCCTCGGGCTACCGTCGATTCTCCACCACTGACGTGGAGAGACTGCGTTCCGTACTCACCATGCAACGAGATCACTACCTGCCATTGAAGGTGATCCGAGAGAACCTCGATGGATCACCCGAGGGTGCTCAGGGAGAGTTTGCTGCCATCGCTCCGCGGGATTTCCGGGCTGGGGGAGGCCGAGTCCGCCTCAGCCGTACGGAGCTTGCCGAGCAGGGTGAAATCGATGAGGGTGCGATTGCCGAACTGGAGGCGATCGGGCTCGTCTGGCGGAACTCGGCGGGGCACTATGACGAAGAGGCACTCGCCATCTGCACCATCGCGTCGCGTCTTCGCTCCTACGGCATGGAGTCGCGGCATTTGCGGAGTTTTCGGGTGGTGACGGATCGTGAGGCTGGCCTGATAGAGCAGATGGTCACGCCCTACACCCGGGACCGTGATGGTCGTGCCCGTGCCCAGGAGGCCGTACGGGAAATCGCCGCGCTGGTGATCCAGCTCCACGCCGCGCTGTTGAGGGCCGAGATGGTCCGTGCGGGCAGAGCCTGATTCGCTCTCCACGAACACGGCGGCGTCCGGTCTCACAGCGTCGTACGCTGGTCGCATGATCCCGATGGACGTCGTAGGTGTTCGGATGGAAATGCCCTCGAACACGCCCATCGTCCTTCTCCGTGAGGCCGAGGGCGTCCGGTACCTGCCGATCTGGGTCGGTGCAGCCGAGGCGACCGCGATCGCCTACGCCCACCAGGGAGTGGTGCCGCCCCGACCGATGACCCACGACCTGATGAAGGACCTTCTGCAGGCGCTGGGGACCGAGGTGCGCGAGGTCAGGATCACGGACCTGAGCGATGGGGTCTTCTACGCCACGATCGTGCTGTCGACCGGTGTCGAGGTGAGTGCCCGTCCCTCCGATGCGATCGCCCTTGCGCTTCGCTCCGATGCGCCCATCGTCGGATCGGCCGAGGTTCTCGAGCAGGCGGGGATCGAGATCGCCGACGAGGTCCCCGAGGATGACCAGGTGGAGAGATTCCGCGAGTTCCTCGAACAGGTGACCCCCGAGGACTTCGGTACCGCGGGTACCTGAGGCTCCAGCAGACCTTGAGACTTTGCCTCGTTTCGGGGGCGTGTCGCGAGCGATCGGGTGGGAGCGGGGTTCGTAGATTCCTCTCACTTCCCCGCGTGACCAAGCGAGTACCGTGGGGGTCCGACCACGGGAGGCGGTCAGATGTCCGAGGGAATCGCACAACGCGACGGCCAGGAGAGTCTGTTCGATGCCGGCAGCCTGCGCCCCATTCCCGACCACGTCGGTTACCGCGGGCCGGTGGCATGTGCCGCCGCCGGGATCACCTACCGCCAGCTCGATTACTGGGCGCGTACCGGACTTGTCGAGCCCACCGTGCGGGGGGCATCGGGTTCTGGTTCGCAGCGTCTGTACAGCTTCCGCGACGTCCTCACGCTGCGAATCGTCAAGCGGCTGATCGATACCGGGGTATCCCTGCCGAACATCCGGTCGGCGATCGCCCACCTCGCGCAGCGGGACGGTAGTGATCTCGCCAGCCTGACGCTGATGAGCGATGGGGCGAGTGTCTACGAGTGTCGCAGTGCTGACGAGGTCATCGATCTGGTGCGTGGGGGACAGGGGGTGTTCGGCATCGCCGTCGGTTCGGTCTGGCGCGAGGTGGAGGGAACGTTGGCGACCCTTCCCGCCGAGGACCCGGCCGGTGAGCCCGTGGTGCCGGTGGCGGTCACCGATGAACTGGCGCGCCGCAGGGCGAGCCGGGCTGCGGTCTGACCCAACTCGGCTAGGCTCGTCTCGCTGCTTGAACCCGGGCGGGAGAGAACTGCACCAGCAGTCGCCGAAGGAGCAATCTCCCCGACAACCTCTCAGGCACAGGGACCGTCCGGGTAAGGCACCTCTGGAAGGCGAGACTTCGGTCTCCACCGACGGGGAAAGCCGCATCCGCGGTGAAACTCTCAGGTCGCGCATGGCGCGGGCAACAGAGGGGGAGTGGTTGGCCCCTGCCTGAGGAGTGAATATGGAGTTTGTCGGTCGACATATCGGTCCGCGTGATGCGGACGTCATCGCGATGGCCCAGCAACTCGGCTACGCCGATGCGGATGCGCTGATCGCCGCCGTCGTGCCGGAAGTCATCGCCTGGACCGAGGGGCTCGACCTCCCGGAACCCATGTCGGAGCCCGAGGTCACCGGCCGACTCCGTGAACTCGCCTCGGCGAACACCGTCACGGTGTCGATGATCGGACTGGGCTACTACTCCTGCCACACGCCGGCCGTCATTCGGCGGACGGTGCTTGAGAACCCCGCCTGGTACACGGCGTACACGCCGTACCAACCGGAAATCTCCCAAGGCCGATTGGAAGCCCTGCTCAACTTCCAAACCCTGGTCGAGGATCTGACCGCCCTCCCCATCGCAGGCTCGAGCCTGTTGGACGAACCCACGGCGGTGGCCGAGGCCATGGCTCTCGCGGTTCGTGCCACTGGACGAGACCGGCTGCTCGTCGACGTCGATACCCACCCACAGACCCTTGCCGTCGTGACCACCCGTGCAGAACCGATCGGGGTCGAGATCGTCGTCGCCGACCTGGCGGGGGAGTGGCCCCCAGGGGATTTCGCCGGTGTCGTGGTCGGCTATCCGGGCAGTTCCGGACGCATTCGGGACATCCGGGGCGTGATCACACAGGCCCGCGCTGGTGGCGCACTGGCCATCGTGACCACGGATCTCCTTGCGCTCACACTGCTCACCCCGCCGGGGGAGTGGGGGGCGGATATCGTCGTCGGCTCCGCCCAACGGCTCGGTGTCCCGATGGGCTTCGGTGGACCGCACGCGGGCTTCATCGCGGTGCGCGCGGGGCTCGAGCGCAGCCTGCCCGGGCGATTGGTGGGTGTCAGTGTCGACGCCGACGGCGCCCCGTCATACCGCCTCGCCCTGCAGACCCGGGAGCAGCACATTCGTCGGGAGAAGGCGACGAGCAACATCTGCACGGCCCAGGTACTCCTTGCGGTCATGGCGAGCATGTACGCGGTCTATCACGGACCGGAGGGACTCACAGCCATCGCGACGGGCATTGCGCAACGTGCCCGGTCCCTGGGGGAGGCGCTGACCGCGGCCGGACACCAACTCGTCCATCAGGACTACTTCGACACCGTCCACGTCCGGGCACCGGGCAGAGCGCGCGAGTTCTGGGACGCGTGTCGGTCCCGGGGCATCACGCTGCGGCTGGTCGATGACGACACGATCGGCGTCAGCGTGGACGAAACGACGACCCCGGAGCACCTGGCGACCGTCGCCGAGGTGTTCGGCGCCCGGATTACGGAAGGGGAGTCCACGGCGATCCCGGATGAACTGGGGCGTACTTCTCCGTTCCTGACGCACCCGGTGTTCCACCAGCATCGCAGTGAGACGTCGATGCTGCGCTACATTCGTCGGCTGTCCGATCGCGATGTGGCCCTCGATCGCTCGATGATTCCTCTGGGGTCGTGCACCATGAAGTTGAATGCGGCCACCGAGATGGAGCCGGTGACGTGGGCGGAATTCGCGCACATCCATCCGTTCGCACCGGCGGAGGACTCGGCCGGGTACCGCGAGATGATCCGCGAACTCGAGGCGTGGCTGTGCGAGGTCACCGGATACGACGCCATCTCGTTGCAGCCGAACGCTGGGTCACAGGGTGAGTTCGCGGGGCTGCTCGCCATCCGCGGCTATCACCGGGCGCGCGGTGATCATCAACGGGATGTCTGCCTGATCCCGAGCAGTGCGCACGGCACCAACGCGGCGAGTGCGGTCATGGTCGGCATGACCGTTGTCGTGGTGCAGTGTGACGAGCACGGAAACGTCGACGTCGCAGATCTCCAGGCGAAGATCGACGCGCACGCGGATCGACTCGCCGCACTGATGATCACGTACCCATCGACCCATGGCGTCTTCGAGGAGGCCGTTGCCGATATCTGTTCCCGTGTGCATGCGGCAGGCGGTCAGGTGTACGTCGATGGAGCGAACCTCAACGCGCTCGTCGGACTGGCGAAGCCCGGCGCCTTCGGCGCCGACGTCTCGCACCTGAATCTGCACAAGACGTTCTGCATTCCGCACGGGGGTGGGGGACCGGGTGTGGGACCCGTGGGAGTGCGGGCGCACCTGGCGCCCTTCCTTCCGGGGCACCCGCTCGTGCCGGAGGCAGGACCGGTGGGTCGGGGCCACGCGGACGGCGGCGTGGGTCCCGTCAGTGGCGCTCCCTGGGGGAGCGCGGGCATCCTTCCGATCCCCTACGCCTACATCGCGATGATGGGGGGAGCGGGCTTGACCCGGGCGACCACGGTCGCAATTTTGAACGCGAACTACATCGCCCACCGGCTGCGGGATTACTACCCGATCCTTTACACCGGCGACCGCGGACTCGTGGCCCACGAGTGCATCCTGGACATCCGGCCGATCACGGCCCGATCCGGGATCTCGGTCGATGACATCGCCAAGCGGCTCATCGACTACGGCTTCCACGCCCCCACCATGAGTTTCCCGGTGGCCGGGACCCTGATGGTCGAACCCACGGAGAGTGAGGATCGGGCCGAGCTGGATCGGTTCTGCGACGCCATGATCGCCATCCGGGGTGAGATCGCCCGGGTGGAGTCCGGGGAGTGGCCGGCCGATGACAATCCCCTGGTCCACGCCCCGCATACCGCAGCGAGCGTGGTCGGGTCCTGGTCGCACCCGTACAGCGCCTCCGAGGCCGCGTTTCCAGGGACGGTGAATCCGGCGGACAAGTACTGGCCGCCGGTGCGCCGGATCGACGGCGCCTACGGGGACCGCAACCTGGTGTGCTCGTGCCCGCGGCCCGAGGAACTCGCGACCTCGTAGCCCCGGGTGTCATTGCGTAGTATTGGTCAACTACGTAATATCATGGGGGGATGGTGGCTCCTCCCACGCTGCAACGACTCACCGTGGGTGAGGCGGTCCAGCGCTACTTCCGGGACGTCGAACGGCGCCTCGCAGCGGGCTCCCTGGCGGAGACCACGGCTCGGACATATCGACGTGACCTGGACGATTTCATCCGTCTCGCGGGCGCAGAGACCATCCTGGACGACCTCACCGGCGGCGATATCGACGACATCGTGGTGGCCTTCCGGCATGAGCCCGACCGTCGGTATGCCATTCCCCGGTCGGATACCAAGGGCACGGGAATTGCCGCCCGGTTCCGACAGTCCATCTCCCGGCTCTTCACCTTCGCCGAGCGCGAGGCCTTCATCCAGCGCAACCCCATGCCGGACACGAGCGCCCGCCCCAAGGCACGGGATCGGGCTGCCGGGGCCCGAACCGCACTCCCCCTGGACTCCGCGCGTGCCCTGGTCGACGTACCCCAGGATCCGCCCACAGCGCGGATCGATCACCGGCTGTCCGTGCGCGACGAGGTCATCCTGCGCATCCTCCTGGAGACCGGACCGCGGGTCAGTGAACTGTGTGCGATGGACCGGTCCGACATCGACGTGCGCGACGGCGTCACCTGGCTGCGCATTCGTCACGGTAAAGGTGGCAAGGCACGCGACGTTCCGTTGTCCCCGAGTACCGCAGAGCTCCTCACCCGATACGACGCCGACCATCGACCCCCGCCGTGGCATGCCGATCCCCCGCCGCGCCAGGAGGACTCGGAGCGAGCACTGTTCGTGACCTTCCGCGGACGACGCATCACACCGCGCGATGTGCAGAATCTCGTTGCACGCACGTGCGCACTACTCCCCGCGCAGGTGCGCAGGCGCGCAACACCGCACGCGCTTCGGCACACGATGGCCACCCTGGCGCTCTCGAGTGGCGCGGCCGATGTGTCCGTCGTCCAGCGGCTCCTCGGGCACGCCAGCCTCGCCACCACCGGTGTCTACCTCGATGAGATCCGTGAGGAGCTCGCCCAGGCCGTCCTGCGTAATCCGGTAACCGGACGAACCTAGGGAACCCGTAGTCGACCCGCTGCGTCCCACCCCCAGGAGGCAGTCATGGAATCGATGCGTGGAAGCCGTCTCGGTGCACTGAGTTACGAGCGGGACGAGCATGTGGCACCCGCGGATCGTCGCGGGGTCCGGTATGTATGTGCCGATGGGCACGTCAGCATCATCCCGTTCTCAACCGACGCTGAGGAGATTCCCTACACGTGGACCTGCCGCTGCGGCGCAGAGGCAACGAGTCCGGACGTCGTCAAGCCTGAGGCCGGCCCGGAGAAGCATCAGCGGACGCACTGGGACATGCTGCTCGAACGGCGGACACGGGAAGACCTCGAGGAACTCCTCGAGGAGCGGCTCACCCTCCTGCGCCAGGGAGCGCTCCCCCGTTCGGCGTAGGTGGCCGACGTATCACCTCGCCGGTGACCACATCCCCCTGGGTGAATCCCATGCGGATGGGTGACACCTCTACCCACGTCCGGAGACGAGTCCCCAGCGGCCGGTGCACCGGTGGCAGTAGGAGCGCCAGTGCTGCCAGGTCCGTGAGGAATCCTGGGATGATGAACAGCACACCGGACACCCCAAGGACCAGGGCTCGATCACCCCTCCCCCGCGCCGCCTCGGCCCCCGCGTTGCGCACTAGCGCCCATCCGACCGGCACGCCGAGCACGAGCGCCAGGAGTGCCCATCCCCACCCGATCAGACTCGCGACACCCCAGAAGGCCAGGATCTCTGCGAGCGGGTAGCCGAAGACCAGCAGGCGCCAGCGGAGTGTCATGAGCCCTGTCCTCGGCGCGTCATCGCCCGCTCACGAAGCCGCGTGACCCGGGCGTCAAGACCCCACACGGTGACCCGCCACAGTGCCTCGGCGACGATCGTCCGACTCATCTTGCTCGCCCCCGACGTGCGCTCCACGAATGTGATGGGAACCTCCCGCACTCGCAGGCCGCGTTGCACCGCGCGCCAGGCGAGGTCCACCTGGAAGCAGTATCCCTGGGAGGCCACTTCATGGAGATCGAGCGCCCGCAGGGTCTGCGCTCGGAAGGCTCGATAGCCACCGGTGGCATCACGAATCGGGACGCCGAGCATCATGCGCGTGTAGAGGTTGCCCCCCTTCGACAACACCTGACGGCCCCGAGACCAATTCTCCGTCGCGCCACCGGTGATCCATCGGGATCCCAGGACCATGTCGCAGTCGCGCAGTGCGTTGAGGAGGCGTGGAAGTTGTTCCGGTTGGTGTGACCCGTCAGCGTCCATCTCGACCAACACGTCGTACCCGTTCTGAAGGCCCCAGGCGAAACCGGCCAGGTAGGCCGTTCCGAGACCTTCCTTGCCCAAGCGGTGCATGACGTGCACCTGATCGTCGCGCAGCGCCCAGTCGTCAGCGACCTGTCCGGTCCCGTCCGGCGAGTTGTCATCTGCGATGAGAACATCCGCCTCGGGGACCGACGCCCGGACTCGCTCGAGGATCGCGGGCAGTGCATCGCGTTCGTTGTACGTGGGAATGATGACGAGTATGCGGCCGAGGTCGGTGAACGTCGTCGAGTGGTCGCCGCTCACTCGTCCACCTTAGTGAGCACACGCCGTGACCAGGGAGTCCATGTCAGGGCAAGGCCGATCAGAGTGAGGGCGATTGCCGCGTAGGTGAAGGGGGGTCCGATGACTGAGCCGGGTGTGCGGACCACCACGCGAGGCAGGTCCGCGATGACGTAGGCAACGTCGTCGAGGGGCAAGCGTGCGATGTCATCACCGCGCGGATCGAAGGCGACGGTGGCCCCCGTCGTTGCGGCAACTCCCAGCGAGCGCCCGGTCTCCCGCGCGCGAAGGCGCTCGATCGCCAACTGCTGGTTGATCTGATTCATCCCCGCCCAGGTCGCGTTGTTCGTTTGGACGGTGAGGAGGTCTGCTCCCCCCGCCACAACCTCCGCGATCGCGGCGTCGTACGCGACCTCGAAACAGATGACGTTTCCGATCACCGCATCGGCTACGGGGAAGAGCCCGGGTTCGTCGCCGGGAGCGAAGTCGCGCCGGACACGGTCGAGTCGGTCTATCCGTGAGGCGATGAGCGACCTCAGCGGAATGAATTCCCCGAACGGCACCAGCCGTTGCTTGACGTACACCTGACGGGGACCAGCCCCGGGCTCCCAGAGGATCGCGACATTCGCGCGGAGGTTCGGGTCCTCGGGGTCGTCCATCACCGCGCCGATGAGCAGAGGGGCTCCCGCGGCATCCGCGGCATCCTGAATCGTTTGGGCGGCCACAGCGTCCTGGAAGGGATCGAAGTCCACGGAATTCTCCGGCCACAGCACGAGATCGGGGCGGACGGCTCGCCCGGCATCGATGTCGGCACCGAGCTCCCGGGTGACGGCGGCGTGGCTGGCCAGTACCTCGCGTCGGACATCCCGCTCCCCCAGGCCCGTCTGCGGGGTACCGCCCTGGATCAGGGCCACGCGCGTCGTACCGGTGCTCGGCAGTGCCGGGCCCGGCACGATCCCGACCAGGAGTACCAGCGCGACGGCTGTGGCCGCAGGTGCCGCCGTGCGCGGCCACGTATCCGCCCGCGCCGCCTGTGCGAGGAGGGCACCGACAGCGGCCACCAGGAACGTCACCCCCACGGCGCCCCCCCAGGCGGCGAAGCCGCCGAACGGGGAGGACGACTGCGAGAAGGCCAGCCGACCCCAGGTGAACCCGAGTACCGGGAGGTTCTCTCGGATCACTTCCATGGACACCCAGGCGAACCCGACCCAGACCGGGGCCAGGGGTAACCGTGTCAGGCGGGAGGTCGCCCAGCCGAGGATCGCGACCCACAGCGCACAGAAGGCACTCGCCGCGATCCAGGCGTCCGTGCCGATCACCCGGAGCCAGGGCATGAGGCTCAGGAAGAAGGTCAGGCCGAACACCAGGCCCATGAGGAAGGATCGGACGCCCCGGGATTGCCATTGGACCCAGGTGATCACAGCCACTGCGATCGGAGCGAGGAACCACACGTCGAGATTCGGGAATGCCGCCGTGAGGAGCAGCCCCGCGGCGACGGAGAGCGCGAAATCACGGAGGAGGGTCATGTGATCCCCTCCTGGATGTAGCTGACGTCACCGGAGACCCAGGTGGCGAGGCAGTCAGGAATCCCCTCCGCGTCCGTCTCGCCCCAGAGCGCCACGTGCGCAGGCCTGCCCGGTGCGATCACACCGGCGGAGTCGTCGCCCACTGTCCACCAGCCGGCACGGGAGTGGGCATCGACAGCCGCGCCCTCACCGAGCCGCTCGGCCGGATCGTGATGCTGCATGGCCGCGTGGACCTGCGCCCAGGGAGACATCTCGGTCACCGGACAGTCCGAGCTGAAGGCCACGGTCGACCCTCGCTCGAGCGCAGATCCCCACCTATTCATGCCGCGAGCGCGCTCTGTGCCCACGCGCTGCTCGTACATGCCGCCGGATCCCGCCCAGAGTCCATCGAAGAGCGGCTGCATACTCAGCACGACGCCGAGTTCCGCCAATGTGCGCAGGGACGCATCGCTCAACATCTCCGCGTGCTCGAGGCGATGACGCAGGCGTCGCATCGTGGTGACGTCGGCCCGCTTCGCGCACACGCGGAACGCCTCGGTGACGAGATCGCATGCCCGATCCCCGATGACGTGGAATCCCGCTTGAATGCCGGATTCGGTGCACACCGCGATGTGATCGAGTACTTCGTCGAAGGTGACATAGAGCGCACCGCTCGTGGTCGGATCGTCGCAATAGGGCTCGTGCAGGGCTGCTGTCCGGGATCCGAGCGCACCATCCAGGAAGAGGTCTCCCCCGACTCCCACAGCGCCGAGTTCGCGCGCGCGTTCGATGCCGCCCCGGGACGCGAGTTCACCCCAATAGAGGAACACCTGGGGCCCGGGTTGGTCGGTGGCCACGCTGAGCAGATCCCGAGCATCGGACTCCCCACTAATGGTGGGCCCGGCCATCTCGTGCACCCCAACGATCCCTCGCCGTGATGCCTGCTCGAGGAAGGCACGCTGGGCGCGGCGTCGCAGGCCCGGAGTGATCGATCCGAGTGTCCTCTGCCTGGCCGCGCCATGGGCGTGCTGCGATACGAGTGCCGAATCTCGGGTATAGCCACTCAGCGTCCCGATGTCGGGCTCCTGGGCGAGCAGTGCACTGGAGACGAGGGCGGAATGCACGTCGACCCTCGAGAGGTACACGGCTTGTCCGCATCCCGCACGATCGAGTTCGGTCAGTGTTGGGACATCTGGAGTCGACCAGCGTGTCTCATCCCATCCGTGGCCCAGGATCGGCTCCCCCGGGTGCTCCGCCGCGGCCGTGGCTACGCGTCCGAGGAGCTCGTGCGCAGATGTCGTCCTGGTGAGGTCGAGGCCGGTCATCATGAGACCGGTATTCGTGGCGTGGACGTGTGCGTCGACGAAGCCCGGGGTTAGCACCATTCCGCGCGCGTCGATGCGCACGCCGGCATCGATGTCTCGGGCGTCTAGCTCGGTTCCGATCCAGAGGATTCCCGACGGTGCGAACAGGATGCTGGTGTCTCGGGGATCTGCTCCATGGATTCGCGCGCCGACGATCAGGGTGCTCATACCAGGCACTGGATCAGATGACGCACAGATCACGTGAGACCGTGTTCAGGCGAATCGCACCGGTCTCGTCACACACCACGATGTCCTCGATGCGTGCACCAAAGCGACCCTCGAGGTAGAACCCCGGTTCGATGCTGAAGGCCATTCCCGGTACGAGCGGAGTTGCATTGCCTGTGACGATGTAGGGATCCTCGTGTGTTTCCAGACCGATGCCATGACCCGTGCGGTGGATGAACGCCTCCCCCAACCCGGCATCGGTGAGGTGCGCGCGTGCGGCCGCATCGATCGCCTCGCACGCGACGCCCGGGGCCACCGCAGCGACCGCTCGTTCCTGCGCGAGGAGCAATGCGGCGTAGTGATCCAGGTATTCGGGCGAAGCCTCCCCGATCACATAGACCCGGGTGCAGTCACTGCAATAGCCACTCGGCATGGTGCCGCCGATGTCGATGACGATGGGATCGCCACGCTCGATCACGCGATCGGAGACGGAGTGATGGGGACTTGCGCCGTTCGGCCCGGACGCGACGATGACGAAGTCCACCCGGCTGTGTCCCTCGTCGAGAATCGCGTCGGCGATGTCGCCGGCAACCTCGCGCTCCGTACGGCCCGGCCGCAGGAGGGCGGGGACGCGACGATGGACGCGGTCAATGGCTTCACCCGCCTCCTGGAGTGCGCGGATCTCGTCGGCGGCCTTCACGCTGCGCAGTCCGGAGACGAGCGAGGGTGCAGAAACACGGGCATCCGGCCACTCCGCTTGGACCCGAAGGGCGCGCGCGGCCCACATCTGTGGATCAAGGGCGATCGATTGCGGTGAGCCTGCCGCTGCATGGACCAGGGACCAGGGGTCCTGCGTCTCCTCCCACGTCGCCACCCGACCACCGGAGTGCGCAAACGGGCTTCTCTCGGCCTCGGCACGCTCCAACGTCGGTACGACCAGCGTCGCATCACCATCCGATCGAGCGACCAACAGGGTCAGGCGCTCGAGTGGCACGGCGTCGTACCCGATGAGGTAGCGCAGGTCGGGACCCGGGCTCACGAAGAGGACGTCCATCGCGGATGCGCCCAGTGCCGTGACCAAGCGATCGAGGTGCATGACGACAGAGTACGAGTCGTGGGGGTCCGTGCCACACTCGACCATGCCCACTCAGCCGCTACTCGTCCTGGATTCGGCGACCCTCTACTACCGCTCGTATTTCGCCCTGCCCGAGTCGATGACGGCACCGGATGGTCATCCGCATAACGCCGTGCGTGGGTTCCTCCAGACGCTCACCCGACTGATCCAGCGATACACGCCCGGTGGCCTCGTCGCGGCGTGGGATGTCGACTGGCGTCCCGAGTGGCGCGTGGCGCTCATCCCCAGCTACAAGGCCCACCGCCTGGCAACGGAGCACGACCTTCAGGAGGATGTGCCGGACACACTGGGACCGCAGATCGGTGCAATCGCCGGCCTCCTCGAGGCCTGGGGTATCCCCGTTCTCGGCGCCGAGGGCGCCGAAGCGGACGACATCATCGGAACCCTGTCGGCCGCCCACCCGCCCGGAGACCCCATGGTCGTCGTGACGAGTGATCGGGACCTGCTCCAGGTCGTATCCCGCTCCGTGTCGCTACTGCAGATGGCGAATGGAGGGATGGAGCGTTGGGCACTTCTCGACCCACCCACGGTTGTGGAGCGTTACGGCATCGCGCCTGAGCGCTACGTGGACTTCGCAGTTCTCCGCGGTGACCCCTCCGATGGTCTCCCGGGCGTCCGTGGGATCGGCGAGAAGACCGCATCAGCGCTCATTGCAGCCTTCGGATCCCTGGAGGCACTGCTCGAAGGGGCGCGGTCGGAACCCGTTCGCCCGCTCACCCCTCGTCTCGCTGCGATCCTGACCGAGAGCGTCAAGTACATCGCGGCGGCGCGCGCAGTGGTGACGGTGCGGACCGACGTGGATCTTCCGCGGGTGGCGCTGGAGTTGCCCAGGGTTGTGCGCGATCCCGAATCGCTCCGCGAGCTCGCGTCGGAGTGGGGCGTACAGCGCTTCGTCGATGAATTGCTGGGTGCAGCTCACACAGCGCTGGAGTAGGCCACCACTCCGCGATCGAGAAGCGACACCGCACGTCGTGCACGATCGGCCACCGGATCCTCAGCGACGGTCGCGATCTGGCCGAGTAAGTCGATCACCTGTCGCGTCCAGCGCACGAAGTCGCCCGCGGTCACATCATTACGGGTCAAGATGGTGAGTAGTGATGCTCCCTGCGACCATCGGTACACAGCCCACACCAGACCGCGGTCGACATCGCGACCGGAGGGGATCCCATGGTCGTGCTCGACCTCCCGAAGGTGGCTGTCGATCTGGGTGATCCGGTCGATGGCCACCTCGATCGCTCCCCTGGGCACCGACGCGGCTTCCTGGTCATCGCTTCTGCGGGACTCGAACAGCAAGCAGGACACAACGGCCGCCATCTCTTCAGGGCTCAACTCGTCGAAGACGCCGCGCCTCAATGTCTCCGCGGCGAGCAGATCCGCCTCGGTGTAGATCCGTCCCAGGAGGGTTCCCTGCGCGGTCGCGCGTACGGAGTCGCCGGCGCCTTCCAGATATCCGAGGGTGATGAGGAGATCACAGATTCTGTCGAAACGCCGACCCACGGACTTCGTCCTGCGCGCGATGCGTGCGTTGAGAGTGTCGATGGACCGCTGTGCGGCGTAGAAGCGCTCAGCCCACCGCGCATGTGTCTCGCGTTCGGCGCAGCCATGGCAGGGATGACGTCGCAACTCCGCACGGAGGTCATCGGAGGGATCCGCCGGTCCGCTGTGACGCGTGTGATCGGTCGGTAGGGAGGTTCCTGCCACCTCGACCGCCCGAGCGGCAAGGTCCTTGCGCATCCCTGCATCACGTGTGGTGAACCCGCGTGGAACTTTGATCCGGCCGACCACCTGTACGGGGCGACCAGTATCGGCCACGCTGAGTTTGCGCACCTGGCGGTCACCCGTGACCACGAGTGGTCGTAGATCGTCTCGACGCGGTGTTCCGACGACGACTGCCGGTCCTGCGCGCTTGCCCGAGGTGATGACGATCACGTCGCCCACCGCGAGAGAACGCAGTGATTCCTCGACCGCGTCCCTGCGCTCCAGGGCCCGCTTTCTGCTCCCCTCCTTCTCAGAGCGATTCAGCCTCTCCCGGATTCCCGCGTATTCCTCGAAGTCACCGAGGTGACACACCATCTGGGGTCGGTAGCCGTCCTGGGCTGATTCCAGACGACGGATCTCCGCGGCGAGACCGACCACGGCCTGGTCCGCCTGAAACTGCGCAAACGAGGTCTCCAGGACCTCCCGTGCGCGGGCACGGCCCATGCGGGTGACCAGATTGACCGCCATGTTGTAGGACGGCACGAAGGAGGAGCGGAGTGGATAGGTGCGTGTGGAGGCGAGACCGGCGAGACTCGACGGGTCGAGGTCGCGTTGCCAGACGACGACGGCGTGTCCCTCAACGTCGATACCGCGCCTGCCGGCACGTCCTGTCAGTTGCGTGTATTCCCCTGGTGTGATGTCGACGTGGGTTTCCCCATTCCACTTCACCAGACGTTCGAGCACGACCGTTCGTGCGGGCATGTTGATCCCGAGCGCCAGGGTCTCGGTCGCGAACACAACCTTGATCAGTCCTCGCTGGAAGAGGCGCTCGGTGATCTCCTTCTGCAGGGGTAGGAGACCCGCGTGGTGACTGGCGAGACCACGCTCCATTCCCTCCGCCCATTCGGCGAAGCCAAGCGCAGCAAGGTCTTCGTCTGGGATGCCCAGGGTGTCGGCCGCAATCACCATCCTGATGTGCTCGCGTTCCTCCGGAGAGGTGAGACGGATCCCCGCTCGCAGGCATTGCTCGACTGCTTCGTCACACCCAGCCCGACTGAAGAGAAAGTAGATCGGCGGGAGGAGCGACCGCCGCTCCAACTCGTCGACGATCTCGCTGCGCCAGGGAGTGCGGGGACCACTACGAGGTCGTCCCCGTCGCTGTCGTGTGGGCTGGTCCTCCCGACGCATCCGGAGGAGGTCGGGATTCACCTTCCCGTCGGAAGTGAAGAGATCGAAAATCCGCTCACCGACCATGACGTGCTGAAACAGCGGAACGGGTCGGAACTCATCGACGACGATGGCCGTGCGACCACGGACGGTCTCCAGCCACGCGCCGAATTCCTCCGCATTGCTTACGGTGGCGCTGAGGGAGACGAGGATGACGGATTGAGGCAAGTGGATGATGACCTCTTCCCAGACCGCCCCTCGAAAGCGGTCCGCGAGGTAGTGCACCTCGTCCATCACCACATAACCGAGATTGTTCAGGGTGGCGGACTCGGCGTACAGCATGTTGCGCAGCACCTCCGTGGTCATGACCACCACAGGAGCTTCACTGTTGATGGAGTTGTCTCCCGTGAGAAGGCCGACTCGTTGGGATCCGTAGCGCTGGACCAACTCCTGGTACTTCTGGTTGGAGAGGGCCTTGATGGGTGTCGTGTAGAAGCACTTGGTTCCCGCATCGAGGGCACGGTAGATCGCGAACTCGCCGACGACGGTCTTGCCCGCCCCGGTGGGCGCTGCAACGAGTACGGACGATCCGGACTCCAATGCCTCGCACGCCTGTCGTTGGAAGGGGTCCAGGGCAAAGGGCAGTTCATGTTCGAACTGCGTGAGTAGGCGGGTACGGGCTCGTTCGCGCGCGGCGGCATAGCGCTCCGCCGGTGAGGCCACGAGTGGACCCTATGGGACCGGGGTGGCGCATACCTGCAGCGCGCCCGGCAGGGATCGGATGGACACGGGAAGGCCTCCGAGGTATTCCCCGTCGCACATGACCGGGGCTTCATCTCCGTCTATGCGGATCTCGTCTGTGCTCCATGTGGCGACCTCCGGTCGATGGATGTGATCACCGGAGTACACACGAGGGAAGAGACGGATGAGACGAATGCGGCCCACCTCACCGACGAGTGTGACATCGAGGAGGCCGTCGGTCATGCTGGCGCGGGGGCTTATCCGCATGCCCCCTCCGTAGATGCCGCCGTTGGCAACGGCCAAGATGACGCCGGTTTCCTGCCAGGTGGTGTCAGCCTGTGTGATGCTCCACGCACGCGATCGCATTGCGGGCAGTTCCTTGACCAGTGCCACGACGTAGCGCGCCTGGCTGGGGCCCTTCGTTATCTCGTTGGCCCTCGCGTTGACCACGGAGTCGAAGCCGGTGGTGCAGACAGCCAGGTAGAAGCGCTCCGCGTCCGGCGTGGTGGCGGATCCGACGTCGACCCGCCGAGTCGTCCCGCTCAGGACACGACGGACGAGTGACCGCACGGGGTCCGATGTGGAGCCGTGGAGTGCCGCATGTATGTCGTTTCCAGTGCCGGCCGTGAGGATGTCGAACGCAGCAGCGCCCCGCATCACGCCCTGCAGGGTCCAGTGCACCGTCCCGTCGCCGCCGCATGCAACGACACATGAACCGGGGCGTGCTGCACGTTCAGCGATGTCCGCCGCCGAGGGACCGGAGGTTGGAACGTGGATCCCGCACGCGAGCCCAGCCTCAGTGAGCATCCGGGCCGCTTCAGCGGCCTTGTGGGCGGCACGTCCCTTGCCCGCACGCGGGTTGACGATGAAATCGACGCGGCTGATCACGGACGATCAGGTTCATCGAGCGGCGACGCCTCATCATCTGAGAGATCGGAGAAGTCTGGCTCGCCCTTCCTCCTCCGTGCGCGGCGCCGATCGTTGAGAAGGGCGATTCCAACCGCGATGACTACGAGGACGAGTATTGGTCCCGCGAGTAGCGCGAGGTTGATGGGATCCCCCGTGGGAGTCGCCACGGCGGCGAAGATCACGACCGCGAAGATGATCCACCGCCACCACGAAAGCAGACGCTGTCCCGACAACACTCCTGCTAAGTTCAGCAGGACAATAAACATTGGGGTCAAGAACCCGACCCCGAACACGAGCACCGTCCGCAATAAAAACGACAGATATCGGTCCACGGCAACAATGTTCTCGACATTCTCC
>JBEIHR010000008.1:0-36000 GCA_040381195.1 Rubricoccaceae bacterium
GGGCATGCGGGGTACCCGAATGAGTAGCGGGAACCCCGATAACCCTGCTTACTGATGAGGATGTCCATGTCGTGTTCGTCCTCATCGCCGAATCCAAGTTCCGCCCGTATCCGCGAGTGCCAATACTCGGCGAGTGCCTCGGTGAGTTGGACGCTGAGTCCGTGAAGTTCAAGGTAGTCGCGGTAGGCATCCTTGTCGAAAAGGCGGGCAGTGGCGTCGGATGCGGCTTTGCCCATAGTGACGACGTCGAGGGCCACGACATCACGTTCGCCGGTCGTCGAAGGACGGAAGAAGTCCGACAGGCAGAGGAACCGGCCGCGGCGCTGGCGAGGGAACGTGAAGGTGGTCGCCACTGCCGTTCCCGTGGCGTCGTAGACGTCGAGGGAACGGCCGTCGGACACGCACGGGAAGTATCCGTAGACCACCGCTGGCTCGATCATCGCCTCCGTTTGGATGCGGTCGATCCAGTAGCGCAGCCGAGGTCTGCCTTCGGTCTCCACCAGCTCCTCGTAACTGGGGCCGTCGCCACGGGAAGACTTCAGGCCCCACTGCCCCATGAACAGCGCCCGCTCGTCGAGGTACGGCAGATACTCGGCAAGCGGTATGCCTCGGACGACGCGGTCGCCCCAGAAGGGAGGAATCGGGACCGGGTTGTCGGTCGCGACATCGGATCGATCCGGGAGATCGACATCGCTGACGCGGGCGGCTGACGTCGAACGAACCCTCCGCTGTCGTGGCTCCGGAAGTTGGGCCCCCTCCTCGCCCCGCTTGATCGCCATGATGATGTCCATGAGCTTCAAGCCCTCGAATGCGTCACGCGCATAGCGGACGTCACCGAGATACAACTCCGCGAGATCCTGCTCTACGTATGCACGAGTCAACGCCGCTCCGCCCAAGATCACGGGGAAATCTGCAGCGATACCTCGGGCGTTCATCTCTTCGAGGTTCTCCTTCATGATCACCGTGCTCTTCACGAGAAGACCGCTCATTCCAATGACGTCTGCCTTGTGCTCCTGCGCCGCCTCGATGATGGCGGACACGGGCTGCTTAATGCCGATATTGACGACGTTGTAACCGTTATTGCTCAGGATGATGTCGACCAAATTCTTGCCAATATCGTGGACGTCGCCCTTCACGGTGGCCAGAACCATCGTGCCCTTGCCTGATTCGTCCGTGCGCTCCATGAATGGTTCGAGATATGCGACCGCGTTCTTCATTACCTCTGCGCTTTGAAGGACGAAGGGAAGTTGCATCTCTCCTGAGCCAAACAGCTCACCGACGACCTTCATGCCGGCAAGCAGGTGATCGTTGACGATCTCGAGCGCCGACATTTCCCTCAATGCCAGGGATAAATCATCGTCGAGTCCTTGTCGCTCGCCGTCGATGATGCGACGCTGCAAGCGCTCTTTCAGCGGAAGTTGGGCGAGCTCCTCGGCCTTGGATGCGCGCAGGGAGGTTGACTCGGCGCCTTCGAAGAGCTCGAGGAAACGCTGAAGCGGGTCGTAGGTCACATTTCCGGACTCGTCGTACTCCCGTCGGTCGTACACCAGATCAAGCGCTACGGCCCTGTGCTCGGGGTCGATCCGATTCATCGGGAGAATCTTCGATGCGTGCACGATTGCGGATGTCAGGCCAGCCTCCGCGCACTCGTGGAGGAATACCGAGTTGAGCACCTGGCGCGCCGCCGGGTTGAGTCCGAAGGAGACGTTGGATAGGCCAACGACGGTGTTGACATCGGGGTAGAGCCGATGGATCTCCCGGATAGCCTCGATCGTCTCGATCCCGTCCCTCCGGGTTTCCTCCTGACCGGTGGCAATCGGGAAAGTCAGCGGATCAACGAGGATGTCGGCTGTCCGGAGACCCCACTCCCCCGTAAGCGTCTCGATCAAGCGGGTGGCGACCCGGGTCTTCCACTCCGCTGTGCGGGCCTGGCCCTCTTCGTCGATGGTCAGCGCCACCACCGCGGCTCCGTGCTCTACGACCAGGGGCATGGTCCGGGAGAAGCGCGACTCGGGGCCATCACCATCTTCGAAGTTGACGGAATTGATGATCGAGCGACCTCCGAGGCGCTCCAGGCCGGCCTCGAGCACACCTGGTTCGGTGGAATCCAGCATCAGGGGCAGCGTCGACGAGGTCGCCATCCGATACGCGATTTCGGACATGTCGGCCACTCCGTCGCGGCCTACGTAGTCGACACAGAGATCGAGCACATGCGCGCCATCGCGGATCTGATCGCGCGCGATCTCCACGCACTGCTCGACATCCTGTCCGAGCATGGCCTCACGGAACGCCTTGGACCCGTTCGCGTTCGTGCGTTCGCCGATCGAGAGATACGTGGAATCTTGGATGAGCGGCACCTGCTGGTAGAGGCTACTCACCGCGGTAATCGGTTGAGGCATCCGCTCCGGCAGCGACAGCGACGTGACACGTTCAACCACGGCAGCGATGTGCTCGGGCGTCGTACCGCAGCATCCCCCCACGAGTGAGAGCCCATAATCGCGCACGAAGGTTTCATGGGCGGTGGCCAGCTCCTCGGGAGTGAGCGGGTAGTAGGCGCCCTGCGCGGTGACGATAGGTAGTCCGGCGTTCGGCATGGCCGATAGCGAGATTCGAGCCTGTTGACTCAGAGTCCGCAGGTGCTCGCTCATCTCGAGAGGCCCGGTGGCACAGTTCAGACCGATGACGTCGATTCGCAGCGGCTCCAGGGCGGTGAGTGCTGCCCCGATCTCGGAACCCAAGAGCATCGTTCCCGTCGTCTCCACGGTGACCTGGGCGATCAGCGGAAGGTCGATACGGACCGCATCGAGGGCCCGTCGCGCGCCGATTAGGGCGGCCTTCGCCTGCAGGAGGTCCTGGGCCGTCTCGATGAGGATCGCATCAACTCCACCGTCGATCAGTCCCCGAACCTGGATCTCGTAGGCGTCTCGGAGTTCGCGGTACGTCACGTGGCCAAGCGACGGGAGCTTGGTCCCGGGACCCACAGATCCAAGCACCCATCGGGGCCTGTCCGCGCTAGTCCATTCATCGGCAACTCCACGGGCAATAGCCGCACCCGCGTGGGCCAACTCGTAGATGCGTTCGGGAATGTCGTACTCCGACAGGTTCGCGAGGTTGGCACCGAAGGTGTTGGTCTCGACACAGTCCGCTCCCACGGCTAGGTATGCGCGGTGCACGTCTGCCACGATGTCTGGGCGGGTCACGTTGAGGATCTCGTTGCAGCCCTCATAACCCTGGAAGTCGTCCAGGGAGGGATTGCGCGCTTGCAGCATGGTGCCCATCGCGCCGTCGGCGACGACCACGCGCTCGGACCAGGCGTCCCTCAGGGACCCCGGTCCCGTCGTCGGGAGACTTGTTGGCATAGCGGCACGAGCGTAGTTGCCCTCATCCGGCCGCGCACCGCGCGCGAGCCGCGACACGGCCTAGGCTTGCGGCCATGTGGGAGTTGCATGATCGACTTCGATGATCTGCCGACGCTGACCGACCCGGTCATGATCGCCGCGTTCGAGGGCTGGAACGACGCCGGTGAGGCAGCATCCGCGGCGATCACACACCTGCGCGAGGTGTGGCCGGCCGAGCCGCTGACGGAGCTCGATGCGGAGGAGTACTACGACTATCAGGTGAATAGGCCGTTGATTTCCCTGGATGCGGAGGGTGTCCGGCAGCTCCAATGGCCGAGCACGCGGTTGTACGTGGCCCGAGCCCCGCTTTTCCCCCGTGACGTGGTTCTCATCCAGGGGATTGAACCCAACATGAAGTGGCAACAGTTTTCCCGGGAGATTCTCGGCTTGGCCGCGGAGCTGAACATCTCGATGTTCGTGACGTTGGCCGCCCTGCTTTCCGACAACCCGCATAGCCGCCCGGTTCCTGTGACCGGCTCATGCACCGACCCTGCATTACGCGAGGCACTCGGGATGGAGCCCTCGACCTATGAGGGGCCCACGGGCATCGTCGGTGTCCTGCAGGAAGCGTGTGAGCGGTTTGGCATTCCCGCGGTCTCCCTGTGGGCCGCGATTCCGCACTACGTCTCGCAAGCACCCTCTCCCAAAGCAACCCTCGCGCTCGTTCGTCGCGTCGAGGACATCCTCGACATCCCCGTACCTCTGGACGAGCTCGTCGAGGAATCCCGAGCCTGGGAGACCGGAGTCAACGAGCTCGCCGAGGACGACGAGGAGGTCGCCGAGTACGTGCGGCAGTTGGAAGAGGCCCGCGACACCACGGAACTTCCTGAGGCGTCGGGCGAAGCGATCGCCAAGGAGTTCGAGCGCTACCTTCGACGTCGGGGCAGCGCCTAGCCCTGCGCGCGCAGTGCGAGATAGGTTCGCAGCGACTGGCGCGTGGGCTCGTCCAATCCCGGATCGTCCCAGGTTCCGTCGTGGATGTCCGACTCAATCCCGCGGGCAACAATCTTCCCGTACTCCACACCCCACTGATCGAATGAGTTGATTCCCCAGACCGCACCCTGGACGAACACCATATGTTCATAGAGGGAGATCAGTGACCCCAGGGAGTGGGGCGTGAGCGTTCGGGTCATGAGAACTGTGACCGGCCTATTGCCGGCCATCACGCGGTGCGCAACAAGCTCAGGTGAGCCGTCCAGGATCTCGGTGGGGGCCCTTCCCATGCTCAAGACCGACGCCTGCGCGAGCGCGTTCGCGACGAGGATCTCCTGCTGCTGCGGGCCCGGCACATCCGAGTTGGCGACGACGATGATGTCGCAGGCCACGGTCGATGTTCCCTGGTGGAGCAGTTGATAGAACGAGTGTTGGCCATTTGTCCCTGGCTCCCCCCAGTAGATCGCACTCGTCGGATAGTCCATGGCCGAGCCGTCTCTGCGCACCGATTTACCGTTGCTCTCCATGGTGAGCTGTTGCAAGAAGGCCGGGAATCGTGCGAGGCGCTGGGAGTACGGAAGCACCGCGACGGATTCGATATCCAAGAAATCGCGGTTCCAGATTCCGCACAGCGCCATCATGAACGGGAGATTGGTCGAAACGGGTGCGGAAAGGAAATGGTTATCCATCTCCCTGAGTCCGTCGAGGAAGTCTCGGAAGTTGCCGGGCCCGATGGCGATCATGAGGCTGAGTCCGATCGCCGAGTCGAGTGAATAGCGTCCGCCTACCCACTCCCAGAACCCGACCACGGAGTCCATCGGAATCCCGAACGCCTGCGCAGCAGGGATGTTCGTCGATACCGCCAGAAAGTGGTGGCGCACGGCAGATTGTCCGAGAACACGAATGATCCACTCCCGCGCAACCTCCGCGTTGCTGATCGTTTCGCGGGTTGTGAAGGTCTTCGACGACACGATGACAAGGGTTGTTTCCGGATCGCATACGTGGAGAGCGTCGTGGATGTCGTCGGGATCAACGTTCGAGACGAATAGGCAGGTGATGTTCGGGTCTCGGAACGCACCCAGTGCCTGGTACGCCATTGCCGGACCGAGGTCGGACCCTCCGATCCCGATGTTGATCACATGAGTGATGCGCTTGCCCGTCGAGCCAGTCCAGCTCCCATCTCTGATCCGATCGCTGATGGCTGCCATGCGGTCGAGCTCAGCCAGGACGACGCCGGTCACGTCGGCCCCTCCATCACTCCAGGTCTCACCGGGTCGAGCTCGGAGCGCCATGTGGAGAACCGCCCGATCCTCCGTTGAGTTGATGTGTGAACCCGCGCGCATCGCGTCTCGATAGGCCTCGACCCCGGTCTGCTCCGCCAAGGCAAGCAGCTGGTCGAAGACTTCACGTGTGACCCGTTGCCGAGACGCGTCAAGGTTCCAACCCGCAGCTTCGAGCCGTAGGAAACCGCGATCCGTCGTGACGAGTTGACGAATCGACTCACGACCCACGGTCGACCCGAGTGCACGGAGTGCCGCCCACGCAGGCGTGGACGAAGGGTCGATGACGCGTGCAGCGGAGTTCATGGACCTAGCCTCCCATCGAGCGTAGCCCGCTAGTGGAGCCGAACCCCGAGGAGCGCATCCACGGTCCGGGACATGAGGGCCGGGGCCTCGGTGTCGAGTCCCTCCCGATGCACCCATGCATCGATGGCATCGATGGCGGCCGGTGTGCCGAGGTCGTCGGCAAGACAGGCGCGAACCGTTTCGAGCAATGGCTCTGCGGGGCTGGCAGCGGATCGCCGCGCCGCAGTGCGCCAGGCGTCCAGGCGATGTTCGGCTCCTTCAAGGCCCTGCGGCGTCCAGGCCCAGTCACTTCGGTAGTGGTGCGCCAGAAGCGAGAGCCGAAGTGCCATGGGGTCCACGCCCTGCGAACGCAGGGAGGCCACGAAGACCAGATTGCCCCGCGACTTGCTCATCTTGTGCCCTTGCCAACTCACCATCCCGGAGTGCACGTAGAGGCGGGCGAAGTGTGGATGTCCGGTGATTCTCTGAGCCTCGGCCGCGCCCATCTCATGGTGTGGGAAGGCAAGATCGCGCCCACCCCCCTGAACGTCGATGGGGATGCCGAGGTAGTCCAGAGCGATAGCGGCGCACTCGATGTGCCATCCGGGTCTGCCCGGGCCGAGGGAGGAGTCCCACGAGGGCTCGCCGGGACGTGCTGCCTGCCACACCAGACAATCCAGGGGGTCATCCTTTCCGGGACGCTCCGGATCTCCCCCGCGCTCCGCGAAGATCTCGCGCATCTCATCGTCGGTGAGTCCCGCCACTCTTCCAAAATCAGGGTCGCTTCGAACCCGGAAGTACAGGTCGTCATCGACCCGGTAGGCGTCACCGGACTCACGCAGCCGCTCGACGTACGCGACGACGGAGGGAATGGCTTCAACGGCGCCGATGTACTGGTCCGGAGGGATGACCCGCAGTGCCGCCATGTCAGAGCGGAACAGCTCCGTCTCGCGATCCGCGATGGCACGCCAGTCCTGGCCTGTTTCCGATGCCCGGACGAGAAGGGGATCGTCGATGTCCGTCACGTTCTGGACGTAGCGCACACTGAGGCCAGCATCTCGCCAGACTCGATTGACCAGATCGAACGCCACATAGGTGTTGGCGTGCCCGATATGTGTGGCGTCGTAGGGAGTGATGCCACAGACGTACATCGTCGCCTCGGGGCCAGTTGCACTCTCGACCTTCGTGCGCGACGAGGTGTCGTAAAGCCTGAGCCGCGGGCTCGACCCGGGTAGCTGGGGTATGCCCGGCGCAGCCCAACTCTCCACCCGTGAAGGGTAGCGGCGCTAGAAAACCGGCCACGGAATCGCGGGCCACTCCTCAGACGGTTCCGGAAACTGCTGCGATTCCAGCAGCGTGTCCACGCGGGCCCGAAGAGCCGATGACTCCTCGGCTGACAGCCACCGATCTATGGCGGGGACGTACGCACCCAATGCAGTGCGAAGCTGGAGAAGGTCACGCACCACATCTGTCGGAAGCGGCTCACCCGCCCAGCCCCAGAGCACCGTGCGGAGCTTGTTCTCCGAATGGAATGCGACTCCGTGGTCCACGCCTCGCACGGAGCCATCGGGGAGCGTCAGGATGTGTCCCCCCTTGCGATCACCATTGTTGATCACAGCGTCGAGGATCGACATTCGCTTGAGTTCCTCCGAGTCCGCGTGGCTGAGTGCGACAGGACGCCCAGACGGATCCCGTGCCTCGACGACCACCCGCCATCCCGAGGGAACCTCAGTGAG
This sequence comes from Rubricoccaceae bacterium, assembly GCA_040381195.1. Lineage (GTDB taxonomy): Bacteria > Actinomycetota > Actinomycetes > S36-B12 > S36-B12 > VGCC01. Next base: position 7,633 of record JBEIHR010000008.1, read on the forward strand.
CGGCGTGACGGTGACAAGTGCACCGATTGAGGACTCTTCACACCACTCCTGGATCATCCCCGCCCCCGCAGGACCATCAGCCCGCCACACGGTGAGCGGAATGAACCCCCATCGGAGGAGTCTGTCCACCTCGAAAGCGGCGATCTCGCGCCCGGCCAGGGATCCCGTGGGGAAGTCCCACAGTGGTCGCTCGCCCGCGAGGGGCTTGTACACGCACCGCCGACCCTCCGCGGTGCACAGAAGAGTGGCATTACTCGCGTCGACGAGACGTCCCTCGACGACCAGCTCTGCCTCGGCCAGCGTCGTCTCGCGAGGTGTCACGGAAGGTCGCGCCGCCGGTACCCGTTTGCACGCGGGCAGATATGGCCGGCGGGGTCCAGCGGCTGCTGACAGAACGGACACGGGGGCCTTCCTGCGTCGACCACGGTGCGCGCCCTGTGGGCGAAGGCCCGGGCGTAGGCGGGTGAAATCCAGACGCGCAAGGTATCGGGGCCGTCCTCAGCGTCGTCGGCGAGTTCCGGGACTTCGTCACCCTCGTCGGCGATGGCATGCGCTTCGATAACCACCTGACGCAGGGAGTCGTCCCAACCCAATGCCATCGCGCCCACCCGGAACTCCTCTGTCAGAGGGACATCCAGGGGCTCGTTGTCCACAAGCTGCGAAGGAACGGCCGTTGGGATCTCATCAGTGAAGTCCCGGGTCGCGGTTACTTCATCGAGGAGCTGATCGACTCGTTCGGCTAGGACTGATGCCTGCTGCTTCTCGAAGGCGACCGACACGAGTTCGGAGCCCTGGCGCACCTGCAGATAAAACGTCCGTTCTCCGGGCATACCGATAGTCCCAACGATGAAGCGATCGGGCAAACGGAATTGCAGGATGCGACGCGTCATGATCCGGAGCCTCCACCGACGGCAGCATCGGAGGAAGTGTTCTGCGATTGATCGGTCAGGCGTCGCAGGAGCGAACCCAGCGCCTCAGTCGACGCATTGGTCCGCAGGACGAAAGGTCGAAGGGGGGTGTACTGGATGATCGATATTGAGGCCGGGTCCACGCGGATTCGTTGGAACTGGTCAAGATGCATCCCCAAGGCGTCCGCGAGAACAGCCTTGATCACATCCCCGTGCGAGACCACGACGTACACCGCCTCATCTCCGAACTCCGCGTTCCATTCGCGAATCGCCGACGTCGCGCGGTGCTGCATCGTCACCATTGCCTCGCCGCCCTCACCGGGGAAGGTCACGGAACTCGGATGCGCCTGAACGGCAGCCCACAGCGGCTCGCTGACCAGATCCGAAAGCTGCTTGCCGGTCCAGTCGCCGTAACGGCACTCGCCCACTCGAGCATCGATGTGGAACGCAGGATCGTGGCCCGCATCGCGCTGGGCACTGATGATCGCCTCCGCAGTCTGCTGCGTGCGGTCAAGTGGCGAGGTGACCACTGCGGCGAGCGCAACGTCCGCGAAGGCAGCCCCTACCCGGAGGACCTGCTCCTCTCCGTCGCCATCGAGGAAGACCCCCGGGCTCCATCCTGCGAGGACCCCGGAGGAATTTGCTGCGGTGCGGCCATGCCGCACGAGCACGACTGTCGACACACGCCAACTGTAGATGGGCGTCGCTCCCGACGCCCATGGAGCGACGCCACGTTCGCAACCGGCAGAATGGACCCGTGATCAGCAGCATTGGTGTCTACTCGCCTACGCGCTGTCAGTCGGATCCCACGATTCGGAATGTGCCCTCGGGGGATGATCCATCGGGGACGACGGTGGTGTCCCAGATCCAGACATCCATGGCGTTGCTCGACACGCCGCACGCGTTTGTGTGGGTGGACCTCGTCAATCCGACGCGCTCTGAGTTGCTGGTCGTTGCCGACATGTTCCACCTCGAGGCGCTTCAAATCGAGGACGCCTCGAACCCGCACCAGCGCGCGAAGTTCGACGTCGATGACGATGGTTCAGTGTTCGCCCTCTTCAAGGTTCTCGACTACGAAGAGACGACAAGCGGAGTCACGACAGGTCAGATTTCGGTATTCGTCGGCCCCGGCTACGCCGTGACTGTCCGCCAAGGAAGTTCGCGCGACCTTGGGGGTGTGCGAAGCCGCATCGAGGGAAGTGAGGTCCTCCGCGGCCACGGATCTGTCGCAGTGATGTACGCGGTACTTGATTTCGTTGTTGACGGATACCTCGCGGTCATGGATGAGGTTGGCAACGATGTCGACGAGATTGAGACGCAGGTTTTCTCCTCGATTCCTGTCTCTGAGTTGACGCGTCGCATCTACGACCTGAAGCGGGAGAACATGGAGGCCAGACGCGCCGTAGGTCCGCTGGTCCCTGCAGCGCACCGTTTCGCGTCGGAGACCGCTCCCGAGGTACCCGCTGATCTGCGTCCCTACTTTCGAGATATCGGGGAACACATCCTTCGTGTCGATGAGAGCGTGGACACCATCGACAACCTCCTGCTCACAATGTTGATGGCGTCCACTGCCCTCCAGGACCTACAGCAGAACAAGGACATGCGGAAGATCTCCGCATACGCGGCTATGGGAGTCGTGCCCACGGTGATTGCGGGGATCTACGGCATGAACTTTTCCCATATGCCGGAACTGGACTGGGAGTTCGGGTACCCGTTGGCTCTCGGGCTCATGGGTCTGGTCGTGCTTCTGCTGTATCGGGCATTCAAGAAGTCGGGTTGGCTCTAGGAACTCACCACGCCGAGTGACAGCAGAACCAGGATGACAGCCCCTAAAGCGATCCGGTACACGACGAACGGTAAGAACGAGTGCGTGCTGATGTACCGGAGGAGCCAGGCGATCACCGCATACCCGACGACGAAACTGATGGCTGTCGCCGCCAGAGTCGGCCCCCACGCCACCGATGTTCCCGTTCCGATCTTGGAGGCCTCGTAGAAGCCGGCGCCGAGAACCGCTGGTATAGCCAAGAGGAATGAATAGCGGGCGGCCGCCTCACGCGTGTACCCAAGGGCGAGGCCGGTCGTGATCGTTGCTCCGGAGCGCGAGACACCCGGTATGAGCGCAAGCGCTTGACCGAAGCCGAGTATCAGTCCGTCCCTCGACGTCATTCCCGACAGGGAGCGCGACTTCTGTCCGTATCGATCCGCAAGACCGAGTACGACGCCGAAAAGGATCAGGACGCTCGCGACAAGCCAGAGATTCCTTGCCGCCGTCTCGATTTGTCGAGTAAAGGCGACACCCAGAACGACGATGGGAACGGTGCCAAGAATGATGAACCACCCGAGACGTGACTCAGGCGAATTGGTCCGCGTACGAATCGACAGGACCCACGCCCGAAAAATCCGCACCAAGTCCTTGCGGAAATAGACGATCACCGCCGCCTCGGTTCCGATTTGGATAACAGCGGTGAATGCCGCGCCGGGATCCTCCCACCCGAGAAGTTGCGAGACGATCAAGACGTGCGCCGAGGAGGAGATGGGCAGGAACTCCGTCAGGCCCTGGATGAGTCCTAGGACGACGGCCTCGAACCAGCCGATCGGTTCGGCCACTCAGTCGGCCAATCCCGAGCGATCCAGGGCATCCGACATGACACGGAGGCTTGCAACGCGCTCGTCGAGGGTTCCGGCATACGACGCGATCGTCAACGTGTTCACTCCGGACTCGTGGTACGCCGCGAGGCGATCGCGTACTCGATCCGGCGGTCCGAGGAGGGATGTGCGGTCCAGGAAGTCCAGGGGAACTGCCGCTGCAGCGCCGGAGTAGTCCTTGGCGAGGTACTTGTCTTGGATCTCGGCAGCCGCCTCTTCGAATCCCATCCTGGACATGAGTTGGTTGTAGAAGTTCTTGTCCCGTGAACCCATCCCGCCCACGTAGAGGGCCGCGTACGGGCGCACCAGATCGGCGCAGGATTTCCAGTCGTCACCGAACACAACGGGAACCGTGGGAACGACATCGAAGCCGGCCATGTCCTTGCCGCTCGCGGCACGCCCCGCTCGGATGGACTCGATCGAGGCCACCGAATCCTCGGGTGAGTAGAAGATCGCGAGCCACCCATCCGCGATTTCACCGCAGAGTTCGAGGTTTTTCGGGCCGATCGCGGCGAGGTAGATCGGGATCGTCTCGCGGACCGGGTGCACCGTCAGGGTCAAGGCTTTGCCGGGACCGTCCGGGAGTGGGAGCGTGAAGAAGTCACCCTGGTACGCCACGCGCTCGCGGCGTAAGGCCATGCGGACGATGTCGACATACTCCCGGGTGCGGGTCAAGGGCTTGTCGAACCGCACCCCGTGCCAGCCCTCCGATACCTGCGGTCCGGACACCCCGAGGCCAAGCCGAAAGCGACCACCGGACAACGTGTCCAGCGTCGCAGCGGTCATGGCGCAATTCGCGGGGGTGCGGGCAGGAATCTGGAATATGGCCGAGCCGATGTCGATGGATGTCGTCTGCGCCGCGATCCAGGACAGGACGGTTGCCGCGTCGGATCCATATGCCTCCGCAGCCCAGACGACGCTGTAGCCGAAGGTGTCGGCCTGGCGCGCGACCTCGAGGTTGTCCGCATCGTTGCCTGCGCCCCAGTAGCCAAGATTGACGCCGAGTTTCATGGCGTAACCCTAGACGTCGGCGATTTCGGCGCGGGACGCAATAGCGTGGTCCCATGCAGCAGAGGCCGCTCGGTAGGTCCGGGATCTGGGTGGGGCGACTCGCCCTCGGGACGATGACCTGGGGTCGAGGGACCGATGAGTACGAAGCTCGGGACCAGTTGGCAGCCTTTCTCGATGCCGGTGGCACGCTCATCGATACGGCGGACACCTATGGTGATGGCGCCAGCGAAGACCTCCTGGGAACTCTCCTGCAGGAGTTCGAGTGTCGTGACCAGGTCGTCCTCGCCACGAAGGCCGCTTCGCGTCCTCAGACAGAGCGACGGTTCGATGCGAGTCGGCGGCACCTCCTCGATTCTCTCCACGGTTCGCTCAAGCGCCTCGACGTGGATGCCATCGACCTGTGGCAGATTCACGCATGGGACTCGCTCACCCCGATCGAGGAGACCCTTGCCGCGTGTGACGATGCGGTACGCAGCGGCAAGGTGAGGTACATCGGGATATCGAACTACTCGGGATGGCAGACCGCGCGTGCCTGCACACATCAACAAGCGGTGCCGGGCCGGGCTCCGATCGTGACCGCGCAAATGGAGTACAGCCTTCTGGAACGGGGAATCGAACGGGAGATAGTTCCCGCCGCGCAATCGCTGGGAATCGGCATCCTGCCCTGGTCCCCCCTCGGTCGAGGAGTTCTCACAGGCAAGTACCGCCATTCGATCCCGATCGATTCGCGTGGCGCGAACCCCGATACCAGTCAGTGGGTGAACGTGTACGCGGATCAGCGAGGACAGCGAATCGTCGATGCCGTCGCTACGGCAGCCGAAGGTCTGGGAGCCTCCCCGGGCGAGGTTGCCCTGGCCTGGCTGCGGGATCGGCCCGGCGTTGTGGCTCCGATCCTCGGCGCCCGGACCACCCAACAACTCGCCGCCGCGCTCGCTAGCGACGAACTCGTTCTTCCTAGAGAGATCATCACGGCGCTCGACGAGATTTCCGAACCGGCTATGGGATACCCGGAGGCGGGATGGGCACAACGGCGATGACGCAACGTCATGCGCAATGGGAGTTCCGCGACGTGCACATGTCCCGGGATGCGACCCGTGAGGAGGCACGGCTCTACGTCACAGCGTCTGCCGAGCAGGGGCGTTGGGAGTTGGCACGCACCCGGATTTTCCGAGATGGACGGCGTGAGTATCGACTCCGACGTCGGGTCATCCACGTGAGCCGGACCGCCTGAGTTAGGCCCTTCGCAGGAAATCGTCGAGAACTCGAACGCCGAACTCCAGGCCATCGATCGGGACGCGCTCATCCACCCCGTGGAAAAGCCGCCAATAGTCAAGCTCCGGTGGCATCCGGAGCGGCGAGAACCCGTAGCAGGAGATTCCGAGCCGAGACAGCGCCTTCGCGTCGGTCCCGCCGGAGATCATGAACGGGATCACCCGACCCCCAGGATCTGACGCGCGAACCGCCGACGCCATGACGTCGATGAGCAAACTGTCCAAGGGTGCCTCGACGGCGATGTCGGAATTCAGAGTCTCGATCTCGATGTCGTCGCCAACCAACTCCCGAATCGTCGAGTCGAATTCGTCTTCGTACCCGGGGAGAAAACGTCCATCGATGGCGCCGGTCGCCTCGCGTGGGACCACGTTCACCTTGTAGCCCGCATCCAGCATCGTCGGGTTGGCCGTGTTTTGCATCGTTGCGCCCACCAGGAGTCCCAACGTGCCGAGCTTGTCGCGGACGTTGACCAGATCATCCCCGCTGAATTCCGTGCCGTAGGCCTGGGATAGCTCGGCAAGGAACCGCTCCGTCGTCGGCGTAAGTCGCGTCGGCCATTGATGTCCACCAATGCGTGCTACCGCGCGGGCAATCTCCGTGACCGCGTTGTCCTCATGGAGGAGCGAGCCGTGGCCGGCGCGGCGAGCCGCGCGTAGGAGCATCCAGCGGATCCCCTTCTCCGCTGTCTGGATCGGATAGAGCCGCAGGTCATCGCTGATCGTGAGGCTGAAGCCACCTACCTCACCGATGGCCTCCGTCGCCCCGACAAACAAATCGGGTCGGTTGTCGACCATCCACCGCGAGCCATGCACCATGCCGGCTTCCTCGTCCGGAAAAAATGTGACGATGATGTCGCGGCTGGGCCGGAAACCTTCACGCTGCCAACTCCGAACAACGGTGAGGATCATCGCGTCCATGTTCTTCATGTCGACAGCCCCACGTCCCCAGACGAAGCCCTCGTCGATGTCGGCCGCGAAGGGTGGGTGGCTCCATTCGGATGCGATCGCGGGTACAACGTCGAGATGCCCGTGCACGACAAGTGCTCCCCTATCCGGATCGGAACCGGGAATCCGCACCACCACGCCACGGCGAGTATCCGAGGTCGTCACGATGACCTCGGGGTCGAGGCCAACCTCCCGGAGCCGATGAGCGCAGTAGTCCGCAACCTCTGCTTCTCCGACAGTTTCCGGGCCCGGCCCCCAGTTGCTCGAGTCGATGCGAATGAGATCACGGGTGAGCTCGACGACCTCAGTCTCCATGGCGCCCACGCCCTCATCCTGCCGCGAGTGGACCGCTTGTATGCTTCCCGGGCCACGAGTCGTGGTCCCTGTCCGGGTGGCGGAATTGGCAGACGCGCTAGCTTGAGGTGCTAGTGCCCCAAAAGGGCATGGGGGTTCAAGTCCCCCCTCGGACACCGCAGGAGTGGGATCTTCCTCGCACGTCGTGACATCGAGTCCCCATTGCACCGGCGGTTTCGGTGAGTCGAGCGCATGTGATCGGAGGCTAGGTTGGCCCGCATGCGACGTTCCTTCACCCGGGCCGTGGGAACCGGAGCACTCGCATCAGGTCTGCTTCTCGGCCCCGCGGTGAGCCCGGCTGCGGCGCACGCGATCATCGACCTCACTGGGGTAGCTGCCGTTGCCGGTGGCTCAGGCCCGATGACCCTCGAGGTGCAGCATGGATGCCTACCCGCGGAGGCGACGACCATGGTCGAAGCGTTCGTGGGTCGGCCGTGGCGCTCGGTACAACCCGCGGACGTGGCCGGATGGCAGGTGGAGACCGCGCCCCTACCGAAGGGCGGGTGGCACATCACCTGGACGAACCTGGGTGCCCCCATCCCCTTCGGGACACCCAGCTTCTTCCCGATCACCGTCGGTTGGCCGCTGAAGCCGGGTACCTATGCCATGCGCGTCACGCAACAGTGCACCAACGGGACCTCCTACGACTGGAACCAGACGTATGGCCCCGCGACCGCGACGACGCCCTCTCCGCCACTCACCCCACGTCCTGAGGTGCAGGTGAGTGCCAAGGGACAGACGGCGTCGCGCGCCCGGTCGGACGCGTCCACCCACGGAACTCGCCACCCCCACTGAGCCCGGAGGGAGGCGTCTCATCGCGCGGGCCAGGATCGCTCCAACACCAAGTGGGTACGTGCACGTCGGGAACGCGGTCAACTTTCTGCTCGCCGGGAAAGTCGCCGCGGAACGCAGAGCAGATCTACTCCTGCGCATCGATGATCTGGATGCCCCGCGTATGCGCCGCGAATATCTCGAGGACATCTTCCGTGTCCTGGATTGGCTCGGTGTCCAGTGGCAGATCGGCCCGCAATCGGCGAGTGAGGTCGTCGAGTGGAGCCAACACCGCCGGGTGGAGCTTTACCGACAGGCGCGTGAGACGCTCCTGGAATTACCGGACACCTTCTACGTGTGTGCGTGCTCGCGTTCCATGATGGGCGATCCTGAACGCGCGTGTTCGTGTCACGGCTTGGAACTCGTGCAGGGAGAAACCTGCCTCAGGATGCAAACCGACGGCGATGACAGACCCGTCATCTGGCGGCGCGATGGACTACCCGCCTACCACCTCGCCTCGATCGTCGATGATGACTTCTTCGACGTCACTCTGATAGTCCGTGGAGAGGACTTACGACCGGCCTCTGATCTGCAACGTCAACTGGCAGGGTTCCTTCCCGGGAACACATTTCCCGAGGCGACACTCGTGCACCATGGGCTCGTCACTGACGATCGCGGAGTCAAGTTGTCGAAATCGGCAGGTAGCGGGGCGCAACCGCTGCACCTGACCAGCGCCCTCCTCGCGGACATCGAGCAACGGACTGAACGCCTGCGTGCTGAGGTGTCATCGGCCGACTGATCACCCGGTGACCGCGGCAGCATCGAATGCCGAGAGGATCTCCTGCCAGCGCCGTGACGCAATGTCGGATCCCCACTCCTTCACGGCCCACTCGAAAAGTCTTCGCAGGTCGGTCGCATCACCAGAGGCTGCTGCCGAACGAACCTGCTCGGCCCAGGTGGTGTCCTCCATCCTGTATTCGTACCACCCGCTATGACCGTCGATTCAGGACCTTCGGCCCGTTCATCACCACCCGTGCATCGCTAGCGTGAGAGGTGTTCTCAGAGAGGTAGGCCATGAGTCCCCAGAGCGAATCCGGGTTACCCGACGAAGTCGCGCGCGCGACGGAGACCTCCGAACCCGGGGACGCAGCGGACCAGGCGGACCGACTGACGATGATCATGGAGGCCGAGGCGGTGCGAAACGGCCTTGCCGGATCTTCGGGCGAGGGCGGACTCGACTGGTATGACCGCCCACTCGAGGACGTCGAAGCGCTCCTCGTCGATGAGGGAGCCGATGACGCCTCGGACGACCCACTGCACGCGAGTGGCCTCACGGGTCCGCCGGTCATCGAGGCGGAGTTGGCAGCCATGCATGTCGTGGATGACGTGGATCCCTCGCGGGACTTCTACCTCGCCGATGAAGATGACGAGCAGCGGGCAGACCCTGACTTCGATCAGTTTGCCGAGCCCCTCACCCACCTCACGCCGGAGGACGAAACCCTGATGGGTGTCGATCCCTACGAGTAGTGACCTCACCTGGCATGTGATTGGCTCCTCGCATGTCCGAGATGATTGCGGTGGCTCGCCGCGGCGAGATCGCGACCATCACGCTGAATCGACCTGATCGGTTGAATGCACTCGTCCCGGGGATGGGCGCGGAGTACGTCGCCGCCCTGCGTGCCGCCGACGTCGATCCCGAGGTTCGTGGGATCCTCGTGACCGGGGCCGGCCGCGGCTTCTGCTCCGGGGCCGATATCGCCGTCCTTCACGAGAGCTCCGACGCTCTCGAGTCCTTCATCGCTGGTGTTGCGGAACTGCCCACGCAGGCCTTCCATATCGGCACCCCTATCGCAACCGCCATCAATGGGCCGTGCGCAGGAGTCGGTTTTGTTCTGGCCGTCTGCGCGGACGCTCGATTCGTCCACCCGGAGGCGACCTTGACTACCTCGTTCGCCCGACTCGGCCTCGTCGCGGAGTATGGCGCGGCGTGGGTGCTCCCACGCCTCATCGGGCTTGCCCCTGCGACCGATCTCCTGCTCACTGGTCGGACCATCACTGGGCGCGAGGCGGAGTCACTCGGCCTGGCGATCTGTGCGGAGGATCCAGTCCAGGCTGCCATCGCGTGGCTGAGCGCGGTCGCTCAGCACTGTTCGCCCACTTCCGTCGCGGAAATGAAGCAACAACTGCTCCAGTCGTGGAATCAGGACCTGGATACCGCGGCCGAGGATTCGCTACGCCGGATGAAGGAGTCGTTTCGACGTCCTGATCTCGTCGAGGCTCTCGCGGCCCGGTCGGAAAAGCGTCAGCCCAAGTTCGCGCCCTACGGCAAGACCCCGCAATGAGCTAAGGCCGCACGTACGAGTCGGCCCTGGCCCCCGGACATCTCGCCCTGAAACTGCGGACTGACCGCCTCTCCGGGGCTCACCCAGACGAGGTCTAGGGCATCTTGGCTCGGAGCGCATTCGCCGTCTATCGGGACGATGTAGGCGAGCGACACTGCGTGTTGGCGCGGGTCGTGGAAGCCTGTCAGCCCGGGATCGGGGAAATACTCGACGATCGTGAACGGCTGCGGGCTCGCGGGAATGCGCGGCAACGCCATCGGCCCCAGGTCCTTTTCGAGGTGGCGGACGAGTGCGTCGCGTACCCGCTCACCGTAGAGAACGCGTCCGGACACAACGGCGCGACTGATCGCCCCGTCCGGCATAGCTCGGAGGAGAAGCCCCACCTCCGTGACCATTCCCTGCACATCCACCCGCACAGGAACTGCATCCACGTACACGATGGGAAGTCGCTCACGAGCCGTGGCCAATTCCTCGTCGGAGAGCCAGGTTGTCCGGGTGTCGAGCATCGTCCTCCCACCGATAGAGATGATGCGAGCATGCTCCCAGGCCGTCGGCCCGGTTCCGGCTTCGGCGCGCTGACGGTCGAATATGGAGCGAAGTTCCCAGTGAGGGCGATCACCCCACCTGCACTCTCCCGTAGAATCGAAGAGTGACATCATCTCCCGCACGCGATGGTGCGCGTCGACCCGACGGTACGCCGTATCCCGTGGCCCGAGATGAGGACGAGTGGCGTGCACGCCTCGATCCCCAGGAGTATCACGTGCTCCGCGAAGCGGGGACGGAGGCACCATTCACAGGTGAATTCACCGACACAGTCGCGCCCGGTGTTTATGCATGTCGTGCCTGTGATGCGGAGTTGTTCCGTTCCGATTCGAAATTCGCCTCGCATTGCGGATGGCCGAGTTTCTACACACCTCTGGCTGGTGATTCGGTCATCTATCTCGAAGATCGATCCCTGGGCCGTGTTCGCACGGAGGTCCGATGCGCGTCGTGCGGTGGTCACCTTGGCCATGTCTTCGAGGGTGAGGGGTACCCGACCCCTACAGACCTCCGGTATTGCATCAATTCGATATCGCTCCGGCACGTGCCCGAGGCCTAGCGGCGCGCCAGCCCGGGCAAGGACCCTAGACCGACTTACAGTGCCTGGGTGAAAGTTGTCGACAGCACCGCCGAGCCGTTCGAGCGCGCGATCGGGGCCATCCGTGCTGTCGCCCCGCGTGGGGAGTTCCTTCTCGAGGAGACACCGGCTCCTCAGAGACTGGCCCCACATGCGCTGGCGATAACCGCGGAGATGGCTGACCTGGACGACGACACGGCCAGCGGGAGGTTCGTGCTGCTGCACGATCCGGATGGCATCGACGAGTGGGAGGGCACCTTCCGTGCCGTCATCTTCATTCGTGCGAATGTGGAGCCCGAACTTGTCGACGACCCCCTCATGGCTGAAGTCGTGTGGAGTTGGATGACAGAGGCGATGCACGGTCTCGAGGCTCGACAGATCGGTGGCACCGTGACCAAGAGCACGGGTGACTCTTTCGGGACCATGACGGGAAAGCGCCCACAGGGGACAATCGAACTGCGAGCCTCGTGGACGCCGACAGGCTCCCCAGAACCCGATCTGGCCGCGCACTACCAGGTGTGGCTCGAGACTCTCGCCGTTGCAGCGGGCCTCGCCCCGCTGCCCGCGGGTGTGGTCAGCGTTGCTCAGCGCCGGCGTGGGTGACATCCCGGAGCGACCGCGCGAGGACGTTCCGCCGGTTATTGAATCCGACGCGGATCTCCGTGACGGGTGCGATCGGCTGGCGTCGGGCCGCGGTCCCATCGCGGTCGATGCCGAGCGTGCCTCGGGATACCGCTACAGCCAACGCGCGTACCTGGTTCAACTGAGGCGCATCGGTACGGGAACTCTGCTCATCGACCCCGTCAGGATTACCGACTTCGCGCCCTTGGCCGCGGCGATGTCCGGATCAGAGTGGATCATTCACGCAGCGACCCAGGATCTGCCCTGCCTGGCGGAGATTGGACTCATACCCGAACGTGTCTTCGACACTGAGCTCGCCGGCCGTCTTCTCGGGCGTGAGCGTGTGGGCCTCGCTCCCCTCGTGGAGTCCGAACTCGGTGTTCATCTCGAAAAGGGGCACGGGGCGGCGGACTGGTCCACACGGCCCCTCAATGCCGCCCTCATCCGGTACGCGGCACTCGACGTGGAGTTCCTGATCGAGTTGCGTGAGGTCCTCGCCCGCGAGCTTGACGAAGCGGGCAAACGGCATATCGCAGAGCAGGAGTTTGCCAAGCTCCTCTCGTTCCGGCCGAAAGATCCTGGTCCCGAGCCGTGGCGACGGACGTCGGGTCTCCACAAGGCTCGCAAACCGCGGCAGCTTGCGGTGGTGCGGCAGTTGTGGACGGCGCGGGATGAGCTGGCCCGCGCAACGGACACGGCACCGGGTCGAATCCTCCCCGACTCCGCGCTCGTGGCGGCGGCGGCCTCGACCGCCACCACTCCCCAGGAGTTGCTCGACTCCGAGGGCTTCCATGGTCGTGGGGCGGCCAAGCACCTGCCTCTGTGGTGGCGGGCGGTGGTGGAGGCTCGCGCGCTCCCGACCCCCGCACTTCCCGTTGCGAGTCCCTCGGGAGGTGGTCCTCCTCCGCCCCGCGCCTGGGTGGATCGCAATCCGGAAGCGCATGCGCGCCTGACCAGTGCCCGAGAGGTGCTCGCCCGCTTATCCGAGCAGCATGCGATTCCCGTGGAGAACCTGATGTCTCCGGACCTGGTCCGCAGCGTCTGCTGGGAAGGCCCCTCGGATCCGGCAGCGGCCTTCAGATCTGGCGGGGCCCGCGAGTGGCAGGTCGACCTCCTCGCGCCCGAACTGGCTGCGGTCTGGGCGGACAGAGTCTCCGAGGGCGGGTAGGTTACTGCCGAGTAACTTGACCAAGGAGTGCCATGGGCCGGACAGTCGCAGACGTCGTCTTCGTGGATGGGGCGCGCACGCCCTTCGCCAGGGCCGGGAGCCTCTACAGCGAAACGCGTGCGGACGACCTCGTCGTCAAGGTGATTCAGGAACTCCTTCGCCGGAATCCGCAGCTTCCCGTGGAACGGATCGACGATGTCGCCATCGCAGCAGCGACTCAGACCGGTGACCAGGGCATGAATATCGGTCGATCGGCGGCGCTGCTGGCCGGGTTGCCGTCGTCTGTGCCCGGCTACTCGATTGATCGGTGGTGTGCGGGAGCGATGACGGCGGTCACGACACTTGCCGGATCGATCATGTCCGGCGCCTACGACGTTGCTCTGGCGGGTGGAGTCGAGCACATGACACACCACCCCATGGGAGAGGGAATCGATCCGAACCCCCGCTATCTCGCCGAGAAGTTGGTCGATCCCGAAGCACTACTCATGGGCAAGACCGCCGAAAATCTCCATGATCGCTTCCCCGGGATCACCAAGAGTCGTGCCGACGCGTACGCCGTCGGGTCCCAGGAGAAGACCGCGAAGGCGTACGCGAATGGCTGGATCCAGGCGGACCTCGTGCCGGTTGCAGCACGTGCCCAGGACCTTGGCTGGACCATGGTGACGGCGGATGAGGGACCGCGTCCCGGCACCTCGCTCGATGGCCTTGCGAGCCTCCGGACGCCGTTTCGTCCCCACGGCCGTGTGACGGCCGGCAACGCGTCTGCTCTCACGGATGGCGCCACGGCGGCCCTGCTCGCATCGGACGATGCCGCTCGGGAACTCGGTCTCTCCCGGAAAATGCGCATGGTGGGGTACGCCTTCGCGGGTGTCGACCCCGAGGTGATGGGTGTCGGTCCTGTTCCGAGTACGGAGAAGGCCCTCGCCCGCGCTGGTATGTCGATCGATGACATCGATCTCTTCGAGATCAATGAGGCGTTCGCGGTGCAGGTCCTCGCATTCCTGGACCATTTCGAGATCGATGACGCGGACCCGCGGGTCAATCCCCTCGGTGGGGCTATTGCCGTCGGTCACCCTCTCGCATCCTCGGGGATACGACTCATGACCAATCTGGCCAAGGACTTCGAGCTGAACCCGGCCGCCCGTTTCGGGATCACCACCATGTGCATCGGCCTGGGCATGGGTGGAACGGTGATCTGGGAACGCGTGGGAGATCAGTCATGAGTACCGCGACCCTGGGGTTTCCGGACGAGGTGGTGACCCACGCCCGCGTCCGTACCTTCGAACTCCCCGACGGAACAGGCACCTTCGCCCTCATCACACTCGATAATGATCGTGATCACACGCGTCCCAGCACCTTCGGCCCCGAAGGCCTACGGTCGCTCGCCGAGGCAGTGGACCAGGTATCCACGATGCCGGGAATCGTGGGCCTCGGTGTGACCGGGAAGCCATTTATATTCGCCGTCGGCGCGGACATCTCGGCGTTGGGCACCGTAGGCGATCGGACACTGATCGAGCAGTTCGCCAAGCTCGGTCACGATGTCCTGAGGAAGTTCGGGGAACTCCACTTCCCGACATTCGCATTCGTCAACGGCGCGGCCATGGGCGGCGGCATGGAACTCGCCCTGCACTGCACCTATCGAACGGTCTCCACGGGTGCGGCCGGACTCGCCCTCCCCGAGGTTTTCCTAGGCCTGGGTCCGGGCTGGGGTGGCTGCTACCTGCTTCCACGGCTCATCGGACCCGACAAGGCCCTCCAGGTCATGGTTTCGAACCCGATGAACCTGAATAAGCAACTCACCCCCGCTGCCATGGTGGAGCTCGGGATGGCCGATGCGCTCTTCCCCCCTTCGGAGTTCCTCGAGCGCAGCGTCGCGTGGGCCGCAGACGTGATCTCCGGCCGGATATCCGTCGTCCGTCCTGACGTTGACACGGATGCGTGGCAGGCGATCGTTGATGCCGGCCGGGCTGCGGTGGACGCCCGGATCCACGGAGCGGCGCCGGCGCCGTACCGGACGCTCGATTTGGTCGCCGCGGCACGGACAAGAAGTCGCGACGAGGGCTTTGCCGCTGAAGACGAGGCCATCGCGGACCTCGTCATGGGCGATGAGATGCGCGCCAGCGTCTACGCATTCGACCTCGTGCAGCGCAGGGCCAAGAAGCCCGCCGGAGCCCCCGATCCCGCACTCGCCCGGCCCGTCACAAAAGTCGGAATCGTGGGCGCTGGCCTCATGGCCTCACAGCTCGCCCTTCTCTTTGCGCGTCGCCTCGAAGTTCCGATCGTCATGTCCGACGTGGATCAGGAGCGTGTCGACAAGGGCGTTGGTTATGTTCACGCCGAGATTGGAAAGTTGTTGGCCAAGGGCCGCATCAGTGCCGACAAGGCAAATCGCCTGAACGCGCTTGTCCAGGGTCATGTGGGGCTCGAGGGATTCGCCGGATGCGACTTCGTCATTGAAGCCGTATTCGAGGAGATCGGTCTCAAGCAGCGAGTGTTCGCGGACCTGGAGACGATCGTGTCCGACGAATGCGTTCTTGCGACGAACACATCAACCCTGTCCGTGACGCAGATGGCGGAAGGACTCCGCCACCCGGAGCGTGTGGTGGGGTTCCACTTCTTTAATCCGGTTGCTGTCATGCAGCTTCTCGAGATCGCTCGCACTCCCGCCACGGATGACGCGACTCTGGCGACCGCCTTCGCGGTGGGGAAATCGCTCAAAAAGTCGTGCGTGTTGGTCAAAGACGCGCCGGGATTCGTTGTCAATCGACTGCTCATCCGATTCCTCTCGGAAATCGCCCGCGCGGTTGATGAAGGTTCGAGCTTCGAGGATGCCGACGCGTCGATGGATCCCCTCGGCCTCCCCATGAGTCCGTTCGTGTTGATCTCTCTCGTGGGTCTCGGGGTGGCGTCGCATGTCACCCACGCGATGCACGATGCATTCCCGGACCGCTTCTACGCCTCGGAGAACCTTGATCGCTTGGCCGCCTCGGGCAAGCCCGGGGTCTGGACGTGGTCTGCCGATGGGACGAAATCACTCGATCCGGAAGCGGTTGCGCTGTTCCAGCAGGGAACCGCCCCGTCCTCCCCGGAGCAGATTCGAACCCGTGTGCTGGATGCTCTCGCCGACGAGTGCCAACGCATGCTGGACGAGGGTGTCGTTGGTCACGTTCAGGACATCGATCTCTGCATGATCCTCGGGACCGGATGGCCCTTCTGGCTGGGAGGCCTCACGCCGTATCTCGATCGCACAGGGGTGGCCGAGCGCGTGACCGGGAAGCGTTTCCTGGCGCCGGGAGTCGCGTCAGTCCCCAGGTAGCGATACCGCCTCGTCACGATCAGCGCGGCGGGCCATGTGCTCCACGACGGCGCGAGCCACGTCCTGCGCGGTAAGGCCGATCCGGGTGAGGACCTCACTGCGCTTCGCGTGGTCGAGAAATTCCGAAGGAATGCCGAAGTTCATCACGGGCAGTCCGCTGCCCACATCGCGCAGGCGTTGTCCGAGCGCGGCACCGATCCCACCTTCGCGCAAACCGTCTTCGACCGTGACAACAAGCTGCGCATCCGCCACGCACTCCACGATGTCGTCGGACAAGGGGCGAACCCATCCCGGATCGATCACCCGTACACCGATCCCTTGGGCGCGCAGCCGCTCAGCGACCTGGATCGCGGTGGCCACCATCGCGCCGATACCGACCACGGCAACCGAGCCATCCCCACTCTCGTGAACGACATCAACCGATCCGCGCGCCCGGATGGCGGGGATGTCCTCACCGATAGCGCCCTTCGGGAATCTGATTACCGTCGGCGCATCCGCCACGTCCACCGCCTCGCGCAGCAACCTGCGCAGCGACGCAGCATCCCTCGGGCACGCAATGCGGAGACCCGGGACGATCTGGAGAAGGGCCATATCCCACATGCCGTTGTGGCTGGCACCGTCGTCCCCCGTGACCCCGGCGCGGTCCAACACGAACGTGACACCCGCGCGGTGCAGGGCGCAGTCCATGAGGACTTGATCGAAGGCGCGGTTGATGAATGTCGCATAGAGCGCGACAACGGGGTGGAAGCCCCCGAAGGCGAGCCCGGCCGCGCTGGTAGCCGCATGCTGTTCTGCAATACCCACGTCGTACGTGCGTGTGGGGAACCGTCGAGCAAACGGCTCGAGCCCGGTGGGGCCGAGCATCGCCGCCGTGATGGCGACGACGTCGGGACGCTCCTCCCCGATACTGACGAGTGCCTCGGAGAACACGGAGGTCCAGGTCGGGCCCGTCACGGTGAGCGGTTTCCCGGTATCCGGGTCGATGACCCCGACTCCGTGGAATCGGTCGGCCTCATCGTTCTCGGCCGGTCCGTACCCATGACCCTTGTGGGTGATGACATGAACGATCACGGGTCCGCGGAAGTCTCGGGCGCGCGTCAGCGCGAATTCGACTTCGGCTTCATCGTGTCCGTCGATGGGTCCGATGTACTTGAGACCGAGGTCCTCGAACATTCCCTGCGGCGCCAAGACATCCTTCGCACCTTTCTTCACTCCATGCAGGGCCCCATACAGCTGGGCTCCGATGAGCGGTGTGCGCTGGACTGCCGACTTCCCCCACTGCAGTAGACGCTCGTACCCCCGCGCGGTCCGGAGCGTTGCAAGATGGTGGGCCAGTCCACCGATGGTTGGGCTGTAGGACCGTGCGTTGTCGTTCACCACGATGACCATCGGGCGGTCACTCGCCGCGATGTTGTTGAGGGCTTCCCACGCCATGCCGCCGGTCAGAGCTCCATCGCCGATCACCGCTACCACGTGGCGCTGGGATGCGACACCCCGAAGGGACCATGCTTTGGCGATTCCGTCTGCGTAGGACAGGGCGGTGGAGGCATGGGAATTCTCGACGACGTCGTGCGGGCTCTCCGCCCGACTCGGGTAGCCGGATAACCCTTCCGTTTGCCTCAGACGATCGAAGCCTTCGATCCGGCCGGTCAAGATCTTGTGAACGTAGGCCTGGTGCCCGGTGTCCCAGATGATGATGTCCTCTGGGGAACGGAAGACGCGGTGCAGGGCGATGGAGAGTTCCACGACGCCCAAATTCGGACCGAGATGGCCCCCCGAGGCGGACACCTTGGCCACGAGGAACTCGCGGATCTCGGCGGCGAGATCGTCGAGTTGCTCCGGATCCAGGGCTCGCACGTCGCGCGGGTCCCTTATCCCCTCCAACAGCCCCATGGCCCTCCTCATCCCGCAGGAGTCTAGGTCGCTCGACGCTCGAGAGCGCGCCGGACCTGATCGACCTCACGCGCCACCGTGATCAACTGGGCCCCGTAGCTTTCCAGCGAGCTGTGCACCTGGGTGAGGAGCGGTTCCTGAAAGCGGGTGCGCGCCTCCCGGTAGGCACGTCGGGCTCCTTCCTGTGCGCCGTCGACATGGTGGGCCACGGCCCAGGCGAGGCTGGGAACGTCACCTCGCAGGCTCGACGTGCGCCACTCAGGAGGTGACCGATCCAGCAGCCACCGTTGTGCATGCGCGAGGAAATCCGGATGCTCCGGCCCCACCAGATCCCGTGGCCATCCGCCCGTCACAGGAGTGAGCGCAGCACAAAAGGAAGGATGCCCCCGTTTCGGTAGTAGTCCGCCTCACCCGGGGTGTCGATTCGGACGTCGGCCGCGAAGTCGATAACGCTGCCGTCACCAGCATGGGCGCGCACCTGGACAACTCGGGGGGTCCTCCCGTCGTTCAAGTGTTCGATACCCGTGATATCGAAGACCTCGAGTCCCGATAGTCCGAGGGTCTGCGCGCTCTCACCTGCTCGAAACTGCAGCGGGAGGACGCCCATGCCGATCAGATTCGAACGATGGATGCGCTCATAGGACTCGGCAATAACTGCTCGCACACCGAGAAGCGCGGTTCCTTTCGCCGCCCAGTCGCGGCTCGAGCCCGATCCATACTCGGCTCCCGCCAGAATGACCAGTGGCGTATCCGCCGCCGCATACGCTTCAGCGGCGTCGAAAATCGGCACGATGGGCGTGTCCGGCCGCGTGAGGTCCAACGTGAAGCCACCCTCGACGCCCTCGACCATTCGGTTACGTAAACGGATATTGGCGAAGGTGCCTCGAATCATCACCTCGTGATTGCCGCGGCGCGAACCATATGAGTTGAAGTCCTTCCGATCGACCCCGTGGGCGATCAGATAGGCGCCGGCCGGGCTGTCGACCTTGATGGAGCCCGCCGGTGAGATGTGATCGGTCGTCACGGAGTCCCCGAGGACGGCGAGGACTCGTGCGCCGTGGATGTCCCGGACCGGCGAGGGTTGCGGCTGCATTCCGTCGAAGTACGGAGGCTTGCGCACGTATGTCGAAGCCGGGTCCCAGGTGAAGAGCTCCCCTTCCGGAGTGTCCAGAGAGCGCCAGCGATCGTCTCCCGAGAAGACGTCTCGATACCGGGACAGAAACATCTCCGGTGTGATGGTGGAGTCGATGACGCTCTGAACCTCGGAGGCAGATGGCCAAATGTCCGACAGCATGACCGGCGTACCGTTCGGATCATTCCCGAGCGGTTCTGTGAGGAGATCGATATCCATGGTCCCCGCGATGGCGTAGGCGACCACAAGTGGCGGAGAGGCCAGGTAGTTCATCTTCACATCGGGGTTGATCCGGCCCTCGAAGTTGCGGTTTCCGCTCAGCACGGACACCACCGCGAGATCTGCCTGGTTCACAGCGGCACTGACTTCCGGGATCAGCGGTCCTGAGTTTCCGATGCAGGTGGTGCATCCGTAGCCGACGATGTCGAAACCGAGCTTGTCGAGATACGGAGTGAGACCGGCACGGTCGTAGTAGTCCGTCACAACCTTGGATCCGGGAGCCAGGGTGGTCTTCACCCACGGCTTCCGGGAGAGCCCGCGCTCCACGGCAGCCTTCGCGACCAGTCCCGCTGCAATCATCACCGAGGGATTGCTCGTATTCGTGCAGGACGTAATGGCCGCGACCACGACCGCCCCGTGGCCTACGGCCACCGGCTCACCGTTGATCGCGGTCTCCACCTGAGCGGCCGGGGTGCTGGTGAAATCCGCGACCGCACTCCGAAAAGAGGTGCGAGCTTCCGAGAGCAGGACGCGATCCTGGGGCCGCCGAGGACCCGCGAGGCTCGGCTGCACCGTTGAAAGGTCGAGCTCAACATATTCGGAGTAGCGCGGCTCGCGGGTCGGGTCATGCCAGAGGCCCTGCGCGCGGGCGTACTCCTCCACACACCGAATGTGTGTCTCATCACGGCCTGTGAGCCGCAGATAGTCCAGTGTTGCGTCATCGATGGGGAAGATTGCGACAGTGCTGCCGTACTCGGGGCTCATGTTTCCGATGGTTGCGCGGTTAGCGAGTGGGACGTGCGTGACGCCGTCGCCATAGAACTCGACGAACTTGCCAACCACGCCGTGTTTGCGCAGCATCTGCGTGATCGTGAGAACGAGATCCGTTGCGGTCGCCCCTTCGGGCAGTTGGCCGGTGAGTTTGAAGCCAACAACCCGAGGGATGAGCATCGACACTGGTTGGCCGAGCATCGCTGCTTCTGCCTCGATCCCGCCAACGCCCCAACCAAGGACACCCAGACCATTGACCATGGTCGTGTGGGAATCAGTTCCCACGACGGTGTCGGGATAGGCCTGTCCGCGGCGGACCATCACGACGCGCGCGAGCGACTCGATATTGACCTGATGCACGATTCCCGTCCCCGGGGGGACCACCTTGAACTCCTCGAAGGCTGCCTGTCCCCAACGCAGGAACTGGTACCTCTCGCGATTTCGCTCGTACTCGAGTTCGACGTTGCGCAGCTCCGCATCGGCCGAGCCGAAGAAGTCTGCGATGACGGAGTGATCGATCACCAATTCGGATGGTGCAAGGGGCTCGATCTTTGAGGGGTCTCCACCCAGATCGGCAACTGCCTCCCGCATCGTGGCCAGATCAACGACGACCGGGACACCGGTGAAGTCCTGCATCACGACACGCGCGGGCGTGAACTGGATCTCCTCGGAGGGTTCACTCTCGGGATCCCACATGCCCAAGGCAGCGATCGTCTCCCGGGTGACGTTCGCGCCATCCTCCGTGCGGAGAAGGTTCTCCAGAAGGATCTTGTGGGTGAAGGGAAGCGTGTCCGACCCCGGGACCGCCGAAATCCGGAACACCTCGACGTCCTCGCCCGTGACGCGCATGGTCGTACGGGCCTTGAATGAATCGGGGTGAGTCACCAGTCCTCCATCACGTTGAGACGACAAGATTACCGATCCCCGTGGACGAGCAACGCCACGGTCTCGACATGCTGGGTCATGGGAAAGGCATCGATGGGTACGACGCGGATCAGTCGATAGCCACCTGCGCGAAGCTCCCGGATGTCGCGAGCAAATGCAGCGGGATCGCACGCTACGTACACAATCTTGGGAACGCGGAGGCACACCAATGTCCCGATCACCCTGGGACCGCACCCTCTCCGGGGAGGATCCACGACGACACCATCCGGCGGGCGTGACTGGGTCCCTAGCCATGCTTCGACTTCGGCAGTGTGGAGGATGACTCCCGGGCGGTCATGGAATGTCCGCCGGGCCGCCTTCGAGGCGCGGGGATCCGACTCCACGGAATGCACGCGGGAGACACCGGCTCCGTCTAGGAAGGCCGTGAGCAATCCGGCACCGGCGAACAGGTCCCACCATTCGTCCTCCGACGTGGTTTCCGCGAGCCCGATGACGGTGTCTCCCAGGAACTGCGGGAACCCGCGGTGGACCTGCCAGAACACCCCCACCGGTAAGGACCAGGCCAGCGTCCCTCGAGCCGTACGCACTGACTCCGTGACGCGCGAGGCATGTCCTGCGTAGTCGACCCCGACTGCCCCATCGCTGCCGAGAGCAGCGCGAAACTCCACCCCCGGCTCCAAGGCCCGCGTAACCGTCGTGCACACCTTCTCGTCGGTGATCACGCAATCGGTGACGTCGATCAGGGCGTGAGAGCGCGCCGGACGCATGCCGATCCCATCCGCCACGCGAACCGCGCTCATGCGCGTCCGCCATCGAAGCCCCGATTCCACCGTAGGTATCCATGACGTCTCGGCGGTGCGCGCCTCCGCATCCTCACGGTCTACGCCACCGAGCCGAACGAGACAGTCGAGCACCACAGCTCGCTTGGCCCTGCGCTGCTCGTCAAGAGCTACGTGCTGAAGATCGCACCCACCGCACAGTCCGGGCCCGAAGTAACGACACGGTGGATCGGTTCGTTCGGGAGAAGCCTTCAGCACCTCGATGACATCTGCATACACAACACCTCGCGCACGTCGGGTCACTGCCACGCGGACTCGTTCACCGGGGATGCCGAACCTCACGAGCCAGGTCTGGCTGTCAGCATGCGCGAGGCACACGCCACCCGTCACCCACTTACCGAGAATGAGCTCGGCCTCGGGATCACTCACTGTCAGGGGAACGCGCGTCGCTGGATTCCAACTGCCACGGCACGCTGGTCACCATGACGTTCGGCATGAACAACAGGCGACTCTTCAGGCGAAGCGCGGACTGATTGTGGAGGAGTTGCTCCCACCAGTGACCCACAACATATTCAGGTATGAACACGGTGATCAGGTCTCGCGGATTGTCCGTACGGATGGAGCGCACGTAGTCGATGATCGGCCTCGTTACTTCCCTGAATGGGGAGTCAAGGACTCGCAGCGTCACCGGGATCTCCCGCCGAGACCACTCCGCCACCAACTCCCTCGTGTCCCCAGGGTCCACATTGACGGTGACCGCCTCCAAGACCGTTGGCCGCGTCGCTCGCGCGTAGGCCAACGCCCGGAGGGTTGGCTTGTGAATCTTGGAGATGAGCACGAGTGAGTGCACGCGTGCCGGCAAGACCATCTTGTCGGCGTTCGTAGTCGACAGCTCGACTCGAACTCGGGCATAGTGGCGCTGAATCGACCACATCACGAAAACGAGAATGGGCATGGCCACGACGACGATCCATGCACCTCGGGTGAACTTCGTCGCGAGAACGATCACGAGGACCAGGGAAGTGAGCACGAATCCAAAGCCGTTGATCAATCGCGATCGGACCATCTGCGCTCGCTCCGAACCCGATGCACTCCGCAGGGCTCGATTCCAGTGCCGGATCATGCTGAACTGACTGAGCGAGAACGCGGTGAACACCCCGATGATGTAGAGCTGAATCAATCCCGTGACGTCGGCCTGATACACGATGATCAGGATGATCGCCAACAGCGCAAGGGTGAGAATGCCGTTGCTGTACGCGAGTCTGTCTCCGCGTGTGTGCAATTGCCGGGGAAGGTAGCCGTCCCGGGCCAGAATTGAACCGAGTACGGGAAAGCCGTTGAAGGCCGTGTTGGCAGCGAGGGCCAGGATGAGCGCGGTCACCATTGCCATCGCGATAACCGCCCAAATCTGGTTCCCGAATACGGCACCTGCGATCTGGACGATCACCGTCTTCTGAGCCTGGCCCTCCGGCAGCCCGATCAGACTGGCGTCCGACTCGGTCACTTTCACCTGAGTCGTGAGTGCCAGCCACGTGATCCCCACGAACATTGCCATCGAAAGGACACCGAGCAGCAGGAGGGTCGTGGCGGCGTTCTTCGATTTCGGCTCGCGGAATTGTGGCACTCCGTTGGCGACCGCCTCGATTCCGGTGAGAGCCGTGGTTCCGGACGAGAAGCTTCGAGCGAGAAGGAACGCCAGGGCGAACCCGGCGAATGCGGAGTCGGGAATCACCTCCCACGCGGCACTCTCGGCCAGCATCTCGTCGCCCCGGAGGATTCTGAAGATTCCGGTTCCGATCATGATGAACACGCTTGCGATGAACAAGTACGTCGGGATTGCGAAGAACGACCCCGATTCCTTCACACCGCGGAGGTTGATCACCGTGATGAGCACGACCGTGCCCACGGCGAACCAGACGTTGTGGTCGCTGACGAACTGGAAGGTGGAGCCCAGATTCGCTATCGCCGCTGAGACCGAGACGGCGACCGTCAGGACGTAATCAATCAGCAGTGCACTGGCAACCAAGACCCCCCACCGAGGGCCCAGGTTCGTAGAGACGGTCTCGTAGTCGCCTCCTCCGCTCGGGTACGCGCGAACGTTCTGCCGGTACGAGGCGATGACTGTGAAGTAGAGGACTACGACCGCAATCGCGATCCAGGGTCCGTACGCGAGGAGGGAGACACCCCCGAGTGTCAGGACAATCAGGATCTCTTGTGTGGCATAGGCATTCGAGGACAGGGCGTCACTCGCGAAGACGGGTAGTGCGATGCGCTTGGGCAGCAGGGTGTGACCCAGGTGCTCACTGCGCAATGCGCGACCCACGAACAGTCGCTTCAACCCATCGGCGACGGACACGTTGCCACACACTAGACCTCCCCGTACCGCGTGTAGCGTGTGCGTCGTGCACATCGTGATCCTCGGCTGCGGGCGCGTCGGGTCGTTGCTGGCACACCGGCTCGACGATCAGGGTCACTCGGTGGCGGTCATTGACATGGACGCGAAGGCGTTCCGTCGCTTGGGTGAGAGCTTCACGGGCACCACCGTGACCGGAATCGGCTTCGACCGCGAGACCTTGGAGAGTGCAGGGATCACCAGGGCCCACGGATTTGCTGCGGTGAGCAGTGGTGACAACACGAACATCCTCTCGGCTCGCGTCGCCCGCGAGACGTACGGTGTTCCCCACGTAGTGGCGCGGATCTACGACCCGGGTCGCGCCGAGGTGTACGAGCGCCTGGGTATCCCCACGGTCGCCACCGTGTCATGGACGGCAGGCCAGATCACGCGACAGCTCCTGCCATCCGGCGCCGCTCCCGAGTATGTGGACGCAAGCGGAACCATGATGCTGGCGGAGGTCCATGTCGGTTCTTCCTGGCTGGGTCGCCGGACGACTGATCTCGAAGCAGCAATTCCCGCACGCCTCGGATTCCTCACCCGCTATGGGGCCGCATTCCTGCCCGATGCCGACACGGTTCTGCAACAGGGTGACCTTGTGCACCTACTCCTCGCTCCGGCGGACCGTTCCTTCGTGGAGTCCGTATGCGAGAAGGGTCCGACACAGTGAAGGTGGTCATCGCTGGTGCCGGAAAGGTGGGTCGCGCCATCGCGCGCGAACTCGTCTCGAACGGTCACTCGGTCCTCTTGATCGACAAGGATCCGCAGTTGGCGCGGCCTGGTGTGGTCGAAGGGGCATCGGCCTTGCTCGCCGATGCGTGCGAAATTTCGGCATTGGAGGAGGCGGAGCTGACTCAGTGCCAGGTCGTTGTCGCGGCCACGGGTGACGACAAGGTGAATCTTGTCGTGTCTCTCCTCGCGAAGACCGAGTATGGAGTCCCCCGCGTCGTAGCTCGGGTGAACCATCCCAAGAACGAGTGGATGTTCGATGCGTCGTGGGGCGTTGACGTCGCCGTCTCCACCCCGCGCATGCTGTCGGCCCTGGTTGAGGAGGCGGTAAGCGTGGGCGACCTCGTGCGTCTCTTCACTTTCCGCCAGGGCGAGGCCAATCTGGTGGAAATCACCTTGTCGGTCGACTCTCCGGTGGTAGGTGGACGCGTGGGCGATCAAGAGTGGCCACCCGACACAGCGCTCGTAGCCATCGTTCGCGGCCCGCACGTGATCACGCCGTCACCGGATGACCCCCTCGAAGTCGGGGACGAATTGCTCTTCGTTGCCGTTCCGGATCAGGAGCCAGCACTGCAACGGCTTCTCGGTCACGCCTGATTCGACTTGTCCCGCATCTGACGGTACGTGGGTGCCAAGACGCGATACGTGATGTATGCGGCCGCTATGAAAGCAGGCCACCCGAGAACGATCCGCACGACTCCGAGCAGTTCAACCTCCCCGCCCAGGTACAGCGGGACTTGAACGACGAGGCGCCCGAAGAAAAGTCCCACCCAGATCCAGGACGCGGCCGCGAACACCCTCCGCAGGTCACGGGAGGTTCGCCACGTAATCCCCTGGCCCGTGAGGAGCCCGACGATGACACCGAGCAGCGGCCAGCCCACGACGATCGAGATGAGGAATGCGGTCCCGTACACCGCATTGGTGATGACCCCTGGAAGGAAGAAGTCCTCAGCGCGCCCGGTGAAAGCAGAGAAGGCCGCGGCGATGACAACCCCCGCGAGTCCTGCCAGCACCTGCTGCAGGCTTTTGCGCTGGATCAACCGCACCAGGGCTAGCGCGAGTGCCACGGCTACCGCCGCTACCAGCGAGATAGGCAATTGTTGGCCGGTCAGCGTGTACGCCGTGATGAAGATCGCGGTCGGCAGACCGGAGTCCAGCATTCCCCGCCACCCGCCGATCGCACGATCCAGGATGAGTCGCTCCGCATGGAGGTCCTCGCGGGACTCCCCTTCGGCCTCAGCCACTAGTTACCTCCTGTGGGCGTAATCGATACGTGGGGTTGTAGATCACGGGGCGAGCCCCGCCATGTGTCAGTCGCCCCTTGACGACGATGCGCCGGCCTACCTCGATCCCCGGGATAGCTCGCCGTCCGAGCCACACCACGGTGAGTCGTCCCGTGTCATCGGAGACATCGATCTCCAGGGTGGGAGTCCCGTGCACGGGGGGAAGACACACGCTCGAGATAACGCCGGATACCTCGACCACGCTTCCCGCCTGGCACGCACTCACGGACGTGAATGAGGAATCCATCCGCCTCATCGGGTCTCGGTGATTTCGGGACCCCGGACGAAAGGGTCGGGCGGCGCGGCGACGGGCTCAGACGGCGAGTTCGGCATCCGCAGAGGCAGTGGAGCACCCACCGGTAGCGCCGCGTCGCCACGCACGATGATGACCTCCCGGAATGCGTCCTCAAGTTCTTGTGCGGACTGGGGGTCACGCGCCGCTCCCCCGATGAATACCCCCCGGACGAACCAACGGACACCCTCGACCCCTACGAATCGGGCCGGTTGCAGAGCACCGTTGTCATCTTTCACCTGGGCCATCAATTCGACTCCGAAGGGCCCATCCCGCTCTTCGACGAGCCCCCCAGCCGCATTGATCGACGATTTCAACTGCGCGCGGACGTCTTCCCACAAGCCCCCGCTGCGCGGCGCGGCGTACGGGTGCACCTGCACGGCCCCGGTGGGAAGCGCGAAGGTGACCTGAGTGATGACCCCGGTGTTCTGATCCGCCTGAACTTGCACCTGCAGGCCCGGGATCGCTGGAACGATCATCGATCCGAGGCTGGTGCGATCCGTGATGTCACTCGGATCGACATCGTGAATATCGCGCGGACCCGTAGGCCGAAGACTGTCGGTCACGAGACCACTATCGCAGGCCCGTGGACCCGAATCCCGAGTCCCCTCGTCCACTGCCCGGCAGAGTGGACACCTCGACGATGCGGGGCGTCTCGATCGCGGCAATGAGTAACTGCGCAATACGGTCGCCGGCCTCGCACCGCCAGCCCTCGCCTCCGAGGTTGACGAGGATCACGCGGATTTCCCCGCGATAGCCGGCATCAATCGTGCCCGGCGCGTTCGCCACGGTCACACCGTGCCGAAGGGCCAAGCCCGAGCGCGGGTGGATCAGGCCGACGAAGCCCGGCGGGAGGGCAATCGCAAGACCCGTACCTACGTCAGCGCGCTCGCCGGGACCCAGGAGGAGGCTTTCGACGGAACGCAGATCGAGCCCGGCGTCGCCCGGATGGGCACGCTCGGGGAGAACTGCGCGAGGATGGAGACGCTCCACGAGCAGGCGCACGTCCACGGGTCCCCTTCCGGAGGCACCCCGCTCGGGGCGCACGTGGACTCTAGTGAGGATGTGTATGGCGTACCGAGAGCGACTCTGGCCGGCCGTCTGGGTGTGGATCCTCATGTTCGGATGTGCAGGAATGCTCGCCTGGGCCCTGGCGTTCGCACTCGGTCCGGTGTGGGGACTCACCACGCTGATCCTGTGCGCCCTTCTCATCGTCCTCGGCGTGGCGGTGACTCTGTCGAACATCGCAGTAACCGATACCGGCATCTGTGTCGATCGCGTATTCCTGCCACGGGACTCTGTGCGCGGTGTACACGCCTTGGACTCCGCTCAGATGCGCAGCACACTGCTCACCCCACCCGGACCCATATTTCTCGGAATCCGCCCATGGGCGTGCCGAGAGGGTGTGCTTCTCGATCTCGACGATCCGGCGGACCCGCACACGCACTGGCTGCTGAGCAGTCTACATCCCCTGCGCCTGACTGAGGCGATCCTCGGGTCCAGCGCGACCCACGACCATGACA
>JBEIHR010000009.1:0-35029 GCA_040381195.1 Rubricoccaceae bacterium
AGGCCGGAGCCCAGGAAGAGGGTGAACAGCGCCCAGGATGCGAAGGCATTGGGGACGAGGGAATCGAGCCGGTCCATCATGCCGCCGTGGCCGGGCAACAGCCTTCCCATGTCCTTGACGCCGAGGTCTCGCTTCAGCGCGCTCTCGGCGAAGTCGCCCGCAGTGGCGGTGACCGTCAGGACAAGCCCCGCGATCACTCCCTGCCACCACGCTGCGTCGAGCAGGTAGGTAAAGGTCAGAGCGCCGACGACCGCCTGGACCACGAAGGATCCTGCAAGCCCCTCCCACGACTTCTTCGGGCTGATCTCCTTGGCAATCGGGTGCCGCCCGAAGAGAACGCCCACCGCGTATCCACCGACATCGTTACCCATGGTCAGCAGGATGAACACAACGACCCGCACCGGGCCGTCGTCCGCAGCCAGGGTCAACATAAGGAAGCCCGCCATGAAGGGCAGGTAGACGATGGTGAAGATTGTCGCGGCAGTGTCCTTGACGTAGCCCTCGAATCCACGACGGATCCGCCAGAGCATCGAGAGGAGAACGGACACACCCAGAACGACCAATTGCAGGGTAGTCCCCCAGACGTACGCCACCGCGGGGAGGATCACGGCTGCCGAATAGACGGGTGTGCGCGCGATACGGATACCCGCACCCTGGAAAGCGCTCACCAACTCACGACTGGCGATGACAAGCGCCGCGATCACTACTACGACGAACAACCACTTCTGAGTGAAGAGGCTCACGAGGACGAGGGCACCGAGAACCACACTCGAGGCGATGGCCGCGGGGAGATTCCGCCCCGCGCGCGAGCCGGAACTGGTTTCCGTCACGTCAGACCTCGAGCAGTTCTGCTTCTTTGTGCTTCAGGATTTCATCCACATGCTCCACATGCTTGTGGGTCAGATCATCCAGGGCCTTCTCAGCGCGGCGTACATCGTCCTCGCCCGCGTCTCCATCCTTCTGCAGCCGGTCCAAGGTGTCCTTGGCGTTGCGACGGATATTCCGGATGGAGATCCTCGAGTCCTCTGCTTTCGTTCGCGCGACCTTGATGTACTCCTTGCGTCGCTCCTCCGTCAGCTGCGGGAGAACCACGCGGATGATCGCACCGTCCGTGGTGGGGTTGATGCCTAGATCACTTTCCCGCAGTGCCTTCTCGATTCCCGCCGAAGCACCCTTGTCGTAGGGGGTGATGATGATCATCCGTGCCTCGGGGGTCTGAAAGGAGGCCAGTTGATTGATCGGGGTCGGAGTTCCGTAGTAGTCAACGAGGATCTTGTTGAACATTGCGGGATTGGCGCGCCCGGTACGGATGGTGGCGAAATCTTCGCGAGCCACCTCAATCGCCTTGTCCATCTTCTCCGCCGCTTCGAGCAGCGTCAGATCGATCTCTTCGCTCATTGCCAGCTTCCCTTCACGACCGTTATTGGGAGATTAACGTCCCGATCCGTTCTCCTCGAACCGCTCTTGCGATGTTCCCCTCGACGAGCAAGTTGAAGACCACGATCGGGAGACCGTTGTCCTGGCAGAGCGAGATCGCGGTGGCATCCGCCACCTTCAGGTTTCTCTGGAGGACCTCGGAGGGGCTGAGAACGTCGAACTTGCGCGCCTCAGGATGGGTGCGGGGGTCGGCGTCGTAGACGCCATCGACACCCTTGGCCATGAGTACCACTTCCGCGCCTACTTCCAGGGCGCGCTGGGCCGCTGTGGTGTCCGTGGAGAAGTACGGCTGGCCGAGCCCTGCGCCGAAGATGACCACGCGACCCTTCTCAAGGTGACGGATGGCGCGGCGCGGGATATATGGCTCAGCCACCTGCCCCATGGCGATTGCCGTCTGCACCCGCGTCTCTACCCCAGCCTTCTCACAAAAGTCCTGAAGGGCGAGGCAGTTCATCACGGTACCGAGCATGCCCATGTAGTCCGCGCGCGCACGGTCCATCCCACGGTCGGACAGCTGTGCTCCGCGGAAGTAGTTGCCCCCGCCGATCACGACCGCCACCTGCGTGCCCGAACGCACGACCCCCGCAATTTGGCGAGCAATGGATGCCACGACATCGGGGTCGACCCCGAGGCCGCCGCCACCCGCGAACGCTTCACCGCTCAGCTTGAGCAGGACTCGCTTCCAGCCTCCCTCAGGAGCAGCCGGCCAGGTGTCGATAGTGCCCTCGAGCGTCGGCTGAATCGACCCTGGTCCCATGGCCCCGTCCGCTCAGGCCTGGCCGGGTTCGAAGCGGGCGAACGCCGTGATCTGCGTCCCGGCATCGGCCAGGACCTGGGCCACGGTCTTCTTGTTGTCGACGACGCTGGCCTGCTCGAGGAGCACCGTGTCACGGAAGAACGAGTTGACGCGACCTTCAACGATCTTGGGGAGGGCAGCCTCGGGCTTTCCCTCCTCCTTCGCCGTTGCCTCGGCGATCCGACGCTCGTTCTCCACAGTCTCGACAGGAACATCGTCGCGGGACAGATAGTGCGGTCGCATCGCCGCAATCTGCATCGCTGTCCCGCGCGCAACCTCCTCGTCACCGGAGTAGGAGACGAGGACGCCGACCTGGGGGGGTAGGTCCGAGGCCCGACGATGGAGATAGACGGTGGACGGTGCGGCTACGACGGCGACGCGACCGAGTTCGAGCTTCTCTCCGATGACCCCGGCCAGATCCGAGATCCCCTCGGCGACGGTGCGCCCACTGGGTAGGCCCGCGGCGAGCAGAGCCTCAGGGTCACCCAGTTGACCACTGCTGGCCACCGACGCGATCGCGCCGGCAAGGGCCTGAAAATCCTCGCTCTTGGCGACGAAGTCCGTCTCGCAGAGCAACTCGATGAGTGCGTTGCCTTCCGCAGCGACGAGGCCGTTCGACGCGGTGCGCTCGGCGCCACGCTTGGCCGCCTTCGCCGCTCCAGAGATCCGGAGGATCTCGACGGCCTTGTCGAAGTCACCACCGCTCTCCTCGAGGGCTTTCTTGCACTCCATCATCCCGGCAGAGGTGATGTCACGCAGGCGCTTCACGTCAGCCGCGCTGATGGTCGTCATGTTCAGCCTTTCCACTCGGGCGCTGCGCGCCCCTGGTGTGATCTATTCCTTGGGGGTGTCGTCCGTGGATTCCACGGCCGCACTTCCGGTCAGCAGCTCGCGCTCCCATTCAGCCAGGGGCTCCTCCGCGACCGTTCCGGTAGCAACGCCGGCTCGTGCAATGAGACCCTCCGCGACCGCATCCGCGATCACCCGAGTCAAGAGAGCGACAGAGCGGATCGCGTCGTCGTTTCCGGGAATCGGGAAGTCGACTTCGTCGGGATCGCAGTTGGTGTCGAGTACCGCGATAACCGGGATACCCAGTTTCCGCGCCTCGCCCACGGCGATGTGTTCTTTCTTGGTGTCGACGACCCAGATCGCGGAGGGAATCTTCGCCATGTCGCGGATGCCGCCGAGTGTGCGCTCGAGTTTCTCCTTCTCGCGCCGCATCATCAGCAGTTCCTTCTTGGTCATGCCGGATCCGGACACATCATCGAAGTTGATCTCTTCGAGCTCCTTGAGGCGCTGGAGACGCTTATGGACCGTACTGAAGTTGGTGAGCAGTCCGCCGAGCCACCGCTGATTCACGTAGGGCATCCCCACCCGAGCAGCTTGCTCGGCGATGGCCTCCTGCCCCTGCTTCTTCGTCCCCACGAACATGATGGTGCCGCCGTGGGCGACGGTTTCCTTGACGTACTCGTACGCCCGATCGATGTAGGACAGCGACTGCTGCAGATCGATGATGTAAATGCCATTGCGTTCGGTGAAGATGAAGCGCTTCATCTTCGGATTCCAGCGTCGAGTCTGGTGACCGAAGTGGACACCGCTCTCGAGCAACTGGCGCATGGTGACGACAGCCATGACGAACTCCCTCGGGCTCGCGCCCGTGTGGCCCCACCGGAGCAGGGCAACGGTTGACGATCGCCCCGGCGGGACGACCCCTGGTGGCCCCTGTCGCCCGCACCTCCGAGGAGGACCGCTGGGGCATCCAGGCCTTTCGGCTCGGGCCACGCGAAATATGTGGTGCACCCCCGAAGGGGCCATCCGAGTCTACGGCGTCGGCTCGGACCCTCCTCCACAGGGCGTGCTCCCGACCGCGGCGATCCCCCGACGGCCCCGAGCGCCCGCATATTCGGGCACGGTTATCCCCATGCCCGTCGCCGCACTTCTCGCCTCGCTCGTCTGGATCTGGCCGGTTTCCGGCCCGGTGGTTGCCCCATTCCACGCCCCCGAGCACGCCTTCGGGCCCGGACATCGGGGTATCGATATCGAGTCCGTGGTCGACAGCCCCATCCGGGCTGCCCATGCGGGCACGGTCAGGTTCGCAGGGCTGGTGGCCGGCGTTCCCACGGTCACCATCCGCAACGGCCCGGTGACCACCAGTTACCAGCCGGTCCATGCCGCAGTCCCACCGGGCGCGGTGGTACGGGCCGGAGACGTCATCGGCCGACTCGGTGCACGCCACGGTGCCTGCACATGCCTGCATCTGGGTGTGCGGGCGGACGGGCGCTACCGGGACCCGCTCCACTTCTTGCACCCACGCCTGGTGCTCAAGTCACCCCGGATGCCGTGACCACGAATCTCCGCTGCCGAGAACACGCATCATGCTCGTCAGTTCTTGGATCGTGCACTCCACCTGCTCCCGCGACAGACCACTCGCGACGATGAGGTCGTCCACGTTCGCCCCACCCGAATCCGGAAGGGCATCGAGCAGCGTCCTCTGCGACGCGGAGAGACGGCCCGACGTGCCGGAGAGTTCCGGGGTCTGACCGCCGATCAGAAACGACAACACATCGCGCACCCCGGTCACCAACTCCGCGCGACGATCGATCACGAGCCCATGACACCCGTGGGACAGCGCTGAGGTCACCGGCCCCGGGACGGCCACCACCGTCCGCCCCAACTCCGCGGCATGACGTGCGGTGCTCAGTGACCCGGATCTATGCGCTGCCTCCACGACGAGAGTCACCCGGGCAATGGCGGCGATCACCCTGTTCCGGGTGAGGAACCTGGCTCGACGCACGGAGGATCCGAGTGGGCTCTCGGACACCACGCATCCGCGTTCGACCACAGCATCGAAGAGACCTTCGTGTGCGCGAGGGTAGGGACTGTCGATCCCTCCCGCGGTGACGAGAAGAGTCTTTCCCACGGCCAGGGCGCCGCGATGAGCTGCAGCGTCTATTCCGAATGCTCCCCCAGAAACGATCGTCACCCCCGATGCCGCAAGTTCTGCAGCCCACGCCCGCGCGACATCGGCCCCATAGTGCGTGCAGGCACGCGCCCCCACCATGGCAAGCGAGAGATCACAGGCCGAAGCGAGGTTCGCGTGGCCGCGCACCCAGAGGACATGCGGGGCCACGACGCCGACGTCGTCGAGACCCCGGGGCCATTCCGGGTCTCCCCTCGTTACCCACCGCACACCGAGTTCCGTGGCTCGATCATGCTCCGTGTCGAGGTCACATCGGTGCCACCGAAGCCCGTACACCTCCCGATCACGGTGCGGAATCCCTCCGCCCAGCAATCGAGCGAGGGTCGCCGGTGCCCCCTGTCGAGCGCAGGAGGCGTCGATCACTGCGTCGGCCGGATCACACAGATGGGCCAGCGCGAAACGTGCGCGGCGCTCATCGGTGCACCATGGATCGATATCGGTGTGCTTCACGGCGCTCCCACGTGTTGCGCGGTGCGGTAGAAGTCGACCGCCTCCTCGATGTCATCACGGGTGGGGCGCGGATGGGCACGGAGATCGGCGATGGTCCAGGCGACCCGGAGACACCGGTGGAGTCCTCGCATTCCGCGCTCGGCAAGTGCTGCGACCGCGTCCTGCGCTGCAGGATCAACACCGAGTTCCCCGGTGAGGGCTCTACCCGGGACTCGGCAGTTCAGTCTGACTCCGAATCTGTCGAGCCGATCGGTGGCACGGGCACGTGCGTCCAACACTCGATCGCGTACGACTCTCGTGTCTTCCGATCCGAGTGACGCAGTGCCGAGGGCGTGCATGTTCACGCCGATGTCCAGGCGGCTCCGTACGGGACCCGAGATTCGCGACTGATAAGCCCGGATGCGCTCGGATGTGCACGCACACGTGTCCTGGAGCGCCTGGTTGTAATGCCCGCACGGGCAGGGGTTGGCGGCGAGAACCATCTGGACGTCTGCGGGGAGTGAGCCCAGCCATCCCGCACGGTGAATCGCAATGGTGCGGGACTCCATGGGTTGGCGTAGGCCTTCGAGGACATCGCGATCGAATTCGGGTGCCTCGTCGAGAAAGAGAACTCCGCGGTGGGCCAATGTGACGGCACCCGGTACCACCCCGGATCGCCGAACGGAACCGAGCACCGCGGCGGAGGACGCACTGCAGTGAGGGGCCTGGAAGGGCGGTCGGAAGACCATGCGATCACTCGTCAGCCCCGCGACGGAGTGGATCGCGGTCACTTCGCGGGAGGCATCATCGTCGAGATCCGGGAGTAGCCCGGGGAGTCGCTCCGCCAGCATGGTCTTGCCGACACCGGGATTGCCCACGAGGAGGAGGTGATGACCCCCCGCCGCTGCGATCTCCAGGGCCCATCGGGCCTGCGACTGACCCTGCACGTCCCCGAGGTCGAGGTGGTCCTGCGTGTCCTCGCGATGGGCGAGATCGACACGGATCGGCTCACCCTCGCCGGCAAGGGTGCGGAGCGTGGCGGCCAGGGATTCCACGCTGAAGACCTCGATACCGGGCAGCACGCCGCACTCCATGGAATTTCCACGCGGGACGATCACGCTCCGACAACCGCGGTCGATGAGGCTCAGTGCAAGTGACAGCGCACCGCGCACGGGCCGGACACCGCCATCGAGCGCGAGTTCACCGATCAGACCTACACCCGCGAGGGTCTCCACCGGAACTCGACCCGAGGCGGCAAGAATCGCAAGAGCCATCGGAAGGTCCAGGCTGGCACCATGCTTTGGCAACTCGGACGGCGCGAGGCTGACGGTTACACGTGAGTCGGGCCACGCGTGACCCGCATTGTGAATCGCACTGCGGATCCGCCACCGAGCCTCGTTGACGGACGCACCGGGTAGACCGACGATGCCCACCGACGGCAAACCGTGACCCACGTGCACTTC
Source organism: Rubricoccaceae bacterium (assembly GCA_040381195.1). GTDB lineage: Bacteria > Actinomycetota > Actinomycetes > S36-B12 > S36-B12 > VGCC01. The sequence continues at coordinate 7,106 of JBEIHR010000009.1, forward strand.
GATGTCGATCGGTACTCCGAGCACGCCGTCGAGAACGGCACCACACGCTCGCGCGAGGCCCATGTCAGACGTTTCGCACGTACTGGACGATAGGTGGACCATCCCAGGGCTGGATCACTCCGACGACGTCGAAACGAATCACACGTGGCCCGATGCGCTGCTCGGTCACGTACCGGAGTGCCAAGTGTCGTAACTTGCCCAGCTTGCGGCGCCCCACGGCCTCGAGCGGCGTTCCATGCGAGATGGATCGACGGGTCTTCACCTCGCAGATGACGAGAGCGTCGCCATCCCGGGCAACGACATCGATCTCACCGGCATCACATCGCCAATTCCGATGCAGGATGACCATGCCCTGGCCCCTGAGGAATTCCGCGGCGAGTCCCTCGCCATAGGCCCCCAACGCATCCTTGGGAGCCGGGGAAGGGGATGTAGGCCGGGAGACCGCGTTTTCCGTCACCCCAGGACTGTCCAGCGGACGTCGTCGCGGATCAAGACCTTCCTGGTTGCTGGGGATAGCGATCTGTGGATCGCTCAGCTGCTGGCGGCTACTCGCCAACTCGCGCGATGGTGCTCGGAGAGGCCGTGCGCAGCGATGGCCCCCAGATGCTTGGTGCTTCCGTAGCCCTTGTTCTGCTCCCATTCGTAGGCGGGGAACTCACGCGCCATCTCGCGCATGATGTCATCGCGCGTGCATTTGGCAATGATGCTGGCGCACGCGATCCCGGTGCACTGTTGATCACCTCGGACGACCATCGTCACCGGAGGGAGTTCGCGGTGATCGGGCGACTCGAAGAGCATGCCCTGCCGGGCAGCGCTCAGGTAATCGTGCGATCCGTCCAAGAGGATCGCGTCCGGGCGAACACCGATGGCCTCGAGGGCCCGTAACGCAGCCGTCCGCATCGCCGCCACAATCCCCACCTGGTCGATCTCGTGGGCTGTCGCGTGCCCGGTGGCGAACGCCGTGGCCCAGGCCTCGATCTGCGGTCGTAGGCGCTCCCGCATGGCCGCGGTCAGAGCCTTGCTGTCCCGGACGCCGGCGGGTGGCGTGCCACACTCCCGCGTCACGACCACGACCCCGACGGTGACGGGCCCCGCCAGCGCCCCACGGCCGACTTCGTCCAGGCACGCAATATGGGTCGCGCCCGCGCGCAGCAACCGGCGCTCGAGACGCAGGGTGGGCGCCGCCATCACCGCATGTCGAGTGCTGGGTTCCCGAAGATCTCCGGGATCCTCTCGATCCCCAGGCGATCGAACGGCCACATGACCACCACTACTCGCCCGACGACGTTGTCGACCGGGACAGAACCATTGTTCTCCTCCAGGTGAAAGCGGGAGTCACGGGAATCACCGCGGTTGTCTCCCACCACGAAGACGGAATCCTGCGGGACTTCGACATCGAAGAGAACCTGATCCGTGGGACCGATGATGTACTGCTCATCCAGTGGGACACCGTTGACCACGATCCGAGCTTCGGCGTCACAGCAGGCGACCCGGTCACCACCGACGCCGATGACGCGCTTGACGAGGTCCTTGCCCGAATCGCTCGGGATCACTCCCACGAAAGTCAGCACCTGCTGGAACCAACCCACGGGACCCCCCGGGGGCGGAGGGGGCTCCGGTAGCCAGGTCGACGGATCCTTAAAGACCACGATCTCGCCGCGGGCCACTCCGGAGAGCTCGGTGGTGATTCGTGAGGCGATGATGCGGTCGTTCACGAGGAGTGTCTCTTCCATCGAGGCGCTCGGCACGTAGAAGGCCTGCACCACGAATGCCCGCACCACCGCGGACAGACCCAGCGCGATCACGATGATCAGGATGAACTCCCGGACTGCGTGCCAACCCCGGGAGGACTGTCGGCCGGCCGCGGCATGCTTGCCGCCGCGTGGATCGTCCCTGCGTGGCGGATCGGACGACGGCTGCGACTCGTCGGGGTCGCGCGCCGGCACCGCCATCAGCGGATCCCCGCGAAGGTCATCGGAATATCGATGGACTCGATGCGCGTGACCGGCCAGAGGACGTTCATGGCCCTACCCACGACTCGGCTCTCCGGGACGAACCCTCCCCCGGGTGATCCCAGGTGGAACCGCGAGTCGGAGGAATTCGACCGATGATCACCCATGACCCAGAGCATGCCCGGTGGGACCACGACATCGAAGGGTTGCGTGCTCGGCGAGTCCCCCGGGAAGAGGTAGTCGCTCTCCTGGAGTGGCGTCCCGTTGACGAGCACTCGACCGGATTCATCGCAACACGTGACCCGGTCACCCCCGATGCCGATGACCCGCTTGACGAAGTCGGTGTTGTCCGGGGCCATCAGGCCGAAAGATTGGGCTACGTAGGCGAGTGCCCCGACGACCGGATTCCGGTCTGGCACCGCCGAAGCAGGAACGAATGAGTCCGTGCCATCGAACACGATGACATCCCCCCGGACGATTGGCCGAGTGTGGTACACCACCCGATTCACCAGGATCCGATCACCCACCTGGAGGGTGTTTTCCATGGATCCCGACGGAATCGAGAACGGCTTCACCACAAAAGTGGTTATGAGAAGGACGATTCCGATCGCCACGGCGATGGTGACCGGGAGGTCCCACCATGGTCGCCGACGTTCATCGGCCAAGGGTTATTCCTCGGACTTGGTGTTTTCGCGCTTCTCGCGAATCTTGGCGGCCTTGCCACGCAGATCGCGGAGGTAGTAGAGCTTGGCGCGGCGGACATCCCCTCGAGTGACAACCTCGATCTTCTCGATGATCGGCGTGTGGACCGGGAAGATGCGCTCCACGCCGACGCCATACGAGACCTTGCGAACGGTGAATGTCTCATTGACACCGGAGCCGGACCGGCCGACGACCTGCCCCTGGAAGATCTGGACGCGGGTCTTGTTGCCCTCGACGACCTTGACGTGGACCTTGACGGTGTCACCCGGTCGGAAGTCAGGGACCCCTGCCTTCAAGGAGGCGGCGTCTACGGTGTCGAGCGTCTTCATGGCTGTCTCTTCCTCCAGGCGCGTGCGCCTGCGGTCTACGGGTGTGTCTGCTGCGCGCCCGATCCCCAGTGGCGGACCGTGGGCAGGACAGAAGTGTGCCACATGGGTCCGTGGGTCACCCCGCCCCGGGGTCGAGGAGCCCGGGGCGGATCTCCGCCGTCCGGCGTCGGGCTTCGTCCTCGCGCCAGTGCGCCACCCGTGCGTGGTCCCCGCTGAGGAGGACCTCGGGGACGCGTAATCCCCGCCACTCCTCCGGACGCGTATACGTCGGTGCTTCCAGGATTCCCGAGCAGGCCTCGCCGAAAGAGTCACGGACCGCGCTCTCCTCATTCCCCAGCACGCCCGGGATCAGCCGGCCGACCGCCTCGACGAGTACCAGGGCGGCGACCTCTCCGCCCGCGACCACGTAGTCCCCGAGCGAGAATTCGTGGACACCCCGCCAGTCCTGGCGACTTCGATAGTGCTCGCCTACGCGCGCATCGATTCCTTCGTAGCGGCCGCATGCGATCACGATCCACTCCACGTGGCTGAGGCTCTCAACAGCGCGGTGGTCTACGGGTGTCCCGGACGGCGTGGGGATCGCGAGGAGCGGCTCTGGCTCTCCCGATACCCGAATGGCATCGAGCGCATCCCCCCATACATCTGCGCGCATCACCATGCCCGGTCCACCGCCGTACGGAGCATCATCGACCGAGCGATGTCGATCGCGTGCCCACTGGCGCAGGTCGTGTACGCGGACATCGAGGAGGCCGACGTCGCGGGCCTTCCCGATCAGGGACAGCTCCAGCGGTCGCAGATAGTCGGGGAAAACGGTGACGATGTCGACGCGCATCAGTCATCCAGGAGGCCGGGCGGCGGGGTGAGAGTGATCTCCCGTGTCACCACATCCACAGAAGGAACGAAATCCGCAATAAAGGGGACGAGAACCTCGCGCCCATCGTGATCGATGGCGAGAACGTCCTGGCCAGGCAGGTGCAGCACTTCACGCACGAGTCCGAGCTGCACTCCGTCGGGCGTCACCGCACGCATTCCGATCAACTCGGTGTCGTAGAACTCGTCGGGGTCCGACGGTCGAGCGTCGTCCGCACGCTCGATGTGGAGAATCCGCCCGCGCAGATCCTCCGCTCCTTCACGACCGATGACACCACGGAACTTCACGCGCAACCGTCCCGCGTGCGAGTGGCTCTCCTCGACCACCAGGGTCCGCCCGAGCTCATCGACCATGGTTGCCCCCGGAGCGAAACGCACGTCGGGTTCGTCTGTTCGAGGCTCGACCATCACATCGCCACGAATACCGTGGGGTCGGCCGATGCGACCGATCACCACCTGCACGCGATCTACCGCTCGGTGGTATCGAGGAAGTCGATGCGCACGCCTCGGCCGGAATTGATCGCCGCGATCACCGTGCGCAGAGCAGTGGCCGTTCGACCACTCCTGCCGATCACGCGACCCATGTCCTCGGGATTGACGCTCACATTCAGACTCGTGCCCCGCCGCCCACTCTTCTCCTGGACGTGTACATCCTCGGGGTTGTCGACGATTCCGCGCACCAGGTGCCCCAGCGCCTCGTCGAGCATCAGTCGCTCTTCTCCGCGGCCTTGTCCTTATCACCCTCGACGACGCGCTCCACGGCCTCTTCGACGGTGTGCACGGCATCTTCCACGGCGTCGGCGACGGCCTCGACGACCTCTTCCACGGCCTCGACGACCTTGTCCGCGACCTCTTCAACAGCCTCCACCACTGCGGGCTTCTTCTTGGGCGCCTTGGGAGCTTCTGCCGCCGACTTCACCGCGGCCTCGAAGGCCAGCATCTTGTTGGGCTTCTCGGGGGCAACCTCGAGGGAGCCCTCGCCTCCGGGGAGACCCTTGAACTTCTGCCAGTCGCCCGTCACCTTGAGGATCGCGGTGACCGCCTCCGTGGGCTGTGCTCCCACACCGAGCCAGTACTGCACCCGCGCGGAGTCCACCGAGATCACGCTCGGGTTGTCGAGGGGCTGATAGATACCCACTTCTTCGATCGCGCGACCATTACGCGCGGTTCGCGAATCCGCGACCACGATGCGGTACTGCGGCGCGTGGACCTTGCCCAGGCGCTTCAACTTGATCTTGACAGCCACGACCTGCTTCTCCTGTGTTTTCGGGTGGTGCGCACCATCCACGCGTGGGGACGCGCCGACGGTGAAAACCGTGGGTACCGATGGGGGTGAGAGGGGCCCGTCGTCGGTGAGTGCCGCCCAAGTCTGCCAGACCGCATGGGTGAGCGGCCATCGGGCCTACTGCAGAAGGCGCTTCAGGTCCGGCGGAAGGCTCCCCATGTCCACAGTCTCCACACCACCCTGCCCTTGTAGGGCGCGCTTGGCGGGGTTGCCGCTTCGACCCTTGGCCCCCTTGCCCGGCTTTCCCTGCTTGGCCTGGCGCCCCTTGCTCTTCTTGCCGCCACCCGGCATTCCCCCGGGGAGACCGGGCAGCCCCGGCACGCCCGCCCCGCCCATCTGGCGCATCATCTTCTGGGCCTGACCGAACCGGTCAATGAGCCCGTTGACGTCGGAGACAGATGTTCCCGACCCGCGAGCGATGCGCGCGCGACGCGAGCCGTTGAGGATTTTGGGGTCGCGACGCTCGGCGGGCGTCATGGACTGGATGATCGCCGAAACACGGTCGAGTTCGCGGTCATCGACACTGTCCAGTTGTGCCTTCATCTCCCCCATGCCCGGGAGCATCCCGAGGATCTTGCCGAGCGAGCCCATCTTCTTAATCGATTGCATCTGCTCGAGGAAGTCCTCGAGCGTGAAGTCCTCCCCTTGACTCACCTTGCGCGCCATGCGCTCGGCCTGGTCAGCATCGAAGGCGCGTTCCGCCTGCTCGATCAGAGTGAGAACATCACCCATATCGAGAATGCGGTTGGCCATGCGATCCGGGTGGAACACCTCGAAGTCATCGAGCTTCTCACCGACCGAGGCGAAGAGGATCGGGCGTCCAGTCACACCGCGAATGGAGAGAGCCGCGCCGCCACGAGCGTCACCATCGAGTTTGGTCAGAACCACGCCGTCGAATCCAACGCGCTCGGCGAACTCACGCGCGGTGGTCACTGCATCTTGACCGATCATGGAATCAACCACGAAGAGGACGTCATCGGGCTCTACGGCTGCGATCACAGTGGAGAGCTCCGCCATGAGCTCCTCATCGATCGCAAGGCGCCCCGCCGTGTCGATGATGACCACGTCGTGCAACTTCTCCGCGGCGAACCTGCGCGCATCCCGCGCGACACGCACCGGATCACCGACTCCGTTGCCCGGTTCCGGCGCGTAGACAGCCACGCCGGCGTGCTCCCCCACGATGCGCAGTTGATCGACGGCGTTGGGGCGCTGGAGGTCTGCGGCTACCAACAATGGCGCGTGTCCCTGGCCCCGCAAGTGCTTACCTAGTTTGCCCGCGAGCGTCGTCTTTCCCGAACCCTGAAGTCCGGAAAGGACGATCACGGTGGGCGCGGTCTTCGCCATCCGCAGCGGTCTGGTGTCGCCACCGAGGATCTCCACCAATTGCTCATGGACGATCTTCACGACCTGTTGCGCCGGATTCAGTGCGCCGGACACCTCGGCACCACGCGCCCGCTCACGAATCGCCTCCGTGAATTCCCGCACCACGGGCAGAGCAACGTCAGCTTCGAGGAGCGCCGTACGGATCTCGCGGACGGTGGCGTCGATGTCCTGCTCGGATAGCCGTCCCTTGCCTCGGAGCCCACGGAAGGTGGAGCTCAGCCGATCGGCGAGGGATGCGAACACGCGTTCACCGTAATCAGTGCGAGGCCGAAGTGCTGTTCGGGGGTGCCATCAGTCCACGGGTGATCGCGTCCGCGAGTCGGTTGGCCTGGCCCGGGTCGAGGGGACCTCCCGACGGGTCGACCACGAAGAAGGAGTCCACGACCTCCGACCCCGCCGTGGTCACGATCGCCCCGCGGATGACCGATCCATGCTCGGAGATGATGCGCGCGATTCGGTGGAGTAATCCGGGCTCATCGTGGGCTCTGACCTCCACACGAGTATGGGTGTCGGGCGCGTGGCTGATGAGGACCCGGGGAGGTGCCGCGTCAGCGCGTCGCCCCGGTGTGGCCCGGCGAGCTAGCCACTCATCGAGGTGCGGTGAGCCCTCGAGCGCCCGACGGATGTCCTCGGCGATCAGCCCCGGGTCGGGTGCGTCGCCGAAGAACGGGCGCACATGCCAGTCCTGCGCAGCGGTCGCGCCCACGGTCACCACACGTGCCGATCGGATCTCGAGCCGATGTGCGGCGAGCACACCCGCGACGACCGAGAGCAACCCGAGTCGGTCGGGAGCCCCCACGGTGACGAGGAGGCCGTCCGCCTCCGGTCGGGACGTCACGACGACACCCGATGCCCCGAGCACCTCCCGCTGCTCGATCGACGGTTCGGGAATCGAGTCACCGGTGTCCGCACCCCCAGACACGTGACCAACCAGTTGACGCAACAACTGCTCCCGCCATTCCGTGTCCACACTCGGCCCGGTCGCCTTCTGGTCGGCAAGGGCCAGGTACAGCAGCAACTCGAGCGTCTTGCTGTCCGGAATGCGTTCCCGAACCGTTCGCCAGGTCGATGGATCGGTGATGTCGTGACGAAGCGCCATCTCCGGGAGCAGCAGGTGCCAGCGGATCAGCGTGGTGATCACTTCGGTCTCGTCATCCGTGAGACCCATGCGGCCGCATATCCGTGGTGCAAGTTCGGCCCCGACGATGGAATGGTCGCCACCCCGCGCCTTGCCGATGTCATGAAGCAGGGCCCCGATGAGCAGGAGGTCGGGTCGGTGCACGTCGCGCGTGTAGTGGGACGCGTGGACGGCGGTCATGACCAGGTGGCGATCCACCGTGAAGGTATGGACAGGATCCCGTTGCGGGGCGGAACGGATCACCTCCCACTCCGGGATGATGCGCACGAGCATTCCCGCCTGGTCCAGGGCTTCGATCACGTCCACAGTTCCCATCCCCGCTCCGAGGAGCGAGACGAAGGACCCACGCATCTCCGGGCTCCATTGCTCTGGGAACACCGCCTCCTCGGCGAGACGGGCGATCGTGGCCTCCGCAAGGGGGTACTGCTGCTGCGCGCTCGCTGCGGCGGCACGGATGACTAACCCGGTATCCATCGACACGTCAACGTCGCGGGCGAGATGAATCTCTCCATCGGAGACCACGAGACCATCGGCAACGGGAGTTCTGCGCGGCGCTCCCCGACTCATCCTCCGGGAGCTCGCACGCCGCCCGAGCCGGTCCATGCGGAGCCACGCCTGATCACTCACGTAGGCGATCTGCCGAGCCGCCAGGTACACAGAACGCAGCAGGCTGTCCGCGTCGGGCAGGCCCAGGGCCGCAGCGACGTCGTCCTGGCTCTGCAGTACGAGCTTGTCCCCCAGTCCTTGGCGATGCAGGGCATCGCGCACGTCGAGCAGCCACGACAGCGACTCGTCCCACGCGACATGGGGGATATCCACGAGCCACGAGCTCGCGAGTGCACGAATCACGGACGCCTCGCGAATGCCTCCGTAGGACTCCTTGAGGTCCGGCTCGATGCGTTGGGCGAGATCACCCGCCCGCTCGCGCCGGGACGTGACCAGCGCACGGAGTTCGGGTGCTCTGTGCAGGGCGTGGGCCCGCCAATCCGAGAGAACGGAGCCGCGCGTGATGTCGACGAGTTCGTGATTGCCCACGACGGCGCGCACATCCAAGGCACCGAGTGTGACGCGAATATCCGAGTGGGCCATCCGCCTCGTCTCAGCGGGTGTGCGCACGCTGTGGTCCATCGAGATCCGTGCATCCCAGATCGGGTACCAGAGCGCCTCGGCGAGAGCATCGATGGATGGAACGGAGGCGTGCAGCAACAGGAGGTCGAGGTCACTGCGCTCCGAGAGCTCCCGTCGTCCGTAACTTCCAGCCGCAGCGAGGCAGACGCTGGAGGGGTCGATACCGAGCCGCGTCACGGCACTGTCGAATGTTTCGGAGAGCCACTCATCCGTCGCACGCGAAAGTGCCGCACGGCGCTCTGAACCTGTGAGGTCCGAGCTCCGTGCGGCCTCTCGCTGCATGTTCACCATCCGGTCAGAGCGCGTCGACGCCCTTCTCCCCTGTGCGGACACGTACAACCGTGTCAACGGGAGTTGCCCAGACCTTCCCGTCACCGATCTTTCCGGTCCGTGCTGCGGCGACGATGGTGTCGATGACCGAGTCCGCCTGCGCGTCGTCCACAAGGACCTCGATTCGCACCTTGGGAATGAGATCGACCGTGTATTCAGCACCCCGGTAGACCTCGGTATGGCCCCCCTGACGCCCGAAGCCGGACGCTTCGGACACCGTCATCCCCTGGATTCCGAGTCCCTCCAGTGCCGACTTGATGTCCTCGAGCTTGAAGGGCTTGATGATGGCCGTGATGAGTTTCATTACTGCTCCTCCGCTCTCGCCCGTGCTGCATGACCTACTCCGGCGAAGACTCCGCCACCGCCGGACTCACCCAACTCGTACGCGGATTCCGCGTGCTCCGCCAGGTCGACGCCCGAGATCTCCTGCTCCTCGGTGACCCGCAGGCCGATGATCGCCTTGATCACGAGGGCAATCACCAGGGTCACGATGAGGGAGTAGACCAGTACCGCTGCCGCTCCCACGAACTGCAACCACAGCTGATTCCAGCCGCCACCATAGAGAAGCCCGTTGATTCCGGTGGGGGAGGCCTCCGTTGCAAAGAAGCCGATCAGCAACGTCCCAACGAGACCTCCGACGAGATGGACTCCGACCACGTCCAACGAATCGTCGTACTTGAAGCGGTACTTCAGGCCGACCGCGAGAGCACACAGCACACCCGCGATCGCACCGATCGCCATCGCACCCAGTGGGCTGACGGCGGCGCATGCGGGAGTGATGGCCACCAGGCCGGCAACCACACCGGAGGCCGCACCGAGTGACGTCGCCTTGCCATCTCGAATCTTCTCCGTGAGGAGCCACCCGAGTGCCGCTGCACAGGTGGCCGCGAAGGTGTTCAGGAACGCGACGGCCGCAGTGTTGTTCGCCGCCGTGGCCGAACCGGCATTGAATCCGAACCAGCCGAACCACAGCAAGCCCGCACCGATCATGACCAGTGTCAGATTGCTCGGACGCATCGGCGTCCGGGGCCAGCCAAGCCGCTTGCCCAGGACGAGCACGAGAGCGAGTCCGGCGATTCCCGCGTTGATGTGTACCGCGGTACCTCCCGCGAAGTCGATGACTCCGAGCTTGTAGATCCAGCCGCCATTGTCCCCAGCGAGGTTGAACACCCAGTGCGCTACCGGGAAGTAGACAAGCAGCGCCCAGATGCCGGCGAAAACGAGCCATGCGGCGTACTTCATGCGATCTGCCACCGCTCCGGCAATGAGACCCACGGTGAGGCAGGCGAACATCGCCTGGAATGCCACGAAGGCCATAGCGGGGTACACCGATTCCGGATTGTCGGTCATCAGTCCTTCAAGACCTGCGTACTGGGTCACATTGCCGAGCCATCCCGCCTGGCCGTATGAATCGCCGAACGCAATGGAGTACCCGACGAGTACCCACAGGACACCCACGATGAACAGGGCTCCAAACACCATCATCAACATGTTCAATACCGACTTTGACCTGACCATGCCGCCATAAAAGAAGGCGAGGCCGGGAATCATCAACAGCACGAGCGCCGCAGCGGTCATCAGCCATGCGGTGTCGCCAGTGTTGAGAGCGGTCTCCATACGCGTACCTCCCTACGTCACTCGGGCTTCGCCGTGCATCTCACGGCGAGCCCAAGGCTCGGGGGTGCGCGTTTCAGCCAGGCCCTGCACCCATTTCAGGGGCGTGACGAATTGGCCGATCGGGTTACAGGTCTGTTACGCCTCGGCGATCAATGCATCCACGAATTCACCAGGCTCGAAGGGGGCGAGATCGTCGGGCCCCTCCCCGAGCCCCACGAGTTTCACCGGCACTCCCAGTTCGCGTTGCACCGCGACCACGATTCCGCCCTTCGCTGTGCCGTCGAGCTTCGTGAGAACGATTCCCGTCACAGCGACCGCCTCGGAGAACACCCGTGCCTGGGTCAGCCCGTTCTGACCGGTGGTGGCATCGAGTACCAGGAGGACCTCGTCGACAGCGCTGCGCTTCTCAACAACGCGCTTGATCTTGCCGAGCTCGTCCATGAGTCCGGTCTTCGTGTGGAGGCGTCCCGCCGTGTCGATGATGACCGCGTCGAGTTCCGCGTCGGCTGCCGTCGACACGGCGTCGAAGGCGATCGCCGCAGGATCGGACCCCTCCGGTCCCCGCACGACGGGCGCCCCCACCCGGTCACCCCACGTCTGCAACTGTTCGGCTGCCGCGGCCCGGAACGTGTCGGCGGCGCCCAGGAGCACGGTTCGGTCCTGCGCGATGAGCACGCGGGCGAGCTTGCCGGTCGTCGTCGTCTTGCCCGTTCCATTCACTCCGACCACGAGCACCACCGCAGGCCGCCCCTCGGCCGACGAGGTGACGGTGCGGTCCATCTCGGGTCCGACCATGGCCAGGAGTTCCTCGCGGAGCAGGTCGCGAACCTCGCGCGGGTCCTGACTGCCTTCCACCCGCACCCGCGAGCGCAGGCGCTCCAGCAACTCCTGGGTCGGGCCTACACCGAGATCCGACGTCAGGAGCAGTTCCTCGACCTCATCCCACGTTCCGGCATCCACCCGGTCCCGGGTGAGCAGCGACAGAAGTCCGGTACCGAGGGTCGACTGCGACCGCGCCAGCCGAGAACGGAGTCGATGCATCCGCCCGGTGGCGGGGGCCGGTACCTCCACCTCCCACACGGCCGCCTGCTCCGGCAGCACATCCGCGACGGGGAGTGCTGGCGAGGCTTCCTCCACCGTGATGGGCGGGGGTGGTGTCGCGGACGGCGGTGCGCCCGTGCGTGAACGGCGGAGCAGGAGGCCGACGAGTATCCCGAGCAGCAGCCCGGCGACGACGACACCGATGACGAGGGAGAGCGAGGTATCCACGGACATTCCTCCAGATGATCAGCCTAGGCGCTGACTTGCTCCCGGAGTCGTTGGCTGATCACCTGTGTGACTCCGTCGCCCCGCATGGACACCCCGTACAGGGCGTCGGCGATCTCCATCGTGCGCTTCTGATGGGTGATGACGATCAATTGCGACGAGTCCCGCAACTCATCGATGATGTCGATCAACCTCCCGAGGTTGACGTCGTCGAGGGCGGCTTCCACCTCGTCGAGGACGTAGAAGGGACTCGGGCGTGCCTTGAACAGGGCGACGAGGAACGCGACGGCGGTCAGGGATTTCTCACCGCCTGAAAGCAGGGACAGACGCTTCACGCGCTTCCCCGGGGGCCGCGCCTCGATATCGACACCCGACGTGAGCATGTCCGATGGGTCCGTGAGGATGAGGCGGCCATCCCCTCCTGGGAACAATCGGGCAAACACCGCTTCGAATTCACGCGCGACATCCGCGTAGGCCTCGGAGAAGACCTGCTGCACGCGCGCATCGACCTCTCGGACGATGGCCATGAGGTCCTCACGGGTGCGCTTGAGGTCGTCGAGTTGCTCGGTGAGAAAGCGGTGGCGCTCCTCCATCGCAGTGAACTCTTCGAGCGCGAGTGGGTTCACTCTGCCGAGCAGCGCGAGCCCCTTCTCGGCAACTGCGAGGCGACGCTCCTGTTCGGCGCGAACGTATGGGTACGGCTGGGGTGCGGGGGCACTCGGGTCGATTTCGTCCCCGGGCGCCGTCACACTCGGCGGCACCAACTGGTCGGGGCCGTACTCGGAAACGAGCACGTCTGCTTCGACACCGAATTCGGACAGGGCCCGTTCCTCGAGTTGCTCGATCCGGAGGCGTTGCTCCGCCCGCGCCATTTCATCCCGGTGGACGCTGTCGCGCAGGGCATCGGACTCCGTGCCCAACTCGCGCAGACGCGCACGAATCTGCGACAGCGTGTGATCCCGCTCACGCGCTCGCGTCTCGATGGCGGTGCGTTCCCGGTGGGCGAGTTGAGTGGACCGCTCGACATAAGCGGCCACCGCGCGACTCGCCTTGAGAACTGCGTGGGCAACGATCAGGGCAGCGGCCCGACGTTCGCGGCGCTCCACAGCGGCAGCTCGGGCAGAACGCTCATGCGCCGCATCGCGCTCCAAGCGCGATGCGCGCTCGGATACCGCAGAAACTCGTTCCTCCGCAGTGCGGACCGCGAGTCGCGCATCGACTTCCGCAGTGCGTGAACTCGCGACCGTGACCTGCATGTCTGCTCGGCGATCGACTCCGACCGACGGTTCGGGCTCCGCATGGGTGGCGGTGAGCCGGGCTCGGAGGCGCTCCACCTTCTCCCGATCCGAGGTCAAAGCGCTATGGGCTGCTTCCAGGGCACGATCAAGTCGATCTGCCTCGGCGGCAGCGGACCGGGCGGTCTGACCGAGGATGCCCAGTTGCTCGGCCACGGCAGCCATCTGCGCGTCCGACTCGTGCAGTTTCCGCAGTGTCCCTTCTGCGGTGGCAGTCGCTGCAGCCTGCCGATCCCGTGCTGCCGCGAGATCGAAGGTGAGGCGCTCGGAGGCATGCGTCAATCGCTCGAGGTCGGCGCGAGCTTCATCCAGGGCTGCCTGGACTTCGACCAGGCTGGGGGCACCGGTGGACCCACCGCGCACCACTCCGCTACGGAAGACGTCACCGTGCTCTGTGACCCACGTCAACCTCGCATCGAGCTCGACCCCGCGGGCCGCGGCGTCACTGTCCGCGACCAGGACCGCCGATCCCAGCAGATGATCCACGATGGGTACGAGGTCTCCGGATGCGCGGACGGACTCACGCAACCAACGCCCCGCGGGTGGGGGCAGCGACGGGGATGAGGAGTTCCGTGCGCTGTGATCGGCCACGATGATCGTCGCGCGCCCCGCGTCGAGCTCCTTGAGTACCACGAGGGATTCCACCGCGCCGCGGACACCGCGGACGACGACGGCATCGGCGACGTCTCCGAGAACGGCCGCGACGGCTGCCTGGGCTCCGGGATCAATCTGGATCAGCGACGCAAGCGAACCGATCATGCCGGCCACGCGCTCGGATGAGGCGAGGAGCGTGCCGCTGGCATCGCTGCGCCGCAGACTCAACTCGAGCGCGTCGCAGCGAGCGGCGACAGCGACACGGCGACGGTCCACGTCGCTGATCTCCGCCTGAACACGTTCTACTTCCGCATCTGCCTGTGCCAGAGCGACCAGTGACGCTTCGTGCGCGGCATCAAGGCCGAGCTCGCCCTCACCGAGGCCTACGACATTGACTTCGATGCGCTGGAACTCGCCCTGAGCGACTGCACTCCTCTCCCGCGCCTCTCGAACCTGCTCGGTGAGGCGCGTGATCTCGGCCTCGCGTGCAGCGACCGCCGACTGTGCTGCGTTGACGTCACCCGCAAGGACCGCGAGACCCTCACGGCGATCGGCATGTGCGCGTTCGACATTCGCGATGCGCTCTTCCTCGGCAGCGAGCGCGGCTTCCGCGGCCTCACGGCGGGCGATCGCCTCGGACAGCGCCTCACGCAAGGCCGTGACCTCGCGGCCCAACTCGAATTCGTCGCTGCGCAGTGCGCGCGCCTCGGCCTCGAAGTGCTCCGGGTCGCGACCCTGGGCGACTTCCTCGTCTTCGGGTTGGAGGTAGCGAACCCGCTCCACGGCCAACTGCTCGAGGCCGTGGAATCTCTCCCGCAGCGAACTCAACGTGAACCAGGTCTCCTGCGCGAGGGTGACCGCGGGGCCATCACGCTTGGCGTCGGCTTCCAACTGCGCCTCCGACGCCTGGAGGCCTGTGATCTCGGCTTCCACCAGGGACTGGCGCTCGCGTAGCGCTGTCTCATCGGCTACCTCGGCGGCCAGTGCCTCGCGCATCTGCGTGAGATCGTCGGCCATGATGCGGAGGCGGGCGTCGCGAACGTCCGTTTGGATCACCACCGCACGGCGCGCAACCTCCGCCTGACGTCCGAGTGGCTTCAACTGACGCCGCAACTCCGCAGTGAGGTCCGAGAGACGCGTCAAATTCGCCTGCATCGCGTCGAGTTTCCGCAGCGCTTTCTCCTTGCGCTTTCGGTGCTTGAGAACTCCCGCGGCCTCCTCGATGAACCCCCGGCGATCCTCCGGGGTTGCCCGCAAAATCGAATCGAGCTGTCCCTGGCCCACGACGACGTGCATCTCTCGCCCGATTCCCGAGTCCGAGAGCAACTCCTGGACGTCGAGGAGTCGGCAGGGATCCCCATTGATCGCGTACTCGGATCCGCCATTGCGGAAGAGCGTCCGGGAGATGGTGACCTCGGTGTAGTCGATGGGTAGCGCGCCATCGGTGTTGTCGATCGTGAGGGATACCTCGGCACGCCCGAGGGGCGCGCGCCCGGTGGTCCCCGAGAAGATGACGTCTTCCATCTTCCCGCCTCGGAGGGACTTCGCTCCCTGCTCGCCCATCACCCACGCCAGGGCATCGACCACATTGGACTTACCCGAGCCATTCGGCCCGACGATGCAGGTAACCCCCGGCTCGAAATGGAGGGTCGTCGGGGCAGCGAAGGACTTGAAGCCCTTCAGGATCAGAGTCTTGAGGTGCACGTCACTCCGGTTCGCATCCGATTCCCGAACCCTACCCGCCGGTGCGGAGGCCCCGGGGGCGCGACGCACGAGAAGTGGCCCGGGGAATCGGCTGGCATCTGGGGCAGAAGAAGCTCGACCGGTTCATGAACCTCTCCCGGCGGATCGGAGTGCCGCATCGCGCGCACGGCTCCCCTTCCTGACCGTAGGCGTTGAGCGAACGATCGAAGTACCCGGATTCCCCGTTGACGTTGACGTACAGCGAATCGAAGGACGTCCCACCCTCCTGCAGTGCGGCGTCCATGACATCCCGCACGTGGGCGAGGAGTTCTCGTGCGGCCGAGGCGGAGAGGACGTCGGTGCGGCGGCGCCCGTGGAGTCCAGCTCGCCAGAGTGCCTCGTCCGCGTAGATGTTGCCCACCCCGGAAACAAGGCTCTGGTCCAGGAGTGCGCGCTTGACCTCCGTCCGCCGGGCCCGGAGACGGGCGATGACGGTGTCGGGGTCGAACGCGGGATCGAAGGGATCGGCGGCGATATGCGCAACCGATGTCGGAACATCTCGACCGAAGGCATCGCGGGTGAGGGGTTCCACACCCATCCACCCAAAGGTCCGCTGATCCACGAACCTCAATTCACGTCCCCCGTCCGCGAAGGTGAAGCGGACGCGGAGATGTGTCTCATATTCGGAGTCGTGGGGACGCACGAGGAGTTGTCCGCTCATACCTAGGTGCGCCACGAGTGTCACGTCAGACTCGTCGAGGGTCAACCAAAGGAACTTCCCACGACGTTCGACCCCGGTGACCGTGCGGCCTGCGAGGGAGGGTGGGAGGGGTTGCGTCGTGCGACGCACCGATCGAGCGAGCCTGACATCGACCGTCGAGAAGGTCCGGCGACGCACCCACCGATGCACGCCCCTGCGGACGACCTCGACCTCGGGAAGCTCAGGCACGACCTGCGGGCGAACTCGTTACGTGCTCATAGGCGTGCGCCGCCGCTCGTTGCTCCGCGATCTTCTTCGACGACCCCTCCCCCGTACCCACGCACTCATCGTCGAGCCAGACTTCCGCGGAGAAATGTTTGGCGTGCTCGGGGCCCGTCCAGGAGACGCGATAGTCGGGCGCACCGTGCCCCCGCTCGGCAGCCGCCTCCTGCAGGGAGGTCTTCCAATCCAGGCCGGCTCCCATCTCGGCCGACTCATGCACGAGTGGGATGAAGTGGGCCTCGATGAATGCCCGGGCGCGGGCTGGACCGAGGGACAGATAGATCGCACCGAGCACCGCTTCGAGAGTGTCCGCGAGAATCGACGTTTTGTCACGACCGCCGGTGGACTCCTCGCCACGCCCCACATGGATATGTGCCCCGAGCCCCAGGGACCTGGCGACGTCGGCGAGCGCGGCGGCGTTCACCACAGCTGCCCGAACCTTGGCAAGGAATCCCTCCGACTCATCCGGATAGGTCCGATAGAGATACTCGGTGACCACCAGACCGAGGACGGCGTCGCCGAGGAACTCAAGTCGCTCATTGGTGGGAAGGTGCCCGTTTTCGTAGGAGTACGAACGGTGGGTGAGCGCCAACGTCAGCACGTCATCGGGGACGGGCTCTCCGAGGATCGCATTCAACCGCGCAAGATCGGGGTCGAAGGTCACTCGACGACCCTACGCAGATCACCGACGGTGTCCAGTGAAACGAGATCCGCATCACGGATCCGACCTCCGAACGCCCAGGACAGACAGACCCATCCGTCGGGTTCGAGACCGAGTGTGCGCAGCGGGGTGTCCATGCGGACGTGCACGGCGTGCTCGCCCATCACTCGGGAGAGGGATGCGCTGAGTTCGTCCACGATCAGACGTCGAGGACCCGCCGCTTGGCGTACGTGCCGCAGGTGGGACATGCCGTGTGGGCAGGCCGCTTCTCCTTGCACCGGACACAGGTGACAAGCGTCGGGGTGGCTGCCTTCCACTGCGAACGACGGTGCCGTGTGTTGGAGCGTGAGGTCTTGCGCTTGGGGACTGGCATCAGTCTCGCCCTCTCTCGTTGGTACTGGTGTCCATCGTGCTGGTGTCGTTCGTCGCGGGGTCGCCCGCCGCGGGTCCCCCGAGGGCGAGCCCACCCAATGCGGCCCACCGGGGGTCAACGATCTCATGCCGGTGTTCGTCCTCGAGTCGGTCCCCACAGGTGGGGCAGAGTCCTCGGCACTCATCGTCACAGACGGGTGCCAACGGGAGGCCCAAGACCACGGCATCCCGTAACACCGGCTCGAGGTCGATCATGTCGTCTTGGACCTGGGGCAGAGCGTCGTCCCCCGAGTCCCCCTCCTCCACCGGTCGACCCCGGGCGTCCGTGGGCGGGTACACGAAAAGCTCGCGCAGGTCGACGTCCTCATTCCACTCCACCGGATCAAGGCACCGAGAACACTCCGCATGGACCTCGATCTCCGCCGTCCCGGAAACCAGCACACCCTCCATAACGGACTCCACACGAAGGTCCAACTCGATGGGAGACCCCTCGGGCACCGACGCCAGCGCGAGACCGAGGCCCGCGGGTGCGGGCACGGAGGTCTCCACGGTGACCATGGAACCGGGCCTGCGCTCCAGGCGCTTGAGGTCCAGCACAAGGGGTGCACGTGGGTCGAGGGGGATCACGTCGAACTCCTGCTGCACTCGCGGACGGGCCTCGCGGATGTCCAAGGTTACCGAGACGAGCGATGACGGTGACTAGCGGGCGTCCCCGTCGAAGAAATCGTCCGACTCCTCGGTTGCCAACTCCTCGTACATCTGGCTCCTCAGCCGCTCGCGCCCACGATCAACCGCCTGCAGGGTCTTGTGCAGTGTGATCTCGAATGTCGCAAGTTTCCCGTCGATGTAGTCATCGGTCTCACGCCGCATCCGCGCGGTGTCCTCGAGTGTCTCCTCGCGGAGCGCCTCAGCCTCGGCGACTGCAGCGAGATACACCTCGTGCTCCGAGACCATACGATCTGCTTCCGCCCGAGCGCGCTCCAAGATGCGATCCGCCTCACGTCGACCGTCCTGCACGACGGCCTCACGGTCGGCGAGCAACTCGTCAGCACGATGCACGGATTCGGGCAGCAGTTGCCGAATCTCCTCGATGAGATCGAGTACCTGAGTCCGATTCACGATGCACGAGGCCGACAAAGGCATCGACTTCGCGTCCTCGACAAGGACGGTCAGCTCGTCTAGCCGCTCCTGGACATCCACGCATATCTCCCTGGGTCGGCCTACATTGTCTCCGAGAACTTGGCTTGGAGGCGGCGCAACACGGAGTCCGGAACGGATCCCTTCACATCTCCGCCAAATCTGGCCACTTCCTTGATCAGACTGGACGAGAGGTACCCGAACTCGGGGTTGGTGGAAATGAAGAGGGTTTCCACGCGGCTGAGCCGGTAATTCATCTGCGCCATCTGAAGCTCGTAGTCGAAGTCGCTCACAGCCCGAAGTCCCTTGACGATCGCAGTCACCCCGTGTTCTTTGCAGTAATCGACGAGAAGTCCATCGAAGGAATCGACCGAGACATTCCCGAAGGATCCGGTCACTTCGCGAAGCATCTCCATCCGCTCATCCACGGTGAACAGACTCTGCTTAGTGCGATTGACGAGGACCGCGACGATAACCTCGTCCGCCAACTGCGCAGCCCGCGCGAAGACATCAAGATGCCCGTTCGTGACGGGGTCGAATGAGCCCGGGCACACGGCCTTACGCATCCGACCTCCCCGCCTCGCGCGGACCGTCAGCTCCACCATCGCTGACTCCGTGGTGACCGTACCAAAGCCGGGTATCCCCGTAGGTGCGGTCGTTCACAGCCTCCCATCCGGGTGTCCATGGGGATTCCGACTTGACCGAACGCTCCACGACCACCAGCGCACCGTCGGAAAGTATTGATGGTGCAGCAAGCGCGGCAAGGAATGCGTCTACGTCGGGAGTCGAGTAGGGCGGGTCGAGGTAGACGAGGTTGACCGGCTGCGCCACACGGATTCGACGAGCATCGGCACGCACCGCGGAGATGTCCGACGGTGACGAGCACGCCGCTCGAACGGCATCGACATTAGCCCGCAACACATCGAAGGCTGTCCGGTCGTCCTCACACAACACCACCGATGCGGCCCCGCGGCTCGCCGCCTCGAGGCCCACTGCTCCAGAACCCGCGCACATGTCCACGACGTGCATGTCATTCCACACTCGACCGATGCGATGCATCCACGCTTCTACTGTGGAGAAGAGCGCCTCGCGCACGCGATCCGAGGTGGGGCGTGTCCCCCGTGTCGGAACCCGCAACGTCATGCCTCGGCAGTCCCCGCCGATGATCCGCGTCACGCGCGCTCCAGGAAGGTCATTCGGTCGGAGTCTGCCCGGTCGAGTGCTGCACGCAACGTCGGATGCTGAGTGAGATCGGGATCAACTTCGAAGATCTGCTCGGCAACGGCACGTGCGCTACGAATGACGTCCGTATCAGCGAGGACGTCGAGTAGTCGCAGCGAAGATTTGAGGCCCGATTGCGCCACACCCAAGACATCGCCGGCACCACGAAGCTCCAAGTCGTGTTGGGCGAGGGCGAACCCGTCGCGCGTGGAAGCTACTGCGTCTAATCGGTTCCGCGCTACGCCCTCGGCATTGCTCACCAGGATGCACACTCCGGGGATCGAGCCCCGACCTATGCGGCCGCGGAGCTGATGTAGTTGCGAAATCCCGAATCGCTCCGCGTCCATGACAACCATCATCGACGCCTGGGGGACGTCCACTCCCACTTCGATGACCGTGGTGGCCACCACCACATCCAAGGCTCCCTCCCCTGCCCCACGGAAGCGACCCATGACGTCGTCCTTTTCCTCCACGGTCATCCGTCCATGGAGACTGCCGATGCGCAGTCCCGGGCAGCGCGTGCTGAGCCAGGATGCGAATTCGATCACGCCATGGACCCCGGGATCTTCGTCCGACGGGGCATCCAAGCCCTCCCCGATGCGGGCGCACACGACGAAGATGCGGTTCCCCGCGGCTGCTTCCTCGGCCACCCGATTCCACACTCGTTCGAAGTGCGTTGGCTGCGTGGTGGGATCCACCACGTGCGTGACAACCTCGGCGCGACCCTTCGGGAGTTCCGCGAGAGTGGAGACGTCCAGATCACCGAAGACCGTCATGACGACCGTGCGCGGAATCGGGGTCGCGGTCATGACGAGGACGTGGGGGCGCCTGCCCCCGATCTCTCGTTCGCCCAGACGCGCCCGCTGTTCCACCCCGAATCGATGTTGCTCATCGATCACGACGAGGCCCAGGTCGGCGAAATCCACGGTGTCCTCAAGGAGAGCGTGCGTGCCAATGACGATTCCCGCGCTCCCATCGGCGATGGCGCTCAGAGCCTCGTTCCGGGCACGCCCCTTGAGTGAACCCGTCAACACGCTCACCCGGGTCCCCGGTTCACTGAGATCAGCGACCTCGAGGGTGTCCGAGGCAGCCAGAGGACCGAGAAGATCGCGGATCGTGCGCGCGTGCTGGAGAGCCAAGACCTCCGTCGGAGCAAGAAGTGCCGCCTGGCCCCCCGAATCGACGACGTCGAGCATGGCGCGCAGCGCGACGACCGTCTTGCCACTGCCGACATCCCCCTGAAGCAGGCGTTGCATCGGGCGGGACCGCGCGAGATCGGCTGCCACCTCGCCGCCGACCGCGAGTTGCCCCGGGGTGAGCGCGAAAGGCAGGCGTGCATCGAATCGCGGGAGAAGTCCCTCCGAGGATCCGGTTCGGGGAGTAGCACTCCACCGATCCATGGCGGCACGGCGGCGGACGACCGCCGACTGCAACATCAGAGCCTCCTCGAAGACCAGGCGCTCCCGTGCCGCATCCGAGTCGCGCAGCATGGCGGGACGGTGGATGCCGATGAGTGCGGTGCGCACGTCCACGAGTCCGCGCTCCCGTCGCACCTCCGCGGGAATCGGATCGTCGAGGTCGGGCAGCGTGTCGAGGATCACCCGTACCGCGCGGGCGATCTCCCAGGTCGTGACACGCGCACTGGCGGGATAGACCGGGATGAGCGCCGAGGCGAACGCCTCAGCGGCTTCCGGATCGTCCTGGACTCCATCGGGGAATAGGAGGTACCGCGGGTGCGCGAGCTGGCGTGTCCCACGAAATGAGGAGATAGTGCCCGAGAAGAGCCCGCTTCGTCCCACACGCAGTTCACGCTCGCGCCACGCTTGATTGAAGAACGTGAGCCGGAGACTTTCCCGGCCATCGGTCACCCGCGCCTCGAGGATCGAGCCCCGCTTGTTCCGCATACGCCGCGACGTCACGTCCGCGATCTCCGCGACCACCGTGACGTTCTCACCGTCGGAGAGGGACTCGAGACCGGTCAGACGCCCCTGCTCCGCGTAGCGACGCGGGTAGTGACGCAGCAGATCACCCACCGTGGTGATGGCGAGCGCCTCGCTCAGAACCTTGGCCGACTTGCCGCCGATGACTACCGCGAGTGGTTGGTCGAGGAACTCCTGCATGTCATTCGACACCGATGATGAATGGCCACAAGGGCTGGCCTCCGGGCTGCACCACGACCTCGATGGTGGGGTGCGCCCGGCCCAGCCATGACGTCAGGAAATCGACATCCGCGGTTCGGGCATCGGATCCCGTGACCAGGGTGACCAAGGATCCATCGGCAGCGATCAGCTCGTCCACCATCGCCTGGCAGACGGCCACCAGATCACCCCCGACGTGGGCGATCTCACCGCCCACGACGCCCAACACGTCACCGGTTCGGCAGGGACCCGCCATCGTGAGGGCATCACGGACTGCGACGGTGACCGCTGCATACCTGGTCGCCCCCGCCGCGCGTGTCATGGCAACGACGTCATCGTCGAACGACACCGATGGATCGTGCACTGCGAAAGCGGCGAGAGACTGCACAATCGAACGAGTGGGAATGACGACGACCCGATAGCCCATCTCTCGCGCGAGTTCCGCCGCCAGTCCTGCAACAGCGATGCAGTCGGAGTCGCTTGGCAGGACGATCACTGCAGATGCGTGCGTCTCCTCGATCGCCTCGACGAGACTTCCCGCCGCCGGTGCTTCGCGCGGCTTCGCACTGACGGGAACAGCTCCCGCATCGCGCACGAGCCTCTCGATCTCCGACCCGTGGGTCACGACCACGACCCCTCGCCCACTGACGCTGACGTGACCATGCGAACCCAGGTGCGTGACTCGAATCCGGTAGGGCCGCCCGACACGAAGGCCGGCCTCGATCGCCTGACCCGCGTCATCTGTGTGCACATGCACGTTCCACAGGCCCTCGTCGCCCACGACGACGACACTGGTGCCGAGTCGGTCGAGTTCCTCTCGGAGTCGATCGGCTGACTCCCGGTCGGCGTCGAGGAGGAACATGACCTCGTAGTCCTCGGTCACCGGAGAGGCAGAACGGACATCGACGGACGCCCCCTGAACGATGACCGGGTCCTCCGCGTCCCCGCCCGCGACCCGCGCCCACGCGTCGAGAATGACCACCAGACCCTGTCCCCCCGCGTCCACCACCCCGGCCCGGCGAAGGACGTCGAGCATCTGCGGGGTGCGCTCGAGTGTTTCCATGGCCGCACCGCGCGCGGCGTCGAGCACCGGGGCCACCTCAGCCGCACCCGATTCGACCGCCCGCTCAGCAGCGTCCGCCGCTGCTCGGATCACAGTCAGGATCGTGCCCTCCACCGGGCGGGCGACCGCGCGGTACGCCTGATCGGCGCCGAGGCGCAGAGCACGAGCGACCGCCCCGCCGTCGAAACTCGTGGACTCGCTGAGCGCCCGGCCGACACCCCGCAGGATCTGCGAGACGATCACACCGGAATTGCCCCGCGCACCGAGGAGGGCCCCCCGTGCCGCGGCCTCGGCCACGGGAGCCACCTCCGGATCCGGGCAGGTCTCGACCTCGGCGCATGCCGCCTCGAGGGTGAGCAGAAGGTTGGTTCCGGTATCCCCATCGGGCACCGGGAAGACATTCAGTGAGTCGATGACTTCCTTCGAACGGTCGAGGGAGTCGCGGGCCTCGAGAAGCCACCCGCGCAGCGTGGCTCCCGTCATCACGGCCCGACGCTACCTCCGATTTGGGGGGTCAGCGGGCCTGGGCTACCCTTGGGGTCCCTTCACGAGTCGAGGAGTTCCCGTGGCAGCCACCTGCGACGTCTGCGGCAAAGGCCCAGGCTTCGGTCACAACATCTCCCACTCGCATCGCCGCACGAAGCGTCGGTGGAATCCGAACATTCAGACGGTGCGTGCGATCGTCGGGGCCTCTCCCCGTCGCCTGAACGTCTGCACTTCGTGCATCAAGGCCGGGAAGGTCGTTCGCGCCTAACCGAAGTGGGTATGTCCTCCCTGGCGAGTGACCCGATGTCCGTTCACGTACACGCCGGGTTCGCCGCGATCCACCGAACCGACGATGGTCCATCCCTTCGGGATCGACTTCTTGCCCGGGAATGCGGCGAGGAGGGCGTGGTCGTCTCCGCCCGTCAACATCCACTCCCGCGGATCGACGTTGTACGCCGACGCGGCGGTTGCAATCGGTTCCGGCACCGGTAGCGCCTCGGGGTCGAGGGTGATCGCTACACCGGATGCCTCCGCGATATGTCGCGCGTCCGCCACCAGACCATCACTCACGTCGATCATCGCGTGCGCCCCGCGCGACGCAGCCCGCGCGCCCTGGCGGTAGTCGATCTCCGGGAATCGATAGGCATCGACGAGCACCTTCGGCGCCCGAAAGCCACGGCTGAGCACCGCGAGGCCCGCCGCAGCCCACCCCACGCGTCCGTGCAGGGCGAGCAGGTCACCTGGTTCGGCGCCCGACCGAAGGACGGCTCCGGTCTCGGGTGGATCCCCGATGGCCGTGACCGACACGATCACCTGATCCGCCGCGGTCACATCACCGCCGACCAACGCCGCACCCGCACGACCACACTCCTCGGCGATACCCGCGGCGCACTGCTGGGCCCAGGAAGCAGGCAGATCCGCGGGGGCTCCGAAGCCGACGACCACCGCGGACGAGGAACCCCCCATCGCGGCGATGTCGGCGAGCGAGGCAGCAGCGGCCCGTCTCCCGACATCGAGGGCGCTGCACCAATCGCGACGGAAATGCCTTCCCTCGACCAGGACGTCGACTGTGATCAGGACGGACTCACCGGTCGTCACTTCTGCTGCGTCGTCACCGGGCCCGACGATGACGGCCCCCGCCGTGCTCAGACTTTCGCGGATGCGCGCGATGAGTCCGAACTCACCGACGTCGGCAACGGTGACCGGATCGCTACTCATGGCGCAATTCCTCACTGGACAATAGAGTCCGAGTATGTCCGTGCAAGCCTACGTACTGATCCAGACCGAAGTCGGCAAGGCAGCTTCCGTCGTTCATGCGATCCGCGAGATCCCCGGCGTGACCCTTGCGGAGGATGTCACCGGTCCCTACGACGTCATCGTCCGCTCTGAGGCACGCACCATCGACGAACTCGGGCAACTCGTCGTGGCCAAGATCCAGGCCGTGCCGGGGATCACTCGGACTCTCACCTGCCCCGTCGTCCATCTGTGAGGATCGCGCTGGGCCTCCTCGCACTCGGCGTGTCCGCGTGCGCCCGCCCGGTCGACGTCTCCGGATCGCCGTCCGATCCGGCATGCGAACCCTTCCTCGCCTCCGTGCCGGTGATTGTCATCGAACAGCGCCTTCGCGAAACGATCCCCGCCGACGCGTCCGCAGCTGCCTGGGGCGATCCCCCGATCGTCGTGCGGTGCGGGGTCGACTCCCCGGCCGCCTTCGACCCCTCGAGCGCCGTGATCGAGGTCGAATCGGTCACATGGTTCCCGGAGCCACTCTCGAATGGCACCCTCTTCACCACCATCGATCGGACCCCGCGCATCGAGGTCGCCGTTCCGCGGGATTTCTCCCCTGAGGTCAACGTCCTCATCGAACTCGCCGACAGCATCCGGGAGCAGACCACCGCACGGTGATCACAGTGCGAGGATCGGGGCATGCCACGTATCCAGGCAGCGTCCGTCGTGGAGAATCGCGACCTGCGACGCACCGCACTGCTCCAGGCAGCCCGGGACCTGCTCCTCGCCGGCGGAGACTCGGCCGTGACGATCACCGCCGCAGCCGTGGCGTCTGGACTCTCCCGTCCGGCCGTGTACGAGTACTTCCCCTCGAGTGCCGCCCTACGCGAGGCGCTCGTGAAAGGCCAAGCCGAACGATGGACCACCGTGGTCGAGGCTGCCCTGTGTGATGCGACCGCGGTCATCGAGATCGTGCGCGCTTTCGTCGAGACCTCCCTGCGCACCGTGTCGGGGGACGCCCCACGGGGCGGGCTCTCCGATCTGCAGTTCTCCCACTTCTCCATCGGTCCCGGTAAGGCGCTTGCGCGCCACCTCGCACGCTCCGATGTCCCCGATCCGGAATTGGTCGCGCGACTCGTGACGAGCGCGGTCGTGTCGGTGACACGTGCGCAGGATCAGCGGGAGGATCTTGTGCCGACCGTGACGACCTTCCTGGTCGCTGGACTGGAGGGGCTCAGCGCAGGCCGATCCCCGCAGTGATCGCGCGCTCGACGAGGCCGCGCACCAGCTCGGGGTAGGGAACCCCACTGGCCTCCCACATGCGGGGAAACATCGAAATCGGGGTGAAGCCGGGCATGGTGTTCACCTCGTTCACGAGGATCGTGCCCTCCCCGTGAACGAAGAAGTCGACCCGCGCGAGCCCCGCGCAGCCGAGGGCTTCGAATGCGCGTAGTGCAAGCTCGCGGATCCGACCCTGTAGGTCGTCGGACAGGTCCGCGGGAACGCGGAGCTCGACACCGGTCTCGATGTACTTCGCGTCGAAGTCATAGAACTCGTGGGCCGGATCGACGATGATCTCAGCGCAGCAACTGGCAATGATCTCCCCGGTCGCCAACTCGCGCACCGCACACTCGATCTCGCGGGCGCCCGTGATCGCCGCCTCGACCATGACCCGCGGATCGTGCTCGCGCGCAGTGGCGATGGCGGCGGCGAGATCGTGACGTCGGGCAACGCGGGTGATCCCGCGCGAGGAACCAGCACGTGACGGCTTGACGAATACCGGTAGATCCAGCCGGATGGCATCCGCCGTCTCCGAGGTTCGCAGCGCCTGCCAGGGGCCAACAGGGAGTCCGGCATCACGCAGGAGACGTTTCATCGTGATCTTGTCCATCGCGGCGGCGGACGCGAGCACACCCGAGCCGACGTACGGGATGCCGGCAACCTCGAGGAGGCCCTGCACGGTCCCATCTTCACCCCAGGGTCCGTGCAGGACCGGGAAGACAGCGTCGACCGGAGTTCGAACACCACGAATGATCAATCCGGGTGCAGCCCAGTCCAGTGCGACGTTGACATTGGCATCGCCCGGATCGATGGACGGGAGAACCCCGTCGCGTGCGATGAGATCCTCCACTGCACCCTCGAAGAGACACCACGCACCTCGTGGCGAGATCACGATCGGCGTCACGATGTATCCCGCCTCGCGAAGTGCGGTGATGACCGCTGCCGCACTGATGCAGGAGATCGCGTGCTCACTGCTGGCGCCACCGAACAGCACAGCCACTCGCGGTGATCCCACGAGGGCACGGTAGCGCCATGACCGCAGACCGTCAGTACCCTGCAGCCATGGCCGCACCACCACCCCACGCCTGGTCCACCAAGGCGGTCGGAGCGGGCCGTCCGCCACGGGTACCCGATAGTCCTCTCAACGCGCCGATCGTTCCCGCGAGTTCGTTCTATGCCGGCGGCGTCATGGAGTACGCCCGTGAGGCCGCACCGACATCGGAGGCTCTCGAAACCACACTGGCCGTCCTCGAGACGGGCCAGCACGCGGTGGTCTACTCGTCGGGCATGGCGGCCGCGAACGCACTCATGGATCTCATTCCCCCCGGTGGTTCGGTCGTGGCGTCCAGCGCCACCTACACCGGTGTCCGCGTGCGGCTCGAGGAGTTGCACGCCCGCGGCACGATCGTGCTGACCCAAGTCGGCATCGAGGATACGGATGCTGTGATCGCCGCTCTCGACGCAGCGGGCAGCGCGGTCGGTCCACCGACCCTGTGGCTCGAGAGCCCGACGAATCCCCTGCTCGAGGTTGCTGATCTGCCCGTCATCCTGGATCACGCGCGGTCCCTGGGCTCGCGGTCGATCGTCGATAACACGTTCGCGACCCCCGCGCGTCAGCGCCCGCTCGAACTCGGAGCCGACGCTGTCCTGCACAGCGTCACCAAGGCAATCAGCGGACACTCCGACCTACTCCTCGGCGCGGTGGTTGTCTCTGACGACGAACTCGGTGAGGCTCTGCGTACCAGGCGCGTGCTCTTGGGTGCTGCACCGAGTGCCTTCGATTG
>JBEIHR010000010.1:0-33101 GCA_040381195.1 Rubricoccaceae bacterium
CGACGTGAGTGTGTTGGGGCCGGCCGCCGCGTGGGTATCCGTCGATCCTCCGTCGGTCTCGTTGTTCCCCGGTGACGAGCAGGACGTGACACTGACGTTCCAGCCTCCGATGACCTCACGCATCGTTGCGGGCGAATACGCCGTGGGTGTTCAGGTCACCTCCCAGGTGCGACGGGAGAGTACGGCCACGGCGGAGACGGTCGTCATCGTCCCGCCGTTCTACCGCTTCCGGCTGCTTCAGGCGCAAAGCGCCTACACGGTGCGCACGAAGGCGACGACGCTGGTGCGTATCGTCAACGATGGAAACTCGACTGTCACCTACAGCGTGCAGGCCCTGGACCCAGAAGGGTTCATGAAGGTCGCACCCAAGAATCCGACCGTCACCCTCACGCCGGGTGAAGCCCGCTGGGTCGAGATCAACGTCCGGGTCGCGCCGAAGATCATCGGGTCCGGATTTGAGACGCGCTCGTTCATGATCACCGTCACTCCATTGCGTGATGAGGATCTCGACCTTGCGATCGTCGATGAGGATTCCGAGGAGATCGGTGCGAGCATCGTGCACCGACCCTTCATTCGTGTCCGCCTCGGCGTTCTGGGCCGGTTGATCCTCCTGCTGACGATTCTGGGCCTGATCGCTGGATTCATCATCACCCGCTTCCTGGCCGACCAGCCCTCGCAACAGGTGCTCGCGCCACCCATTCCCGCCGGTATCGCAACGGGTTTGGCGACCAATGAACGTGACGTCATTGTGACCTGGGCGCCATCAAACGGGGCCACGTCCTATGCGATCTACGCCCTCGGCCCAGCAGGTAACCCGGTCCTACCGCCACCGCAGCCGGTGATCGTGGAGGCCCCAGCCGGCAGCGCTGTGGCACGCGGCGTCGGCGTTCCCCGAGTCGACGAGGCCCAAGTGCTGGACTTCCCGACCCCTGTCTGCGAGGACTGCACACTCGTAGCAGACGTGCCCGAGGGAACGACCCGGCACGTCATCGAGAGCGTCCCTGCGGGGCGGGCGTGCTATCGCCTGATCGCCAAACGCGGGGAGTTGCAGTCACTGTTCAGCCCCAAGACGTGCATCGACGTCCCGGAGATCGTTGACATCAATGGCAACGGGATTCCCGACGCCGATGAGGCCGACACCCTGACCATCCTCCCCTGCCCACCGATGGACACCGTCGCTCGGCCAGTGACGGGGAGCACCATCGCCGTCATGTGGAAGCCATCGGAAGTACCGCCGACAGGATTCATTCCGCCCGATGCTCCGGAAGCGGCAGCCGCTCTCGCCGCCGCGACCATGGTGGCGAGTGAAGGGGCCGCCGCCGAGGACGCAGCCGTGCGTGGAGGCCCGATCGGACCGGAGAAGGATGGATCAACCGGGAAACCAGTACGTGTGTGCGACCCTGCACAGGAGGTCACCGGCTGGGTCCTCCAGCGCAAGATCTTCACCGGCTGGTCGAACGTCGATCCGGCGCCGGCCGCCACAGACACCGCGACCGAGGTGCGCGATCTCGAGCCGGGTACGCGCTACTGCTTCCGCATGGGATCGACAAGTGCCCAGGGAGAATCCGAGTACACGAAGCGCTTCTGCGCCACCACACCAATGACCGCTTCTCCCGAGGTTACGGCGCCATCCGCGGGGCCTGCCGTGATGACTCCCGCACCCGCCGCCGTGGACCCGACGGGGACGGCCCCGACAGCTCCGGCCCGCGTGATCATCGAGAACCTGCGCTAGTTAGTAGTCCCCGGCAGCGCTGGTTTCTGCCGGATCTCGGTCGGGACAGTGACGATGGCCGGCGGGGCCGGCGGTTCGATGAAGTAGATCCCGCTCACCGCGAGCGAGCCGATGATGTTGGCTTTACCCCTGCGCGGCGAATACACCGAATCGAACGTCACCGTCACCGACGTAGTGGTCGTTCTCGGGATGTCGAACAACTGTCGAAACTCGCTCTGTGACTCGATCAACTCCAATTCGCGAGTGACGCTGGTGCCATCATCGAAAGTTACGGTGAGTATCCAGGGTGTCGCGAGCGCGCGGACATCGAACAAGCCGTTCTGGATTCCAGGGAGTATCACCATGCGATTGATCGTGTATTCCTTATCGAATCGCAGGGTAACGCTATTTCCCGCACCGAAGTTGAAGGAGGGCGCAGAGGCCCAGAAGGTCGAGGCATCGTCGCCCACGAGCTGATCGGGGCTCGTGCCCGGCAGTGTGGATGTCGCGGTCGCAATTCGCACGTTCGGCCGGTTTCCGGCGAAGGGATCGATGAATGTGTTGATTGCTTGGAAGACTTGCGTCGTGCCCAGCCGGAACTGGAAGGCGAAGGGTCCGAAGACGGACAACACGACGGCACTGAGGAAGACGAACGCCAACGTCCCAGCGATGATCGGCCCGCGCCAACTCCGTGACAGTCGCGGAGAGCGCCCACGTGCATCCGAGCCGTCATCATCAGCTGCCACTTCGAGATGCGGGATGGTGGCCGGGGCGACGATGGCATCTGGCATCACCGCTCCACACCCCTGGCAGTAGTGGCGGCCGGCGAGGTTGAGCTGCCCACATGCGGGGCACGGAACGTCCCCCGCAGGAGTCCTGGTGCGCGCCGTGACCGGCACCTCGACGGCGCGGGTCGGCACGTGTTGAGGGGCCCGCGCCTCCACGGTCGCTGGGGGCTCCTCGACCGTTACCTCCGCGACCGTCTCGATGAACTCGACCTCGGTCACTTCCTCAATGAACACCGGGGACGCCGCGGCGATGGGTTGCGGTGTATCGCCCGGCTTCGGCCACAGCACGATCGCCCAGGCAAGGCAGACCAGCCCGAACATGACCCCGATCCAGACACTCGTGAGATAGCTCAGACCGACGCTCCCGAGCACCCCGATGAGGAGCACTCCCAGAACTGCAGCCCGACCCCCGCGCGACGCCGGGGAGGCGGGAGCCCCCGGGCCGTCGGGACTCCGCCTCGGGATCAGGACGATCCCCCAGGCAAGGCACATCACTGCGAATACCCCGCCGATCCAGGCATTGGTGAGCAGGGTCAGGCCGAGTCCGCCGATGACCCCGATCACCAGGACACCCACGACGGCGACCCAGCCCATGCCCGATGCGCCCCGCGAGGTGGCAACCGGCTGGTCGTGCGTGTAGAGATGTGCGAAGTCACCTTCAACTGCCGGTGGTGATACCTCCACGAGAGCGGTGGTGACGATGATTTCCTCGGTCACTGCCTCAGCCACGACCGGTGAAGCCTCGAGGGCCGTCTCCGTGCCGGACAGGTCCGGTTTCCACGGGGGGTCACCGGCGAACTCCAGGTACGCGCCACACCGAGGACAGAACGGTCCCCAGGGAACGGTGGAATCACACCGCATGCAGCGGATGCCGGTATCGGGAGCCACCGGGGACCTAACGGAAGGTCACGTCCAGGACCACGTGCGCCGGTGTGAGGTCCCTGATGGTCGCACGAATGCGCTCCTTCATGGCGTCCGTCACTCCCGAACGTGCCTGCACCCGGATCCTGACGATCGGGTCGGCCGGATCAATCCAGTCCTGGGGGTTGGTAGGCATGACACTTGTGAGGGTAGTGCCTGGATCATCGATGTCGACGGATTCCGCCTCGCGCGGCACGAGGTGCTCACGAAGCGCGTGCGCTGTCCCGGACATCGCGAACAGGGCATGGGCATTGGCCACGTCAGCGCGGAAGCCTGCCTCGTCCCCGGCATCGACCTCATCGGCCCGGATCCATGAGCCGAGAAAGGCCACCATGTCCAACGGCGCCGTGCGCGGATCGAGGTACGCGTAGAAGCAGTCGAGGGTCAGAACGATCGGCGCCCACACCTCATCGAGTCCCGCCAGGAAGGCCCGAATCATCGGATCCTCGGCGAGCATGGCCGGCACCTGGGCTTCGAGCGGGAACGGAGTCACCGCGTCGGGGTGGCCCCGGCGACCCGGGCGCGTGTCCATGACGGTCACGTGCGCACCTCGATCTCATTGCCGACACAAAAGAGCAGATCGTGCGGACCAGGCTGAACGATCTCCGCCGGCGCTCCGCGGACACCGCTGACCACATCGACGGGGATGAGGCGCACAACATCCACGTAGGACAGGCCAGGGATGCGCTGCAGGACGGCGTGCACATCGGCTAGCAGTAGCGGGTACCCGAAGGGCCAGCCATCTCCCTGCGGACCCCCGGTGATCGGGTGTAGGAAGTCGCGAATCGCTTCCTCCGCTCGGGCGGACAACGTGCGCGCGTCGGTACCTGGTGCGGCCACCACGCGCACGGCCACGGAGACCCCGAGATAACGCGGTGGCTCAATGTGCACGGTGGAACCCAGTGGCCTGCGATAGTCAATGACATCGCGCAGAAAGTGCAGAACTTCGGGCGATGGCTGGAGGAGCTCGAAGTCCGAGACGTTCTTCGGAACAGAGGGGATGACAAGGGCCAGCACATGACCCGGTCGATCAAGTTCCGTGGCATCAAGGCACCGGACCCGGGCGATGGCCGGCTCGGCCGCCTTGATGATCATCTCGTAGTCGCGCGCAGTCACCGCACGCGACTGCGTGCGTACGGATACCGCCGCGCGTTGTTTCAAGTCGTCGATGCTCTCCGCATCGGAACCACCGGTAGCTGCGCGTGGGTTGGTAACTTCTCCGATGAAGGGCAGACTGGAACGCAGCACTGTCAAGGTGTTGGCCTCGACATTGCCCTCATGTCCACCGCCGACTAGGTACTTGGGCACGCGGACCATGGCCTGTGCCGGAGGGGTCGCTCCGTACAAGCGCACGCTCCCATCGGGCTGACGGATCACTGGGCCGAAACGCACTTCCCCGGAGACGTCGTCGACAGTGAAATGGCGATCCATGGGACCGGACTCCGCGAAGCTCTCCACCCGGATCCAGGTTTCCCACCCGTGTCCATCGCTCACTTCCAGTGTGATGGAGTCCTGGCTGCCCTCCAGGGGGTGGCGCGACAGTTGCAGCCGTTCACCGGGGGCACCGCTGCACGGACCCAGCAACTCATCAATCACCGGTTCGCAATGATGTGCCCGCACCACGCCACCCATAGTTTCGGCCGACACCTGATTGATCTGCGGGGAGATCTTGTACCGCGGCTGCTGCGCATCGAAGTCCGACACAACGATGCGAAGCCACCCGGCTTCGATCCCGGCGATGCGCGAAAGCTCGTGAACATCGACGAAGACTTCGATGCTTCCATCGCGGTTCAACCCTCCCGTGTCATCCAGGGTGACGCGGACTCGTGTCCACTCTTGACCGTTCCACGCCTCCACCTGGTAGGGCGGATTTGTCGGGTCGATGCCGATTCCTTCGATCGCGGTGATCCCGGTGAATTCCATGACCACGAAGCACGAGCTCACCGACTGGGTGAGTCCGATGTACAGGGCATCGCCCGGAAGGGGAACCTCGGAGAACACAGCAAAGTGCCGCTTGAGTGCGCGAGCTTCATTGTGGGTTTCGAAGTCTCCGTCGATCGTCTTGATGAGAACCTGGGACACGCTTACGGCAGGGATCACCAGGTCTTCCGACGTGGAGAAGGTCACCGGTGGAGCCGGTGTTGTCCGCGGGGTCGACACTTGACTGCCCTCGGGGATCACAACGTCGGTGTCCTGGCCGATGGTCAGCCGGAACTCTAAGTCGGTGATGGCCGCACCCGGGGGGAGCATGCGTTCGCCGAGGAGCTCCAAGAACTTGATGTAGTGAAGGTCGGGGATGCGGTTGAGTCGGTAGATGAGTTGGTCCGCCATGTAGGCGAAGGTCTCGATCAGGGTCACCCCCGGGTCGGAGACGTTGTGATCGGTCCAATTCGGATTGCGCAGTTGGACGAGGCGCTTGGCCTCATCCACGAGGTCCTGGAATCCCCGATCATCGAGATTGGGTGCGGGCAGGGTCACGGTTCCACCTCCGTGGGAATGACGTAGAACGGAACGAGCAGGTTGCGTGGGTCGTAGGTGCCCTTGAGCTGGTAGGTGATGGTGATGAGGACACGCGCAGGATCGTCATCGAAGACAGCTTTGACGTCGAGGATCTCCGCCCGGGTCTCCCAGCGAGTGAGGGAGTCCGTAACTTCGACCTGGATGCGGCTGAGCAGATCCACCGTTCCCGGCTCGAAGAGCATGTCGTGGATGGCACAGCCGAACTCCGGACGCATGGGCCGCTCTCCGTAGGCCGTGCCGAGGATGAGTCGAATGGAACGCTCGACGTTCTCGTGTCCGGTGACCATGCGCATGCCGCCCTGGGGCGAGATCGACCAGGGATAGCCGAATCCCGATCCGGTGAACGCGGCATCCACACGTGAGGTGTTCAATTGAGCTTCACCACCGCTCCCTTGACTGAGGTGGTGCCCGAAGCCTTCATCGCCAAACTCGCTGTGGCATCGATGGACACGTTCGTTCCCTTGAGTTTCAGTGACGACTGAGCGGTCAAGGCGATATTCGGAGCGTTGATGACGACCTTGCCCTTCCCCTGGATCTTGATGGGTCCCTTACTATCGATCGAGACATCGTTCGCGGACACCTTGGCGTTCTTCTCCGCCTGGACGATCACGTTCTGGGAACTCTTGATTGTGACGGACCTGTCACCTTTCGTGGTGATGGTGATTCCACCCTTGTCTGTCATGACGATGGAGCAGGCACTGCCATTCTTCATCTGCAGGGTCACGCTCGACGAGTCATTGTCATCGTCGAATATGAGTTGGTGACCCGCCTTCGTGGTCAGGGCGGTGACCAGCGGCTTTCCATTCTTGACAAGCTGCGTGTTGGGGATCTTGCCGGTTGTCTTGCCAAACAGGCTGCCAAGGACCACGGGTGCGTCCAGTTGCCCGTTCTCAAACGCGACGACGACCTCGTCCTTCGGACGTGGGAGCATCTGCAGCCCAACGTCCTTGCCGGCACCGAGTTGGACGATCCGCGCCCAGTCGGTCACGTAGTCCTTGCTCAGCCACGGCAGGGCGAGCTTGATACGGCCCAAGTTCTGTGGGTCTTTGATATCGCTGACGATCGCCGGGTAGACGCCGTGGAACTTCTCCGCGGGCTTGCCCGCACCCATGAGGCCACCTAAGCTGCGATCGTCAAAGCCCGTGCACAGGATCTGCGTGCTGAATCCTCCGGCACTGGGATCGAAGACATGCACGATCCCGCTGACCGTATGGATACCGGATACGTCACCGAGGTCGGTCAACTGGATGAGACGGTTCAACTTCACGAGGGGGTTCCCACGCACGATCATGTCGATGTCCACCGAGGACCCAGCGATGCGCGCCGCGGTGCCCTTGGCCGCGCGTTCGGCACGCGCCTTGGTTCCCGCGAACGTCTCCAACGATGTCACCGACCCGGATTTCTTGGAAGACTTGAATTTCAGATTCGCCGTCTGGAAGTCACCGGCACCGATGGAGTCACTGCCGCGGGCAACCTCACCCTTGCGCTGATCCCAGCCGGGGATCGCAACGCTCTTGGGGATACCGACACTGATGACGCTGCCTCGGATGGAGCGCAGCCTGCGGTCACCGGCCTTGAATCTTGTATCACTGGGGACGGAGCCGGTGGCCTTCTTCGGTGGCCCGAAGAACAACTGTGTCTTTCCGATGGTCAACTGGGTATAGACGCGGACGAACATGACCCAGCCCTGCTCTCGCGCCAGGCGTGCCAGGAAGTCCCAATCGGATTCATTCGACTGCACAACGAATGGGTGCGTGGTTCCCGACGTGGAGATGTCACTACCGATCAGACTGTCGAGGGAGTAGTCCCGGGCGATCTTCTTGGCGATCTCCCCATAGGAGGAATCCTTGAAGGAGCGAGTCTTGCGCGCAGCCATCATCTCGTAGCCACCGTCGTAGGCACGCAGGACCATGCGGGCACCTTGACCAGGATCGGTGCGCAACTCACGACTTGCAATCGTGCCGCGGAAGACGATGTCGCCGGTCAGATTGCCCAGGCCATACCCAAAGACCGAGATCGTCTGGCCGATGCGACTCTTGGAACCACCGAAGTCCGCAATCTTCCTGGGGCCACCCTTGATTTCCACCTCGCACATGCGCGGGATACCCAGTTGTGCCTCGACGCTGACGCGGGCGATCTGGGCCTGCTCCTCATCAGTGATGTGCGAGCGATCCCACAGCATCCGAAGGTTGCCACCGGGACTGTCATAAGAGTTACCGAGGAGGGCCATCAGTAGTCCTCATCGATTCCGGCAGACAGGTCCTCGGGGTCCTCTTCCATGACGACCATGCCGCCCTCACCCCGCTTGGGTAGTTCGGCAGGAGCGGGAAGAAGGACCTTGCGTCCCTTGGGTACGCGCATCGGGTCGTCGATGTTGTTGTGCTCCGCGATATCCCGCCAATGCTTGGCGGACTGATACGTGCGGTAGGAGAGGTGGGCCAGGGTGTCACTCTCCAGAATCGTCTCGCTCAACTCAGGGGCGAGACCGCCGGACGTGGGGTTAGTCAGGGATCCCGTGCTGGGGTACTGCGTGAGTTGCATCGATCCGATGGCTTTGCTCGGTGACCCATCCGAGTCGAATCGGACGATCTGGGAGGAAAATTGGGAGACGACGGAGAGCGGCGATATGAACGATCCCCAGAGCAACATCACCAGCGGTGGTGTGGTCGCCGTTGACCAGAAGGAGTTGCTGTAGTTCTCCACGAGCATGAGCATCTTCTTGAGTTCGCTCATGACGTCGCGTTTCTTGCCGTATCCCAAGGCCCCCGTGGGTCGCAGATTGATGTCCGTCGACTTCATCAGGAATTCGAATTCCATCTTCATGGGCTGCGGCCCATTCCACTCAAGTGGACCGGACTGCTCGGAGGAACTCGAATCCGTAATCTCCCAACTCGCTGCCTTGGTGATCTTCATGCTGGCCGGGGGGAGGAAGAACTGGACGGAGTCGTATTCAGCGGCGAGTACCGCGGCCTGACGGGCGATGGCCGATCCCAGTGAGCCCACACCGAAGGCCTGTCCGAGTGCCGAGGAACCGAGGGTCCACGAACTCATCTTGGCAAGAAGTTTGCGCGTCACACTTCCGGTATTGGGGATGATGACGAGCTTGCACGGCTCCACCTTCTCCTCGGCGGTGATGGACATGTCCACCATGGGGATACCGCCACCGAATGTCTCGATGTTGTAACCCGAAAACGTGAACGTCAACGTCTCGATGGAACTTGGCGTGGCGATACCCGTTCCGAACTGGTTGACGACTCCCGCCTGGAAGGACGGCGCATTCCACGTTTCGGGGAAGCAATTGCGGAACACGATCGTGTACTTCTTCGGGTTGGGCCCTTCAGGAATCTCCACGGTGATGGCCACGCTGGTCGGACCATTGGTCCGTGCCCAACTGAACCATTCGGTGATGCTCGTGCTGGTACCCGGCGCGTAGGCGCGTGAGAGCGTGACGCGGCCGTAGGACACTCGTTCCACTTCCCGGAACGTGGTGCGCATGTATCCACCAGCGGGAAGGTCGTTGGTGTTCATCTCCATCGACCCCAGGGCCATGGACTGCCAGCCGCCACCCAGGGTGGGGTCGCGCGTGGCATCCACGGCGATCGAGAAACCTGTGAAGTACCCGGCCGGGTATCCGGGGTCGTAGCGGGTGGACCCGAAACTCATCAACCCACTACCCCCGGGGATTGTGGGGACGGGGAGGTTGCCGAGGAATCCCATGAGGTCGGAGATCGACACGGCTAGCTCCAGTCCCGTGCGATGCGCCCACGACGCTCACGATCGCGCACGAGTTCTGCGCGCAGTCGAGCACGTATATAGGGATAGAGGTCTGCCGCTTGCCGCTCCAGCCGCTTATAGCGACTGTCCTTGTCTTTGGTGGCCGCAGGAGGGCCCAGAACCTCCTGCTCGACGCTGCTCACCAGGCCCTGTTCGAGTGCACTGCCCACAGCACCGAGTCCACGAGACAAGGCACTGGAACGGAGGTCACGCTCGCGACGCTGAACATCTGGTGACATGCCCATGGGTTGCGAGATGACCACCTCCTGCGGACGTGACTGGGGTACCGGCGGAGATGCCCACGAACTCCGACTCGGTGCTTCCCGCACTCCGCCGTCGTGTCGGTGATGCAACTCCGGGTGCTCGACGTCACGCGCGGGCCGGGCCAGCGCCTTCGGCGCGATCGTCTCGCGTGCCCCGGATGCCATCACCTGTTCGACGGCGAGCGCCTTGCCCTCCAAGTCCTGACCCTCCCGGGTGTGCTCACCCGGCATAGACCCGTTTCGACCACCCTGCTGCATCACATGGGTGAGTTCGTGAGCGAGCAACTCCTGTCCCCGAGTGCTGGTGAGGGGCGCATCACCGGCCAGGTAGATCTGACCATCGCGGGTGAAGGCTTCAGCGTTCACCGCGCCCGTCATGTCCGCGGCATGGTCTCCCTCGTGCACGGTCACATGTGTGGGGGGCTCGCCCACCGAACTGCGTAGCGCTTGCTTGACCTGCTCGGGCACTTCCACTCGCCGAGGTCCGGCGACGCGGGGGGTGGGTGTGCCGGTGAATCCGGCGAGTCCCGAGGGAACCGTGTCCCGCGCCGAGCCTGCGGGCGCCGGGCGTGATCGTGCACGCCGCTGGATTCCAGTTCTTCCGGCGAGCACCGGCCGGATTTCGGCCGACTTCGCCTCCCCGCCTCGCGCAGACGGGATGGTCGCGGTGCCTCTGGTACCCACCGTGGTCGCACGTAAGGATGTTGCCGGCGCGTCCACCCAGGAGTTACTCACCGGCACGGACGGTGTTGGAGACGATGACGCACCCACACCGGTGCCACCACCGTCTGCGTCGGCAACGATTCCGTGCACCCGCGTTTCGATATCCGAAGCTGGAGCAGACCGCGCAGACGGCATCGACGCTGGACCATCATCGAACGAACCCTTCGACACTGCCGACGTCACCCCTGCTGGCACTGGTGCCGCTTGCTGCTCCACCAATCCACCCTCACGTGCGGGGATGGACGAAGACGACTCCGGTGGCGACTGCACCGGCAACCCGGGAGCACTCTCGCGCCCCGACGGCGTCGATGCGGATTCGACGAGGTGAGCGAGTTCTTCCACCTCGGGGCCTTCCACCGGATCACGGGAGGGAGTCACAGTCGCCCGCGAGGTCGAGGCGCGGGGCGACGCCTGCAGCGCGGTCGGAGCCTGCGTTGACCCATCCGAATCGTTGAGGAGGTCCGCGAGCTGCGCCACATCAGTGAACTCCGCCGCAGCACGAGAGGTGGTTGCTGTCGGTCGAGGAACCGATGCACGCGGCTGCGCGGGAACTGCACTACCGGTCCGTGATGACGGCGGGGGCGGATCGAAGGATCGCGACGATGGGTCCTCGACGTTCGGAGTGGTTGGCATCGGGCGCGAGGACTCACGCGCAGCTGAAATCGACGGAGACACATCGGACACAGGTGCCGTCGTAAGCGCGGACGGAGCACCCGGAACTGAGGAATCCCTCGGCGACGGCGTCACGGGTGGCGTCACGTCCTGTGACGGGACTGGGGACGCGGGCGTGCGCGGCGAGGACACGGCCTCGGGACTCGACGCGGGCGCAGGTGACGCCGTCGTAGACGCAGGAGCGTCGTGCGTTGCATCGACGCGATGCACGAGGTCCATCTCCCTCGCACCGACCGAATCCGGCGCTTGGGCGTGGACGGAAGTGCGTGAGGTGCTGGGGCTCTCGACATTCGATGGCAACGAGTTGGGTAGTGAGGTGCCGTCGTTGGACGGGAGCGACGCCGGCTCACCCTGCAGCGTAGGGACCGGGGCGCCTGCCTGGAGATCATCGATCTCCTCCAGCATCTTCTTCACCGCGGGGGGGAGATCGGAATCGTCCTCGTCGGGGACGATCGGTGTGTTGATACGACCTCGGGAACGTCGCCGCTGGAGCGGCGGGGCGTCGGTGCGATCCTGTACGCGGGACGACGCGGGTGCGTGGACCAACGCGGAATCAGCATCGGTCACTCCGGGTGTTGCACCGGTTCCGGGGGTGGGCGTTGCCTCGAGAGCAGGAATAGGCATTGATGCGGGCGTCATCGGTGGCGCGAATTCGGAACTCGCACGCAGGCCCGGCTCCTGGGGGCCCGACTCGTGAGGTGCCGATTCCTCAGGGGTGGGACTGGTGCCGGTGTGCTCGCTTGACGGTGCGGACAGGACCCCACCGCCGCGACGCCGCACCACGGACGAGGAATCACCCACACCCGGGAATGTGGAGGGAGGCATCTGTGGTGCCATGAGCTCGCCAGGGATCGTCTCGGGTGCGCTCTCACGCGCCGACTCGGAAGTCTCCGATGTCGAGGCCGGACGGCGAGCGGGGGGCGGGCTCGACACGGACCTGTGCACGTCACGACGGGAGGGCAGAGGTGGTCGCTGCGACGAGCGGGGGCGTGCTGCGGCCCGAGAGCGCGGGCTCGAGGTGCGTGCAGGTGCGGTAGGTGCCGAGAGCTCTTCGTCGACCCACTCGTCGTCCATAGGAGGGATGAAGTGCTCGAGGTCGTCTGCGGCAAAGCGCATACGGCGCCGAGCCCGACCGGGCACGCGCCCGGTGAGCGAGGCATCGATCGTGTGACCCACCGGCTCGGTGGACACGGCAACCCGCCGGCGCGTGACCAGGAATTCTCTGGGCAGTTGCTGGATCAACGAGGGCACGCCAAATGTCGGCATGAGCGGAGGCAGCAGCATGAAGTCACCGCGCTGCTCAGGCATACCGCCGGTTTCCGGCAGGGTCTCACTCATCGAGCACCCTCCGAGGCGATCTTGTTGAAGTTCGACACCACGGAAGCCATCCGCCGCCGTACATCATGGGTGAGATCGAGCAAGTCATCGAACGACCAGTGGAGGTAGTAGGCCAGGAAACCGATCTCCTCCCAGAGGCGATCGGCCCCGACCGTCACTATTCCCCCGACACACCACCACCCACATCCACCAGGATCGCCTCCTGGCAGTTGGGGCAGGTCACCTCGGCCACCGTGGTGCCCTCGGTATTGATTCGGCGGTAGAGGTCCTGCAGGAACGACAGGTCCGTCGCCCACAGTCCCCCGATGACCTGGTCATCGATGACCGGGAGCGTGCCCAACTTGGTGACCACCCGGGCAAGGAGCAGGAGGCTCATGAAAGCCTCATGCTCCTTGACCTTCGGGTCCAGAAGGGGCATGAGTTCATCCCGTGCGGTTGCCAACCGCATCGTGCCCTCGCGATGCACGACGCCGCTAGCGTCGACATACCCACGGGGCAGGACGAAGTTGAACGTGGTCTGTAGTGGACCTACCTCAGTCACGGTCATGAACCCAACTCCTATCGAATTCGACTATCAGCCTGTCGTCATCTCCGTGAACGTCATGCTGATCGTGATGTTGATGCCCGTTGCCTCGCCCGCCTTCAGCGAGCCATAGGAAACGCTGGTCACCATCAGGCTGGTGAACTCGATGGTCCGCACCGGGGTGCCGTAGGTGTCCTTGTAGACCAGCTTGCCGGTCTTGCGGGCACCCATGAAGTCACCCTTGAGACCGTCGAGGAACCACTTGGTCACACCACCGTCACCGGTCGCGAGAACCGTGACCTGCAAGTTTCCGGACTGACGCGGGCCCAGCATCTGCTGGATCACGTACTTGCCGGACGCGGTCATCGACTTCAACTCGATCGTCGCAGTCTCCTGCGCGATGTTGTTCACCTCGATGACATTCGGGATGTTCTGCCCATCGATCGAGAACTCGAACGAATAGGCGGTTAGGGCTTCACCGTCTACGAGAGCCATGGAATATCTCCTCTAATGATGAACGTGGACTATTCGGCGATGGACGTGCCACCGGAGAACTGGGACAAGCGGAAGATCACGAACTCGGCCGGCTTCACCGGTGCGACTCCGACTTCCACGATCACCATTCCGAGGTCGATGCTCTCGGCGGTGTTGTTCTCTCCGTCACACTTGACGAAGAAGGCCTCCTGCGGCGTAGCGCCGAAGAGTGCACCTGAGCGCCATTCCATCACCAGGAATGAGGAGATCGTGCGGCGAATGCGACCCCACAGGTTCTCGTCGTTCGGCTCGAACACCGCCCACTGGGTTCCCTGCAGGATCGACTCCTCCAGGTAATTGAAGTAGCGACGCACGTTCACGTAGCGCCACTCGGCATCGCTTGAGAGCGTGCGCGCACCCCACACGCGGATGCCCCGGCCCGGGAACGACTTGATCGAGTTGACACCCTGCGGATTGAGCATGTCCATTTCCGGACGGGTCGGTGCGTAGTCGACGCCAACGGCGCCGAGCACAACCTCGTTCGCCGGAGCCTTGAACACGCCACGGGTGTCATCGTTGCGGCTCCACAGACCCGCGATGTGGCCCGAAGGCGGGAACGAGACGTTCTTGCCCGTGGTGGGGTCGAACATCTGGATCCACGGCCAGTACATGACGCCGAACTTCGAATCGAATCCGGCCGTCTTCATGCGCCAGTCGCTCGCCTCTTGTGCGGTGAGACCTCCCGGAGTGTCCAGGATCGCCATGCGATTGCCCATCAACTCACAGTGGGTCAAGATTCCGGTCTGGATCGCCTTGACTGCGTTGAGGTCGATGAGCCCGCGCGAGTGAGCGGTGACGACGTCGGGCGCGGCCACCATGGTGATCTCTTCAAGGGTCTCGAATGCAGTGAACCCCGTGCGCTTGGCCGCGTCACCGATCACAGCGGCGGAGTCCACCTTGGCCGCTGGTGCCTTCTCGCCACCCGCAAGTGCAACGACTCCATCCTGGAGACCGGAGGCGACGAGCGCCTCGGCGATCGCGTTGGGCTGCAGGCGCACGATCTTGGACTGGACGTTGACCTGGTTGATGACGTTCGCCGGGCCTGATCCGAGACCACCGGTGTACGACTCCTTTGCCCCACCGTCTGCCGTGACCGTGATCGTGTACTGCGGGTCGCCGCCGACTTCGCCGGCACCCTTGACCTCGACCTTGACGCCGGTTGCCTTGGCGTCGATCGCCATGACGTTGACGGCGCTGATCTTCTTATCCGCCTTCGATGGCAGCTCGGCCATCGGTGCAGCGCTGG
The DNA here is from genome assembly GCA_040381195.1 of Rubricoccaceae bacterium. Lineage (GTDB taxonomy): Bacteria > Actinomycetota > Actinomycetes > S36-B12 > S36-B12 > VGCC01. The sequence continues at coordinate 15,014 of JBEIHR010000010.1, forward strand.
GCCGCAGGTCGGTGGGGATGCGCACGATGTACGCGCGGCCACCTCCGTTGTTGAAGAAGCTGTAGACCGCCTTGCCCAACGCGTAGTTCTCGACCATGTCCCCGAAGGTCTCGGTGAACTGGGTCCAATTGGTCACGTGGACTGGCTGGTTGAACGGTCCGGCTGCTGCGAATCCGACGAAGCCCGCGATCGCCGTGCCGACACCCGCAATGGGGCGGGTGGACGCGGGGACTTCCTCGACGTAAACGCCCGGCGAGAGATAACTAGGCATACAGGTTTCCCTTCTGGAATCGAGTGCTCGCGACGGTAACCACGTGCGTCACACCTGCATACCCCCCCCTTTGGGGGGGTGCATCTTCGGCGTTCTCCGGTTACCGTCCGGACGTGTCCAATCCATTGGTGAGTGGCTCGATGATCAAGTGCAGCATGGGATTGACTCCGTCACCGCTCAACGTTCTTCCGGTCAACCGGGTGATGGCCCAGGGACCGCCCGCAGGCAACATCCTGGACAACAAACCGATGGTGAACATCGTGCCCTTCGGCATGTGCCGGTCTATCGCAAACCCAGTTGTCGCATCCGCCACAGCGGCAGCACTGGGTGTTCTCACGCCCATGCCCTGTGTTCCTGTCACACCAGCCCCATGGATCTCAACTTCACGGGTCCTGGTCGGCGGGTCCCCCATGATCACCAAGTCCTCGAAGTGCCTGTGCGTGTGGGGTGGTCAGATCTCGGCCGTGGCCACTCCGGCGGTGACCGTGAAGGCCGGTTAGATGCTGCCCGAGATCGATAGGGCGCTTGTCACGCTTCTCAGCACGTACACGTACGCGGACGAGCGGGTGAAGGTCGACTTAGACGCACCCACCAAGGACTGGGCCGCCCGGCGGTCGGGCCCGGTGCTGAATCTGTTCCTCAATGACATCCGCGAGGACACCGACAAGCGTTCGGCGGACATCGTCGAGATCAAGGACGAGCAGGGCCGGATCGTTGCCCGGCGCCCGGCAGAACGGACATTCATGTTCTCCTACGCGGTTTCCGCATGGACGTCCCGCCCCGAAGACGACCACGCGCTCCTCGGAGCGGTACTCAACAACCTGCTGCAACGGGAATACCTGCCCGAGGACATGTGCGACGGCGTTCTGGCGGACCTTGCCCGCAAAGGGCGTCCCGCGATGATCCGCGTCGGTGGGGTGCTCTATTCCGAGCGGCTCGTGACCGAATTGTGGACGGCCGTGGGCGGTGAGTTCCGGCCGATCATCGCCGTCACCGTGTCGACCCTGATCCCCGCAGGCCTGCCCACTCCCTCCGGGCCGCCCCAGACCGCTCCACCGCGCATCACGATTGGCGATACGCGCGACGGCGGCAAAACCGTCATTCAAGGTGCATCTCCCGTACCCACGTCAGAAGAGCAGGACAACGCCTCCGCGACCGCACCACGGCGCACGCGCACGCGCCTGCCACTGAGTGCACCGAATGCATCTCCATGACGGTCGCGACGCGAAACCGAATCCACGTCGAGGCGAACTCCCCCGGGGTTCGAGAATCGATCGACGAGATCGTAGACGTGATCGTGTCCGCTGGCGCGTTTGTGGATCCACACCTCGTCGTCATCGAGTCCGATGGGCACCTCATGCTCGGGACCACAACGGGCGTGTCCGGTCAACCATTCATCGCCCTCCCCTCCTCCACGCTCGTGCCGATCGATGGACTCACCTGGGATGAAGGCGCCAACACGATCGTCGCGACCGACGGGGTTGATCAACTCGACGAGGTGCATCGCACACTGCTTGACGCGAACCTGCACCTGCTTAATTCCGTGCACAAGAAGTCCTGGTTCCTTGCGCATCACCCGAAGGCGGCGGCCATCGGTGACAGCGACCTCTGCGAAGCCGTGCAAGCGATCCGCCCCTCCTTCAGCCCCACTACGTCCATTGACGCCGTGCTCAAGACCCGCACCTTCGGCCTGCGGTCCACTGATAAGACGCGCACATCCGTGATCATGCCTATCCTCGAACTCGCCGACCATCACCCGCAGGGCTCGCCCTACGAACTCGTCGACGACGTACTGAGTTCACGGTACCGACCCGTCGATGATTCAGGGCTGACCTACGTTTCGTATGGACCCCGCCGAGACGCCATTGACCTCGCCGCGCAATACGGATTCGCGACGGATAGCCCGTCGTTCCTTGTGAGCGCGCCGATAAATCTCGAGCTCGAGGGCCACGGAACACTCACCATTCGTCGGGCGCTCGATCGTAAGGCTCGCCCGGCGTGGACTTTCAATGCCGCCGGTACGACGGTTGATTACCTGCTCCTCGATACGCGTGTCAGCCTCTTCGACAGCCTCTTCCTCCCCGTGCGCACGTATGTGGAGTCCCGCGGTGTGGGACGTAACGATGCTCATAGCCTCGCCATGCGGGCGTGTGAGACCGTGATCCACATGAATCGGGTCCTGCTCGCCGATCTCCATCGTGCGGCGGCACGGTCCACCCACGGCGGAGGTGCCACTCTCGCCGAGGCCGCAGTCCACCAATGGGAAGTGCTCGATGCAGTCGAGAGTTTGGGCTGAGCATGGCTGAGACGACCGAATCAGGCGACGATGCCGACCGTTGGATGTACGCCCTCGACGTGCTCGCAACTCGGATAGCCTCGCTCATCGACTCCGAGCGTCACGACGATGACGTCCCCGACCAGCGTCGAGGCAAGTCCTTCCCCCTGGCCGTAATCCAACGTGAAGCGACATCTCCCTCACCTGCACCCGCGGAGGGGATCATCCCGTGGAATGCCCTCCCGGAGTCGCTGACGATGCTCGGCGAGTACCTACCTCTGGATGCGACCGACCTTGCCATCCTCCTCTGTGCCGCGGCACCAGCCCTCGACCCCCGCTTCGAGCGCTTCTACGTCGTTCTCAATAACGACACCGATGCCCGCGGTCCGTTGGTCAGCACGGCGCTGCGACTAGCCGGTATCTCGCCGCTTGACGCGCAAGCTCGATCGCGATTCAGATCCGACTCACCTCTCCTCTCTTTGGGATTAATCGATGTCGGACCGACGACACGGCCGCTGAGCACACGGGTGATCACAATCCCGGAGCGCGTCGTGGCCCACTTCCTCGGGGATCCGATCCCCGATCCCTTGATTCTCCGCGGTCTCGTCATCCTTGAGCACGACCCATTGGATCCGAGTTTGCTTCCAGAGACCCCCGGGCTGCCGGAACTTCCGTCGATCTGGCGCGGGCGCCCCGGTACCGCTGCGATCGAACAGGCTCGTCGCTATGTCGTGGACCAGGTCGGCATCGAGCCGCTCGTCCTCGACCTCTCGATGACCGAGTTCGATCACACCGCACCGGGAAACCTGGCGCGAAGTCTGTGCCGGGAGGTCGCGCTTTCCGGTCGTCCCATGGTGATCGACTGCCGCACATGCAGCGCCGACACCCCGGTCGCAACCCTCGTCGGCGAGTTCATCGATCTGGACGCCCCCGTCATCGTCATCGCGGATGCCCGACGCGACCTCGGAGTCTGGAGTCGCAGCGCGATCACACTCTCGCTTCCCACGGCTCAACAGCGTCGTGCCTGGTGGAGCGCCTACGCACCGTCCGCCGATCCTCGGTTGGCAGACATCGCCACGCACGTTGATCCTGAGGACTTGATCCGTTCTGAGTCCGAAGGGGATTCCCTCGTGCTCACACGTGCTCGTACAGGTCAGCGGAAGTCACGGGTCACGATCGTTACCCCGGCAGTGACCCTCTCTGACGTGGTCCTAGAAGAGCGGCCTACTCGACAACTTGCCGAACTCACCGATCGAGTTCGCTTCCGCTCCACAGTGATCGACGAGTGGAATATGCGACCCGGAGGTTCGCGGGGTCGCGGCGTCACCGCCCTGTTCGCCGGGGAGTCCGGCACCGGCAAATCCATGTCGGCGGAAGCCCTCGCCGGGGAACTCAACGTGCCCCTCTTCTCCGTGGATCTCGCAAGCATCGTGGACAAATACATCGGTGAGACCGAGAAGAACCTCGAAGAGGTCTTCCGTGCTGTCGAGAATGACGACGGGGTCCTACTATTCGACGAGGCCGATGCCCTCTTCGGCAAGCGATCCGAAGTCTCCGACGCCCGCGATCGCTATGCCAATATCGAGGTCGCATATCTGCTGCAGCGCATCGAATCCTTCGACGGCCTCGCGATCCTCACCACCAACCTGAGGGCAAATCTGGATGAGGCCTTTCAACGTCGCCTCGACATGATCATCGATTTCCCCGAGCCCGACGCCGACGCCCGCAAATTGATTTGGTCCCGGGCACTCGCGGGGTTCCCGGATGCTCTTTCGGACGAGGACCTCGAGGCCCTCTCAACCTTGGACATCACCGGCGGATACATCCGGGCAGCCGTTATCAGTGCCGCCTATAAGGCGGCCGCCGAGGGCGAGAAGATCCAACGGAAGCACGTACTCCTCGGGGCACGTGACGAGTGGCGCAAGTCGGGCCGCCTCAACTTCCCTGAGCCTGCTTTCAGCGACTGGTCGTCGAAGGAGTGACACGTTGAAGGCGTCCGTCGGGGGCTTCGTCGAGGTGGTGGCGGGGGGTGACACCGACACCCTTCAGGCTTTCGTTCGTGACCGGCTGCCAGATTCGGCACATGTTGGCGCCCAACTCGAGGCATGGGGGTGGCGACCCGATGTTCTCGCCTCGCGATGCGTGCAGTTCGTGTCCGGCCCCAGCACCGTCGGACTTGCCGTGCGAGGCCGGGTTCTGCGATTCATCGGGAACGCAGGCGCCATCGTCGCGAGTCTCCCAGGCCTTATGGATCCAGCCACGGGCGCCGTCATGGGAACCATGCAGACTCTGGACCGAGCACGGCGCGAACTCCCCGCGGGGCAACTACGCCGGATCGATGTGTGGGAGGCGCGAAGTACCGCGGTTCCCCGCGGACACGTCTCAGTCCCCACTGACGCGCAGCTCTCTTCGTTCGCGATCGCATCCTTCGATGCGTTCGAAGAAGAGGTGGGCTCCCCGCCCGCACCGAGACACCTCGACCAGGACTACGTCGCGCTTTGGTGGAGGCGCGCCGCAGAAGGTTTAGTCCTCGGAGCGTGGGACAGCAACCGATGCGTCTTCCGCGTGGAGGTGCGGCCCGTCCTGGGCATCACGGCTGAACTTCGCGGAGTCTGGTTGGCACCCGATCTCCGAGGGCGGGGCCTCGCGCATCGGTATCTCCGTGATGCGATCGACCTGGCGGGCGGGCGATTCGGAGGGAATGTGCAACTGCTCGCCGCGGTGGACAACGTTCGAGCATCCCGGCTCTATCAGAGCATGGGACTGCAGATGCGGGCCACTCTCGGCAGGTACGACCTCCAGCTATCGCGGTCAGCCGGTGATGCGCGATGAACGATTACGACGACGAGCAGGCAATCGTAGAGCAGCAGCAGGCAATCGGCCCCACCTCTCGCTCGGGCGACCAACCATCCGTTTCAGATTTCGTTGGTTCCGGCAATGATTCCTATTTCGAATTCAACGACGCAGGAAATGGTGGATCGTCACCGCCCCAGAATGCCCGTCAGTCAAATCCGCAGATCCCTCCCTTGATTCAGGAGGACGACGTTGTGCCGGGGGGCAAGCCTGACGCCATTCCTGGCGACGGATTCGAACTACTCCACGACCCCTACGAATGGAACACGCGTAAGCAACAACTCGGGCTACAAGGCAAGAAACTGAATGGCCGGAACAAATTCTTCGGCGCAATCGGGCGAGGGATGACCAAGGTGGGCGCCGCCGGAGCCCAGGACAAGTTCACGGCCGGAAAGGTGCTCGGCGGGATCGGTGGTGCCGCGAAGGGTGTGGTGGACACGACCAAGGATCTCTCCAAGATCGGGCAGGCGGCCGACATGGGCTTGGGTCTTCATGGCGAGAACTCGATCCTGAACCAGAACATCGGTATCCCCTTCGTGCCGCAGGTGCAGATCCCCGGTGTCTCGTGGAACACATTGACCAAGACGGAATTCGCCCCGTACGTTCGCGCGCCCGAGGTGGTCAAGGCCGGACTGCAGGACGGTGGTGCGTTACTGGAGATTGCCGGCCGCGGCGTTACCCACGGACTCGGTGGTATGCGTCCGCTTGATGTCGCCGATGAGAAGAGGGCAAAGCACATTGAGCAGCGCGACTCCTTCATGGCTGCACGCGAGAAATTGCGAGGCAATCTGCGCGGAGGACCAGCAGGAGGTGGTTCATCGGGTTCCATGAGCGAGGCGGTTCGCCTCCGGATGACCGCGGGGTCTTTAGGCGCCGGCGTGGCCGGCATGGGGATGCGACCGCACGACAACTACGACATGAGTAAGTCGGCAGCAATGAACAACATGAAGGCTGTGCGCGAGGGCAGGGCGCGTGAGGTGCCGAACCCAAGCAGACCCGGCCAGATGATGCAGGTCGCCCCGGGAGAGGTCACTTTCGAACGCGATGAGGGCGCCCTCGATCCGAACGTGGGCGACTCGGATGTCAGGAAGTACCAGACAGCTGGGGAGTTGACGTCCGGGCAGCGAGCGAAGGCCCTTGCAGCGCCGGGGCGCGCTTTGACGAGCCTCGGCAAGGTCATGGATGGCACCGAACATGGTCAGCGCGCAATCCGGCAGGGGCACTACCTCAAGGGTGGGGCGCAGGCGACCCTTGCGGGAGCGCGCACTATCGGAAAGGGGGCCGCAACTTTGGCGGCCACACCACTTGGCCTAGGGCCGGCCGCGAGCGCTGTGGTGGACGTCGGTTCGGTGGCCGCGGGTGGCCTGATGCAGGCAGTCGGCGGTGGGATGAATGCGGCGAGAGGCGTTGGCGCGAGGGCGCGGGCGCAACGAAACATCGAAACCTTCAACAAGCACCACTACGGGCAGAAGCATTTCCTCAAGCCCGTCGAGGAGGCGCAGGCGGACGCGGAACATGAGGACATGGCCGAGGAAATCAAGGGAGAGGAGATAAGGGACGAGAAGAGTGGTGAGGCACCCGAGAAGGAGCCCGGAGCGCCCACCGATTCCTACTTCGACACCGATCGCGCTCGCGAGGTCGCCACACGTGGCCTTCGTGCCGAAACTCACCTGAAGGAGGGTGACTACGAGGCCGGCGACGAGGACGCGGGACTTCCCGCGGTGAACCACGGGAACGCGTTCAAGAACTGGTGGCACAACCGCATGAAGCGTCCACTCAAGAAAGTGGGGCAGGGACTACTCAAGCCTTTCGCACTTCTCACGAAGGCACTGGGCTACGGCACTGGCGTGATTCCGCTGATGAAGCACTTCCAGAACAAGAAGCGCAAAAAGGCCATTGAGCAAGCGATCAACAAGACCACTAACCGGCGGGGGGGAAGGATCCGCGAGGTGGGCGAGGATTTCGAGCAGGTCGAGGCACCTGCGGACGTACCCAAGGAGGGCGAGGAGCTTAAGGAGGCCGAACAGCCTGCGATTCCGCAGGACTTACCGAAGACGCCCGAGTACGAAAAGCCTGAGGATCAGGATTACACGCTGCAGCATCTCGAGGGCCAACTCGCTGACAGCGATATGAACCGCGTCGAACTACGCGCAGTCTTGGACAAGCAAAACGCTGCATACAAAGGGTCGGGTATTGCGTCCGGTGCGCGCGCTGCACTCAAACTCCCGACGCGTGATCTCGCCAAGGAGAACATCACCGCATGGCAGACATTCGAGAGAAGGCAACGACGCCTGAGAGAGCAGATCGCCGATCGGAGACGGGAGCGTGCGATCGACCCTGAGACCAAGGAGAGTGTCCTCACTCGACACATGCGCGAGTACCGCGAGTGGAAACAGAAGAAGATGGTGGCTGATAAAGACTCCGGCAAGTTGCGGGATATGGAGTACGAGGATATGGCGCTTACCAACTCCTACCCCGAGTTGGCGCGGAACAACGCAAGCAATACGGATACGCAGAATGCACAGCCGCATCCCGCACTCCTTGACCGGAATCATGAGTTGTCGGACACGAATGGTGACCGGAAGGATGTCGATCTCGGGAGTGAGGGCTCCTTTAACGAGATGCAGCTTTCAGAGGGCGACTACGACGACATGTCTGAGGAGGACAAAGTTCCTGAGATGGGCAATGTGTCGCAGCCCACGGTCCCTCAGCAGGACATGTCTTCCTTGTTGACAGCCCAGGAAGCGCAACGGATACCCGGTGCCCCGGAACTTCACGCGAACGAGAGCGCGAGTGAACAGAACCTGAGACTTGCCCAGGAGAGGTTGCGGCGCGCATAAACCGCGCATGCACCCCCACAGTGAAATCCCCGAATCACGGGCGTGTGCGTAATCCCAACAGCATCCCGCCGGCCGGGTGCCATCAGATAGCCTGCCGTCCATGGCGAAACGCAAGGGTCTCGTGGGTGCGCTCGGTGGCGCACTCGACCGCGGCATGGATCATCCGGCTCGAACCGGATTGATCGGAGCGGGCATCGCGCTCGGTCGTAGCTTCCAGCCGAACCTCCTCACTCGCGGGACGACGGACCAGGCCATCATCAGCGGGGCCACCACAGCCTTCGCCTATGGAGTTTTCTCAACGACCGATGCGGTGGTAGACGCGGTGGCCTCGCGAATAAGTGGCGATAGTCGACCGGGAACGGGGTCACGCGTCGCGGTCGCCGTCGGACTCGGCCTGCTGGGTGCAGCCACATTCCGCAAGTTCGCCTGGCAGGAGCATGAGCCGCGTTCGCGTGCTGCGATCCGTCTGGTGAGTCGCACCGCGATAGTCGGCGCGTCCTCAAGCGCCATCTCGTCGGTGGTTGGCTCGCGATCCTCCGGACGCCGACTCGGCTTCGCCGTGGCTGCGGCCGCTGCAGCGGCTTCGTGGGCCAGCGTCTCGCCATGGCGTGCGGCACCGGGTTCGCTCATCGGTCGGAAGAGTGAACGTGACACTTCGGTACCGGACACGTTCGAGGAAGACTCCGTGCGCGAAGTCGCACCACTGAAGATGGCCGCCATAGGCAGCGGCGTGGCGCTGGCCATGTATGGACTGGCACGGGCGGAGTCGCTTCTGACGGACTCGCTTGCCACTGGTGCAAGCAAGGCCTTCGGTGGTGAGCCACAGGATCACCGCGCCATCGGTCGCGTGACGTCCCTTGCCCTCAGCGCGGGATTTGCCTACGTGGCCCTCAACAGGGTCTCGGCCATGTTGACCAAGGGTGGTGGAGCAGTCGAGCCCGGCATGGAGATCCCGCCCACGATCCCCGAAGTCACGGGTTCACCCGCATCGGGACTGGACTGGATGAAGCAGACACGTGAGGGTGCACGGTGGCTCGCGGGAGTCCTCGACCCGAAGACCATAAATTCGGTCATGGGACGCACTGACGCCATCCAACCGATCCGGGTCTACGGAAGCTTGGACATCGTCGAGGATCCGCACGAGCGCGCGGAGATCCTGCTGCGCGAGATCGACCGCACCAAGGCGCTAGAGCGCGAGCACTTCGCGCTGTTTTCCCCCACGGGTTCCGGATACGTCAACTACGTGGCGACGGAGACCTTCGAGTTCCTCACCGGAGGCAACTGCGCATCCGCCGCTATTCAGTATTCGGTCCTACCTTCGAGCTTCTCCCTCGGTGACGTGTCCAAGGGAATCGACCAGACCCGCATGGTCATCGATGGCATCACCATGCGGTTGCTTGATATTCCGAAGAAGAAGCGCCCAAAGTTCTACCTCTTCGGCGAGAGCCTGGGCTCCCAAGTGAGTGAGGGCATGTTCCAGGGCACCTGGACCTACGGCCTCCCCGGGGCGAAAGTCGACTACGCACTGTGGATCGGAACGCCATCGGCCACCACCTGGCGCAAGGAACTCTGGGGTGACCGCACGATCGCCGAGGCACCCGAGGTTGGTCCTGACGACATCTACCTCCCCCGCAACCTCGAGGACTGGAGGTCGCTCACCCCTGAGAAGCGCGCGCAGGTGCGCTACCTGCTCTTGCAGAACGGCGATGATCCGATTCCTAAGTTCGGCAGCCAATTGATGTGGCGCAAGCCGGACTGGCTGGGTGCCGCGCGACCTTCCGGTGCACCCCAGAACACCTACTGGGTTCCCGGCACGACGTTCCTCATGACCTTCATCGACATGCTCAACGCCCTCACGCCCACTCCTGGAACATTTGCCGAGGGGGGTCACGATTACCGCGAAGTCCTCCCCGACGCGATCAGCCAGACGTGGCGCCTTCCCGCGACCGAGGAGCAGATGGCGAGCATGAATACCAACCTGCGGCAGCGAGAGTTGGCCTGGGAGCTCTATCGGGACTGGTCCGCCGCGTGCGCCAAGCCTGCTGCGGAGATGACCAAGGCCAAGGAGAGCACCCTGGCCAAGGCCTCGAAATATGTCGGACGCGAGGTGGACGCACAGGGCCTCATCGACCTCGTGAAGGTGGCTCTTCCAGAGCGCGCTGCTTTACTCAAGCCTTGATTCGGGAATGACGTTCGGCCCCTACCTGTTCCAGTAGTCCGCGTCTTTCTCCTCTTCCTCGATCATTCCCGGTTGCACGTTCTCGGCTCCTGTGTCGTTGCTCGAGTGGATGAGAGGTTCGTTATCTGGGAACTGAACCACCGGCTCCTGAGCGTGGCGTTCTCTGCCGTCTTGCTCGGCGTTCTTCGCCTCGTCCGGATGCGCGGCTAGATAAGCCGCCAGAGATGTATCGAGCTTGCTCCTGCGAGCGGATTTGCTCGCATTGTGTTTGGCACCCTTCTTGGCGAATGTCCTATTCGGGTCACTCTTATCCATCAGGTCTTCCTCATCAGGCTCGCTGAACTGCACCCGCTTGCCCGTGCGAGCCCGTGACGTCGGTTTGGCGTTTGCCTGCTCAGCTGACCAATAGCCGTTCCAGAAATTCGACCGAGCAGCGACTTGTCGTCCGTAGAGCGGAGCAGCCAAGTCTCCTTGATCCGCGCTCGTCTGGGCCGATGCTGCTGCTCTTCGCTTCTGTTCAGCGCTGTAGGAGGATTCCATCGCTGATCCGTACGTCTTCAACGCATCTTCACCATCGACCGGTGCGGCCGGTCTCTGGGCAGGTTGCGCACCGAAGAGCAATTGCCCGGTCAGGAGTGGATTAGCTGCTTGAGGCAGGCCCGCGAACCTGGCCTTCTTACCGTCATGTTGGGCGTCCAACTTCTTGAAGTGTGCTCCCCCTTGGGCGAATGGCGCGCCCGCTGCAGACTCAGTCTCGACTGCTTGATCGACACGTTCATTCGCTGCGACAGTCTCCGGGAGCAGAGTTTCGGCAGTGTGTTGTCGACCGCCCCGCACTTTCAGGGCTGATTTCTGTGGCACGGCGGCGCGATGGTTTGATATCCCGCCGGCTTCTGGATTGCCAACATCAGCGGCGGGTTGCTGATCCAGATCGGCAACATCGGGGGCAGGAGCGGCCCCCTGCGCCCGCGCCGGAGTACCGAATTCGGCTCCGATCTGCGTGCGCAACTTCCGCTCCCGCATCCGACGCACCCAACCCCAGTTCTTGTAGTTGAGGATGCCTCCGAAGTGGCGCTTGCGAATACTGGCGAATTTGTTGCGAAACCGCTCCGCCTGCGCACCCGCGCGCTGGCCAGCCCCCATGGCCGTTTTGGCAGATTGCATTTTCGATGCTACGAAACTGTCATCCTTGGCATGATCGAGTGGGTCACCTTCCTCGACAAGGTCCCGATCACCCCAGACTCCCTGAAGATTTCGCTCCAGGCGCGGTGTCGAAAGCAAGCTTCTACCGAGATCACGGTCGACGGCGCCTGCGCCTCGGTCGACCATTCGGTAGCCACTGGCTTCTGAGTCGTTGATCAGCGGCGATCGGCGAAGGAAATTGGTGTCGTCACGGTCTCCGCCGCGTGCCCTCGCTGCGGATTCATCGTCCAGAAGTGGTTCGTACATCAACTCCGCCCGGGCTCACCGATATCACAGAAGGATACCGGCCTCCTCCCTTCGTGATGGGACTTTCCTAGACCTCGGGCGCCCCCGCGGCCGCCGCGGCAAGGTCCTGCACCAGCCTCCGGTCCACCTTCCAATTCACGGGGACCTGGATGGTCTTCTTGTTGACCTTGTAACCGGTGAGCCGTGGTCGAAAGTCGTCGATGACCTCGGAGTTGAACGGGGCAATGAGTATGTGGTTGCTGGCCACGGAAAGGCCGAAGATGTACTTCCCCTGGTACTTCACCATGGGCTGATTCCAGGCGATCACCACCTCGGCCGTGGGGAACTTCGTTGTCACCGCCTTCAGCACGCTCGTGACGGTCGCTTGCTTCGTAGCATCTAGAGGAGTCAGGAATTCCTCAAGAGAGGTGAAGCGCTTCGACGAGGTCGAGCCGCGAGAATACAGCACGAGTGCGTTAGCGTGCACCCTGCTGAAGCCGTGGTTTTCCTGCAGATAGGCCATCTGCTCGGCGTACTTCCGATCGGAGATTTCCTTCATCACGCCGAACCAGAACGACATCGGTTGCCCGTAGCGCTTCTCGATCGCGGGGAAATAGTCGGAGCGATCACCGGACGTCGGCACGCCGCGAGCCTACGTCGTCGGTTGGTGCGGCATCGCGCTTCGGCGCCATGCCCACAGCGCGACCACCGCGGACACCACAAGGGTCCCGACGATCACCAGGACGATCATCGTCCGGTCTATCCCCTCGCTGCTCGTCATGGCCGATGGCGGAATCTCGAGGGACGCCAGGATCCCGACATGGTCGGTGGGGAAGCACACCCGCTCCCCCAGATCGACGTTCAAGGCCTGTGCCGCGGCGCGCGCGTTCTCGATTTGGAGTGGATCGGAGCATGCCCACAGGTTGTCCCCGTCGGGCCACCTCTCCCCCACGAGCCCCGCATCGCGGACCGTCACGCCATTCGCGACGAATATGTAGTCGAGTCGGTCCGTGTGACCGAAGGGATTCCCTCCCGCCTGAGCAAGGCGCTGCAGGTCAGGGCCTGCGAGCAACGCGCTGGAGCCCCACGTCGCATTCGCAGGATCCAATGCATCGGGGCCCACATCCGTGAAGCCCGCCCGCACCATCGACCAGTAGGCACTGCAGGTGGCATCCGCGGTGCTGGCCCCGGGGTCGTCCACTTGCTCGCGGCACCCGGTTGTGACGTCGGGTTGCAGGCTCGGATTGGGCTCCCCGGCGCCACGCGGGTCTCGCGGATCGGAGTTGAAGTCACCGATGACCACGAGCGGCATGGTCCAGTCCTTCGTGGCGTGGATCAGTTCCTGGGCTTGGAGGGAGCTCGAGGGCGCCGCCCCCGGGCTCCACGCGTACTCCAGGTGGGTGGTGACGAAGCGTGCACTGCCCTGCGGAAGCTCGATATCGGCCCACGAGTATCCGCGCGGGATCTCGAACAGCACGGGAACCACCGAGTACTTCGCCTCGTAATCGGCGGTCCCCACGGCAGTCACAGAGTCGGCGAGGTCGGCGCGCACGAGCAGGGCGTCGCCGATGGTGAATCCGCAGGCGACCGCATCGGCGCCGAAGATCGGCTGGAATGTGGTCGGGTCGGTCACCGTGGTCAGGCCGGGCAGGGCCGGGATCGAGTATCCGGGGTTCATGGCCTGCACCCCGTCGTGCGAGGCGATGACGTAGGGAGTGCCCGCCGCCTCCGTGGCTTCGAGGAGCTGCTCGAGGAAGTCATAGACAACGGTGCTGGATCCCAGCCAGGAGGGTCGACACATCCACGTCGTCGCCTCCTGGATCCCGACCACATCCGGTCGGTCTTGCACCAACTCGGCCGCGAGGGAATCCACGCGAGCGTCGAAGTCCGTGGCAGCAACCTGCTCCCACATGAACTGTGCTGCCGCAGGCATATCGGGCAGCAGTTCCAGGGCCACCGCCACATCGGCACCCAGGTAGAGGTTTCGACTCATCACCGTGACTGTGGCGCCCTCGGCGTGGGCCGGGGTGACCCCCAGGGGAACGGCAAGAAGCACGGCGAGGATCACGGTTCCCGCGCGTCGCATGACCAGAGTATGTCGGTTTGCGGGAGTGTTCTCCTGATCCATCGCCCCGCGTCCGAGTGACATTCCTGTCAGCCACGAGATGGACCCAGCACTGACTAGGGTCGCGGCCATGGCAAGTACGCCCGCAGGAACCGCATGCGAGCTCACTCCATTGCCACAGGCGTCCGTCTTCCGGCAACTGCGGGCGACGCCGCGGATTTTCGCGTTCATGGGTCTCCTCATCGGAACCGCAATGAGCCTCGGGGCGAAGGAGGTAGCCCGCTGGCAGTATCTCGACGAGGCATTCACCGATGAGTGGGGCCTAGGCGAGACCGCTGCGGTCGCCGCCGTCACCGTCGCAGTGACGAGCCTGACGCTGGGCCGCGTCATGGATCGCCGAGACCCACGGCCGTTTGTGATGGTGGCTTTCGCCCTTTCAACCGTGTCCAACGGGCTCCTTGGATTCCTTCTCCTCCAGGGTCCTCTGCCGATCTGGGTTGCCCTGGTTGCCGCAGCCTTCGATGGGGCGGCTCTCGGCATCGGCGGTGTCTCCCTGCTGAAGACGCAGGCTGCATTCGTGATTCCTGGAGCCGAGGGCGCAGCCGAGATTCTCAATGTGCTCAGGCTCGGTATCGGCGGAGTGCTCGGCGCCCTCTTCGCGGGGTTGAGTCCGGACCCCGCATGGACACTCCTGGCCACGGTGCCGCTCCTCGCTGTCTCGAGTTGCCTCGTGTGGATCGTGATGCGTCCCATCACGCCTCGCACACCACCTGCAGGGCTAGCGAGGATCGGGCTCTCCGTGGTGGCGTACCTGCGTGCGACTCCACGTCTGGCGCGGATCGTCGGCGTGGACTTGACGCTCTCCCTGGTGATTCCGACTCAATTGATCAACCTCGTGATGTCCAACCTCGATGCGCCAGACATTGCGGCAGCCAGCATCGCCTCAGGGATGGTGGGCGTGCTCCTCGGGCGCCTCGCACTGACACTCATCGGATTCCGAGGTAACCCGCGCGTCATTCTGCTGATCACCGTGGGGACCCTCTGCTGCGTGCAATTCCTCGGAGCCTTGTCCCTGACAGATGGTTGGATCATCTCGCAACCCCTAGCGCTCCCCGCCATCGTCATCCTGGGAACCATTGCGAGTACCTATGCGCAGGGATTACTGGCCGCGATCATCCAACAGGAGGTCGCCGAGGAGTACCGAGGACGATTGGGTTCGATTCTCGTCGCCGGGCGCAACATCCTCATCTCGGTAGGCGCGCTCGCGGGCGCCCTGGGCGCAGCAACCCTGGGAGCTCAGTGGCTTGTCGGCCTCCTAGCGTGCACGCTTATCGTCGTGATCGCGTTCACACGGGGCTTCTCGGTCCTAGCACGTCCCTAGGACGATCCCCCCGAAGCAACACTGTGCATGACGGAGAAATCGACTCCTCGCGACTAGCATGGCGCGATCGTGAACATTGAGAAGCGCACCCGCACATTCCGGTACTCCGCGCTGGCCCTCGGCGCACTCGTGCTCATCTCTTATGTGGTGTTCCTGTTCATCCAGAAGCCAGGGGATGTCGAGATCGAGGATTCGATCAGCGCAGGGGAACTCGAGAACGGACTGGAGATCGACTTCACCATCACCGAGGTCGATCCCAAACTGCTACAGACGCACTTTCAGATGCGCCTGGAGGCGAACGGCGACATCGCCGGAGCGTTCGGTCGCCGCGACACGGCCGGTGTGCCGCTGCAGATCATGATCTACGGGTGTGACTGCGATGTGGATGTCGCCGCAGGCGAGGAGTTACCCATGGTCTCCGGCACCCTCCCTCTAGAGGTAACCCGATCCATCAACGCGTGGCCGCTCGACGAGTATCGGACGGACATCACAATCCAGGTCCTCTCGGGAGACACCCTGGTTCCGGCCTCGCTCACGCCGACGGCGTTGGCGACATCTGGGTACTCCCTGGTTTATGCGCCCCTGGAAGGCACCGACAACATCCTTGCCTCACCCGGTGGGGCCGCTTTCGCCCAGGTGGTGGTGACACGCTCCGACGATACGAAGTTGATCGCACTGGTCCTCGCCATCGGAGTTCTGCTCCAGGTGACAGTGTTGGTCATCCTCGCCATCGCTGGAGTCAGAGGGAAGAGAAGCCTCAGGCTTCGCGATGAGTTCTGGATCACCACGTTCCTCATCGCCCTGCCCGCACTTCGCGCTGCGATGCCGGGTTCGCCGCCGTTGGGTATCGCGTTCGACGTGTTCTTCTTCTACTGGGCGGTGCTGGCTGTCACCTGCGTGTTCGTGATCATCCTTCTGCGCATCCTGCTGGTGCCTGAGGCATCGGAGCGCCCAAGCGTCTCTGAGGCCTCGCAGGACACCGACGAATAGCCAGGCCACGTTGCTATGGGTTTCAGACGTCTGTGGATAGTCGCGGTGTCGCTCCTCACGGCGCTCGCCCTGCCACCGGCTGCAGGGACTCCCACCTGGCAGGACATCGGCGCATCCCGCGAGGGAACTCCGCTCCGCGCACTGCTGATCGGTGATCCGACAGCCGATGTGCGCATCGTGATTGTGGGCGAGATGCACGGGGACGAGCCAGCCGGCCGGAGGGTGGTGAAGGCCCTCACGCGCATGACTCCCCCGGCAGGAACGGCTGTCTGGGTGATCCCGACGATGAACCCTGACGGTCATGCTCGCCGGACGCGGACGAATGCCCGTGGCGTCGACTTGAATCGCAACTTCCCGACGCAGTGGCGCGCCCAGGATGCCAACACTCGCGAGTGGTCAGGACCCCGGGCGGCTAGTGAGCCTGAGACCCGCGCGGTGATGAGATTCCTGGAGTCCGTCCAGCCGACGGCCGTGCTGTCGTTCCATCAGCCGTTCGGCGTCGTGGACATCACCCACTCCCCTGCGCGAGAGGCCGGCCGGGCAGTGGCGCGGTGGATGGGACTCCCGGCACGACCCGTCGACTGTTCGGGTCCCTGCCGGGGCACCTTGACCGAGTGGGTGACGGAGGAGCTGAACGCCATCGCCCTCACGGTGGAATTGCCTGGCACCGTGCCATCGAGCGCTGTCGATCGCAGCGCCTCCGCGGTCATACGGCTGGCTCGGTGGCTCTCTCAGCAATCCACGTGAAACCACGTTCCTGGTGCGTCACGTGAGGTCAGAGACCACCTGCACCGTTAGGTGAAGGAATCGAACGCGATCAGGGTGACCATCCCGACGCTGACGACAAGGATGGTGATCGTCAGGAAGGTACGACGAAGTCGCTGCTTGCGCTCCTGCCCCGCGGGCCCCTGGAAGGCTTCGGCATCCGTACGTCGTACACCGATGACCCCGCACAGAAGCACCAACCCGAGCACGAGGTACGCCACCATCACGGATAGGTCCCTCAGCGTGAGGTACCCGACTGCACCCGTCGTGGTTCCCGTCGTCAGGTAGAAGACCGTCACACCCACCAGGCCCGCGGCTGCCGTAGCGATCTGCACTTCGAAACGGGAGAGCATCAGAGTGGCGACACTCACCAGGACGAAGATGAGCAGAGGCAGGTAGTACTTGGTGATGCTGGCGATCGTGCTCCGGCTCAAGGGGACCGTCAAAACCAGACGGGAGTAGTCCCCGCGGAGGCTTTGATAGGTGGTGGTCGAGGACGAGAATTCGAACGGCTCACGATCCCAGCCGGGGACACGTACCTCGGGTACGACTTCGCTGCTCAAGGTCTCGGGGACGAAAACCAATGTCTCCGCACCGAAGAGTCGATCTTCGATTTTGATGGAAAGATTCTGAGTATCGAAGAGGAAGAGGCGTAGGTCCGGTGAATACGTGAAGGTGCCGGAAACGAGCCACCAGGTCTCGTCGGGGTTTTCCGTGATCGCCTGTCTGGTGTAGGTCACGCCATTGAGGATGTCCCAGTCGGTCCTGTTGCACGGGCTCGGGCATCGCATGGAGATATAGAACGTGGCATTGAACGTACCCGGCGTTACGTTGACGCCAGACAACTCGGTGAGGAGAATCGAGGTGTCCACCTGGACGGGAGCCGCCGCAGACGACACGACTGGAGCGTCAAAGGCCTGGGAAACGGGGGCAGCGACGAAACAACCCAGGGTCAGGGTTACGACTGCCAGGACCCACCGCAGAATCGTGATGACACCACCGTCTGTAAGCCGGAGATTTCAAACCCTAAGCCCTCTTATC
>JBEIHR010000011.1:0-33067 GCA_040381195.1 Rubricoccaceae bacterium
GGAACGCGAAGGAATTGATGTAGTCGCCGAGGGTCGGGATCCGGTACACGCGCGCGGAGAGGGGGATGGCCACGTGACCACCGTACGCAGGGGCGGGGAGACCTGTTCGAGATTTCCTGACGGTGGCCCTAGTGTGCCCAGATGACCGAGGTGCGGGTGCCGTGGCTCCGATGCCTGATCGGCGCAGCCCTCTTCTTCCTCCCCACCGGGGCGGTTGCCCTCGTCTACTGCTGGTCCGCCATGCGCGCCGGGGAGGCCGGTGACGTCGAAGGTGCCGCGCGCCGGGCCAGGGCCGCTCGGATCTGGGCGTGGGTCACCTTCGTGCTTGGGGTTCTCGTCTACAGCGTGATCGTCGGTGCCCTGCTGCTGCTGGGTGCCTTCTCCTAGCCGGAATCACGGGCCGAACTAGATTTGCCGGGTGTCCAGACCCGTCCTCGTCGTCGACTTCGGGGCCCAGTACGCCCAACTCATCGCGCGGCGAGTGCGTGAGGCGCACGTCTACTCCGAGATCGCCCCGCACACCATCACCGCGGCCGATGTCCTCGCACGTGATCCCTCAGCCATCATCCTCAGCGGTGGGCCGGCCAGCGTGTACGCCGAGGGTGCCCCGCGTCTGGATCCCGAGATTCTCGCGACCGGTATCCCGGTCTTCGGTATCTGCTACGGCTTCCAGGCGATGGCCGCGGCGCTCGGCGGCACGGTCGCGCGCACCGGACTGAGTGAGTTTGGACGCACCCCCCTCGCCGTGCGTGAGCCCGGCACCCTCTTCCGCGGTCTCCCCGCCTCCTACGCCGTGTGGATGTCCCACGGCGACTCCGTCTCCCATGCGCCGCATGGGTGCACGGTGCTTGCGAGCACCGACGGTGCTCCGATCGCGGCGTTCGAGGACGCGAACCGGCGCCTCGCGGGCGTGCAGTTCCATCCGGAGGTGTTGCACTCCGAGCATGGACAAGCGGTGCTCGAGCATTTCCTCTTCGACATCGCCGGCTGCGCGCCCACGTGGACCATGGGGAACGTCATCGAGGATCAGATCGCTGCGATCCGCGCGCAGGTGGGCGATGGTCGCGTCATCTGCGGGCTCTCAGGTGGCGTGGACTCCGCGGTAGCAGCAGCCCTGGTGCATCGCGCGGTGGGTCGGCAACTCACCTGTGTCTTCGTAGATCACGGACTGTTGCGCAAGGGAGAGGCTGAGCAGGTCGAACGCGACTTCGTTGCTGCCACTGGCGTTCAACTCGTGACCGTGGATGCGCGGGCACGATTCCTTGCAGCACTTGCAGGGGTCGAGGACCCGGAGTCGAAGCGCAAGATCATCGGCCGTGAATTCATTCGCGTCTTCGAGGATGCCGCACGCCAGATAGTCGCCGAGAAGGAGCACGTGGAATTCCTGGTGCAGGGAACCCTCTATCCCGATGTCGTGGAGTCTGGCGGGGGATCCGGGACCGCGAACATCAAGAGCCACCACAACGTCGGAGGTCTCCCCGACGACCTGCAGTTCACCCTGGTCGAACCCCTGCGCACACTCTTCAAGGATGAGGTGCGCCAGATCGGTCTCGACCTCGGTCTCCCGCCCGAGATCGTGTGGCGGCATCCCTTCCCGGGTCCCGGACTTGCGATCCGCATCATCGGTGCGGTCGACGAGGAGAGATTGGCGATCCTGCGCGAGGCCGATGCGATCGCGCGGGAGGAGCTCACAGCGGCGGGTCTCGATCGTCAGGTGTGGCAGTTCCCCGTGGTCTTGCTTGCCGACGTTCGCAGTGTGGGCGTCCAAGGAGATGGCCGCACCTACGGCCATCCCATAGTGCTGCGTCCCGTATCAAGTGAGGACGCGATGACAGCGGACTGGTCTCGTCTGCCTGACGATCTCATCGCGCGCATCTCCACGCGGATCACGAACGAGGTGCGCGAGGTGAACCGGGTCGTGCTGGACGTCACGAGCAAGCCGCCCGGCACGATCGAGTGGGAGTAGAAGGTGTACGACATCGCGTTGAGCGTGGCGGCGTGCGCCCGGTCGGGGACCCGCGCGGATGTGGCGTGGATGGTCGCACCGGTGGTGTCCGACGAGGCCCTCGCCTTCACCCCGGGCGGGGGGCGCATCGGCTACCTCGCCTCGGGCGCCTTCGACGGGCTGCTCGCCGATGTGGCTGCTCGGCAATTGAGCCGGGGAAGACGGGTGCGTCACGTTGTGACCGAGGTGGAGTCGTCGCAGTCCGGACTCGCGGTGGGGACAGAAGTTGAGTTCCTCGTGGTGCCGGCAGCTCAGTTCCCCGCGGAGTCGTGGCAGTACCTACTCGATCGGTTTCCGGTGGCCTTCGCCGTAGACCTGGAGGGTGACGATGTCACCGCAGTGGGGATCGAGGCGGGGGAGGCGATCACCGGACTCGCCGTGGACATCACGCCCGAGCGCATCACGACGTCGCTGGCCCCTATCCCCCGTTTGGTGGTCGCCGGGCAGGGACCGATCGCCGATGCCCTTGTCGAGCAGGGCCGACTCCTCGGCTGGAAGGTCGTTGCCGACCCCCGACCGGACACCGTGGCCGGATTCGCTGCGGCCCTCTCCCCGCTCGATGCGGTCGTCGTGATGGGTCATGACGTCGAGACATCGTCCCGGTGCCTCATGTCCGCCCTGGAGAGTGACGCGGGCTACGTGGGTGCGCTGGGGTCCCGGGCCATGCAGCAATCGCGGGCGGACTGGCTGGCCTACCGAGACGTCACCGACCTATCGCGGGTGCACGGTCCAGCGGGTCTCGACATCGGTGCGCGCGGGCCCCGGGAGATCGCCGTCTCGGTCGTCGCCGAGGTCATCGGGGTTCTTGCCCGGTCCTAGTTCTTCGATTTGGGCTCGCCGGGCCTGTGATCTTGGGTACGTTTCAGGGGTTCGCAGTGTCGGGGGAGACTGGAAGGAGTCCCCATGGCAGTCGAGTCCACCGGCCACGAAAGTGGTAGTCCGCGTCTCTACGCCCTGGTTGAGAACGCACCGAAGACGGGCAAGAGCCCCACGGTGTGGGCGTGGCCGCAGTTCATCGATTTCCTGAAGGTTGCCGGACAACCCGTCCAGGGACCCTGGCCGCCCCATCAGGAACCACGCCCGGATCCCGATGCCGATTCCATGCCGGTCGCGGTCCGCGATACCCAGCAGTAGAGCCTGAGAGGAATCCATGTACCCGTCCCGATTCGCCTACGACGCACCGTCGTCGCTCGAGGAGGCCATCGCGATCCTCGATGCGGGGGGAGGCGAGGCCAAGATCCTCGCCGGAGGCCAGAGCCTCATCCCGATGCTGAAGCTGCGCTTCGCGGCGCCTGAGCGCCTAGTCGATATCAACTCCATCCCGGGTTTGGACTACCACCGGGTCGACCCCGATGGCACGTTGCGGATCGGTGCGCTCTGCCGTCACGAGGATCTGGAGTTCTCCGACACGCTCGACGGGTTCCCCACCTTGGCGCAGGCGGCTGCGTTGGTGGCCGATCCGATCGTGCGCACGCGGGGCACCTTCGTGGGTTCGGTGTGCCATGCGGATCCCCAGGGTGACTGGGCGGCGACGATGATCGCCCTCGGCGGGAAGGTCGTCGCGCAGGGCCCGAACGGTCGGCGCGAGATCGCGATGAGCGACTTCGTCCTCGGGCCCTTCGTCAATGCCCTGGCCTACAACGAGATCGCGGTGGAGGCAGTCATCCCCGCCGCGAAGGGGACGGCGCGCGGTGGGTACCTCAAGCTCGAGCGTCGCGTCGGGGACTTTGCTACCGCATCCGTGGCCGTCGCGCTGGACATGGACGGTGCCACAGTGCGCCGCGCCGGATGCGCGCTCGCGGGTGTCGGTGGTCGGACGATCGACGCGAACGACGCCATCTCCGTGCTCGTCGGAAAGACGCTCAACGATGAAAGCATTGCTGCCGCCGCGCAGGCGGTTGCGGCTGCTGCGGAACCGCGCACCGATCACCGTGGCTCCGCGGACTACAAGCGCCACATCGTCGAGACTTTCGTGTCCCGCATCCTGACGAACATCTCCCGTTCCGAGCAGAAAGCAGCCTGACATGACCAGCCTCTATGACGAAGTCAGCCCGGCTCCGGCCGCCGGCGTGCCCACCAAGCGCGTGACGATCAACGTGAACGGTGAAGCGCGCACTGTCGATGTTGAGCCCCGTCTTCTCCTGGCGCACCTCCTCCGTCAGGGATTGAAGCTCACCGGAACGCACACCGGTTGTGACACCACGAACTGCGGCGCGTGCACGGTGCTCTTCGATGGGCGCCCCGTGAAGAGCTGCACGATGCTTGCGGTACAGGCAGACGGTCACGAGGTCGAGACCGTCGAAGGGATGTCCTCCGCAAGCGAGTTGCATCCCGTGCAGGAGGGCTTCAAGCAGGAGCACGGCCTGCAGTGCGGCTACTGCACCCCCGGCATGATGCTGGCCGCCAAGGCACTGCTCGAACGCAATCCCGATCCGACGGAGGACGAAGTCCGCTGGGCATTGTCCGGCAACCTCTGTCGTTGCACCGGCTATCAGAACATCGTCAAGTCCGTCCTCTGGGCAGCCCAGAAGATGCGCGGACAGAACCCGGAGGCGTGATGGCTCCCCTGGACGAACTCAAGATCGGCGGCATGGGCGCGAGCCGCCGCCGAGTCGAGGACAACCGCTTCATTCGCGGCAAGGGCCGGTACGTCGACGACATCGTGCTTCCTGGCATGCTGCATATGGAAGTGCTGCGCAGCCCGGTGGCGCATGCGCGAATCAAGTCCATCGACACAAGTGCTGCGTGGGAGGTTCCGGGCGTCCGCCTGGTTCTCACGGGCGAGACCATGGCCGCGCGCAACCTGGCGTGGATGCCCACGCTGTCCTACGACACCCAGGCGGTGCTCGCGACGGACAAGGTGCGCTTCCAGGGCCAGGAGGTCGCCGCTGTCGTTGCTGACGACCCGTACATCGCGAAGGATGCCTGCTCGAAAATCGTTGTCGAGTACGAGCAACTGCCGCCCATCGTGAACCCCGTCCAGGCTCAGGCACCCGACGCCCCGCTCATCCGGGACGACAAGGAGAACCAGCCGACGAACAAGATCTTCGATTGGGAGATCGGTGACAAGGCCGCCACGGATCGTGCGTTCGCTGAGGCCGACGTAATCTCGAAAACCGAACTGCACTACCCGCGTTCACATCCCTCGCCGCTCGAGCCCTGCGGCTCGATTGCCGATTACGACCGCGCGACGGGCAAGCTCACCGTGTACATGACCACGCAGGCGCCGCACATCATCCGCGCGGCCGTTGCGATGGTTGCCGAGCTCCCCGAGCACATGATCCGCATCGTCTCCCCAGACCTCGGCGGTGGGTTCGGCAACAAGGTGCCGATCTATCCGGGATATGTGGTTTCGATCCTGGCGTCGATCTTGACGGAACGTCCCGTGAAGTGGATTGAGGACAAATCCGGAAACCTCATCTCCACGGGTTTCGGGCGCGATGTCTATTTGCAGGGCGAGATCGCCATGCGCAAGGACGGGAAAATCCTCGGGATGCGGATGCATACCATCTCGGATCACGGCGCCTTCTACGCCGATGCGCAGCCCACCAAGTTCAAGATCGGTCTGATGCACTCCGCATTTGCCTGCTACGAGATCCCGGCGGCGCACCTGACGAGTGAAGGCTGGTACACGAACAAGGCGCCGGGCGGCGTCGCCTATCGGTGCTCCTTCCGTGTCACGGAGGCGATGTTCTTCCAGGAGCGCATGATCCACAACGCCGCCAACGATCTCGGAATGGATCAGGCCGAGTTCCGTCGGGTGAACCTGGTCAAGGACGACATGTTCCCGTACCGCACGGCCTTCGGTTTCCTCACCGACTCCGGTCAGTACAAGAAGTGTCTCGATATCGGCCTCGAAGCGATCGGCTACCAGAACTTCAAGGCAGAGCAGGAGGAGGCGCGCAAGCGCGGCAAGCTCCTGGGCATCGGCATCTCGACTATGACCGAACCGCTCGGCGCGGGTAATAGCCGTGAGTACGACATCATCGGCATCAAGATGTTCGACTCCGCGGAGTTGCGCGTCCACATGACCGGCAAGGCCATCCTGCGCACCGGCGCGAAGACTCAGGGCCAGGGTCACGAGACCACCTGGGCGCAGATCGTGGCGCACGAACTCGGTATTCCCGCCGATGACATCGTGGTCGAGGAGGGTGACACGGATACCGCACCCTTCGGCATGGGCACGTACGCGTCGCGTTCCACACCGGTGGCCGGTGCGGCTGTCGCGATGGTGTCGCGCAAGATCCGGGCCAAGGCCCGCAAGATCGCAGCGCACCTGCTGGAGGTGTCCGAGGAGGACATCGAGTGGGAATTGGGTCGCTTCTACGTGCGAGGCAACCCCGACCGCGGTGTGACCATCCAGGACTGCGCCCTCGCGGCGTACAGCAACGTCCCGGACGGTCTCGAGCCCGGGCTCGAGAACAACGCCTACTACGACCCGCCGAACCTCACCTGGCCGTTCGCCGCCTACATCTGCAAGGTGGAAGTGGATCCGGCGACCGGCGTGTGGGATGTGTTGAAGTTCGTCGCGGTCGACGACTGTGGTGTGCGCATCAACCCGATGGTGGTCGAGGGCCAGATCATGGGCGGTCTCACGGAGGCGTACGCCATGGCGAACATGCAGTACATAACCTTCGACGAGGAGGGCAACTGCATTGGTGCGAACTACATGGACTACCTCCTTCCAACTGCCTGGGAGACGCCCGGCTTCGAACTCCACGAGGTCGTCACCCCATGCCCGCACCATCCGATCGGGGCCAAGGGCATCGGTGAGTGCGCAACCGTCGGTGGCCCCGCCGCCTTCGTGAATGCGGTTATGAACGCGATCGAGCACACGGGTGTCCGCAACGTGGACATGCCGCTGATGCCCAACCGCGTCTATGAGGCCCTGAAGACCGGCAGCGATATCTCAGGTATGCCCCCGGTGAAGGTCGGCTAGGTGTCTGTTTCCGACGGCATCGACGTCATGGAGCTCGCGGTGGATCTCGCGCGCTCCGGACAGTCGTTCGCGATGGCCACCGTCGTGTGGCGCAAGCCACCGTCGTCGGGTCAGCACGGCTCCCGTGCGGTCATCACCGCGGAGGGCACCCTGCACGGCTGGATCGGCGGCGCGTGCGCCGAGCCCGTCGTGGTCCGCGAGGCGAAGCGGGTGATTGAGGCGGGTTCCCCGTCCCTCATCTGGCTCGGGCAGCCGGAGGATTTCGAGGGGATGCACGTACCGGCGGGGGTCGTCACGGTGCCGATGTCCTGTCAGAGCGAAGGTGCTCTGCAGCTGTTCATCGAGCCGGTCCTCGTTGCTCCCGAGGTGATCGTCGTAGGACGCTCACCGATGGCGACGACCCTGCTTGAGCTTGTTCGTGGGATCGGCTGGCGTGGGGAGATCGTCGATGGGCCTGACTTCACTGCCGCATCGGTCAACCCATCCAGCGTCGTCGTGGTCGCCACTCAGGGACATGGGGACGAGGAAGCTGTCGAGGCAGCGGTCGCGGGTGATCCGGCGTTCGTTGGACTTGTGGCCTCGCGCAAGCGCGGTGAGGTCGTGCTCGGGTTCCTCGCCGATCGTGGTGTCCCTGCGGAGCGCATTGCGCGGGTGCGGGTCCCGGTCGGACTCGACCTCGGTCACACCACGCATCGCGAGATCGCGGTCGCCATCCTGGCGGAACTCGTGCAACTCCGTGCCTCGGGCGCCTTCGTTTCCCGCCGCACCCTGTTGCCCGTGGTGGAGCCGGCCCAGGTCATCGACCTGGTGTGTGGGATGACGGTGGCGGCGGTCCCCGCCAATCGTCCGTTCGAGTACCAGGGGACCACCTACTACTTCTGTGCCATGGGGTGCCGTGTCGCATTCGAGAAGGACCCCGAATCGTTTATCCATCAGGAGGTTCCATGCTGATCACCCAGACGTTCGACATCGACCAGCCGGTCGATCAAGTGTGGAAGTTCTTCGATGACATCCCACTCGTGGCGGCCTGCATCCCCGGTGCGGATCTGCGCGAACACGTCGGTGATGATGAGTACCGGGGTGACGTCACCATCTCCGCGGGTCCGGTGAAACTGGAATTCACGGGCGCGGTCAAGATCACCAGCCGAGACGATGCGCGCAAGGCGATCGTCCTCGATGCGGCTGGCGCCGATAAGAAGGGCCGGGGGGCGGCCAATGCGCTCCTCAACGTCAACCTCCAGCCCCTGGGTGGCTCGACCCGCGTGAACATGGCGATGGAGTTGGCGATCTCGGGAGCTGCCGCGCAATACGGTCGTGGTCTCGTCCAGGATTTCACCGCCGTGCTGATCGATCAGACCGCCGGCTCGATGAAGTTGCGCATGAACGCGATCGCCGAGGGACGCGACCCCATGGCGATCGGTGCGCCGAAGGCTGCGAGTGGCTTGGCCATCGGTTTCACCGCCTTCGCGAAGGCTGCCAAGCGCATCTTCGCCCGCTTCTTCCTGCCGTACACACCGGCCCCGAGCCGCTAGGAGGTAATGAGATGAGTCTGTGGGCAATCGGGAATCTGCTCCTGCTGATCGTGGTCGTGCCGGTTCTCGTGGCGCTACTGAACCGGGTCCTCGCTGCGCTTGAGCGCATTCGCGGCGCAGCCACCGACACCTTGGCCGGGGGCGTCGCGTTGATTGGGGAGTTGCACAACACCCCTGAGCTGTTGGTCAAGACGGATGTCGCGATCAAGGAAGTTGCCAATGGAGCGGTGCGCTACGCCGGTCCCGTCTCGAAGTTGCTGGGCTAGGAGGAGACATGCCAGTCGACGCAGTCATCACACTCATCCTCGGTGCGCTGATCATCGGGGCTGCCGCACTCGGACTGATCCGGGTCAGTGGCCACCTCAAGGCGACGAGCGACACGCTCGAAACCCTGGATGGTGGTGTCCAGGTCATCGTCGCGCAAACCTCGACCGTCGTACCGACGGTTGCATCCGTCAACGCCAGCCTGGCACCTGTCCGTGCCTTCGCCGAATCGATCTAGGGAGAGAGATGGACTTCACCGGACACGAGGGGTGGCTCCTCGGGTACGTCATCGGACTGGTGGTCGTGCTTGTGGTCGTCGCCCTGGTCGTACCCATCCTGGTGCTCGCATGGCGCATCGGGAACCAGGCCGGAAGCATCCTCGGCGGTCTCCAGCAGGCGGAGCGGAACACCGCGGGGCTTGCCGGACTCAACGAGACGATCGCCTCGGCACTGGCCATCATCGACGGACTCAAGCGCGGTCGCGCACGGTTGGGAGGCTGAGATGGATCCTCAGGTCGAGCAGTTGTGGACGATGGCCAACATCCTCGGTCTCGTCGTCGTAGTCGCGGTGGCCGCGTTGCTCACGCTCTTGGTGATCTTCGTCCACCGGATCCGTGTTCGTGTCGCCGCGATCAAGGCGACACTCATCGCCACCAAGAACAACACCGCTGACACCGCGCTGATCACGACGACTGCAGGCGGCGTGGAAGCAGTGCTAGCCGAAGGGTTGGAACACCATCTGTTCCTCGGACGCGTATTGGACAAGGTGCGGTCATGAGTTCACTTCAACTGTGGTCGGTTATCGATGTCGTCCTGCTGATTGCAGGCCTGGCCATCTACCTGTTCATCGTCGGCTCGCAATTGAAGAAGATCGCCGCCGATCTCGAGGAGTCCGCCGATCTCGTATGGCAGATCAAGAAGGACGCCGAGGCAATCGAGCCGGGACTCACGTCCATCAACACCACCGGTGGCGTGGTCGCGGGCGCCCTCCCCCTGCTCTATGGCATGGGTGAGGGCATCGTGGCGGGTGCGACGTTCAACCATGAGGCCGCCGAGGCTGATGGCGTGAATCGTCCTGCGATGGGCACCCGCCGCTCGCGATTGCTCGAGGGCGTTGGAGTCAACGACTAGTCGGGTTCGCGCCCGGTGGTGAGGGCGTCTGTGACCGGTGCGTCATAGGCGCCGATCCACTCTTCTTTCCACGCCTTGTCGAACTTCTCGACGTTGCAGCTCGGGTCGTAGATTGCGATCAACTCGCGAGTGATCTGTTCCCGGTGCGATCGCGTTCCACCGGGCACATCGAGCCAGCAGACGTGAACGTTGAATTTCCCTCCGGCCCGGTTCACCCAGGCGGCGGCACGTGGGTGGCGGAAGGGGAACCCCTCGGCTGAGAGATCATCGGAATGCCCGACGAAGATCACCGGGAATTCCTGCGGCTTCCTGGGGTCCTTGGCCAGGATCGCGTAGACGGCGGGCTCCGCGGGTGGGGTCCATCCAGCGAGCGCACGGGGACCCTCGAAGGAGTAGCCCGCGAGGCTGCCGAGGCGGATCACTGCGGTTCATCCTCGAGGTCTGCGTAGTCCTCGTCTTCACCGATGGTCTCCGCCTGGGTGACCGGCCACTGGGGGAGGGAGGTGGTGGCCACCGCGGCGGTGAACTGCTCGAGCGCGAGGTCGACGGCGGCGTCGGACGTGTCCGCCTCCACCACGATCTGCGCGCCGTAGCCCATGGTGCCGAATCCGGAGGCGATGCCGTTCAGTGTGGCGACGGCATCGGCGAGTTCGACGACTTCCTCGAGGGTGACCTCCCGGTCACCCTCAGCGCGCAGGGACACACTGAAGCGCATATCAGCCCACCTTCGAAAGTCGCGCGGCAAGTCGCTCGAGGCTAGCGAGGTTGTGGCCGGAGTGCACTTCGTCGATGAAGGGGTCAGCCACGATCATCCCCATCGATGTGGGCACGTAGTCGACAGCATCGCCCTTGTGTGGGTTCACCCAGATGACCCGGTGCGCGATACGGGCCAGGGTCTCCATCGATTCGGCGAGCGTGGCCGGATCGCCGCGATCGAGGCCGTCGGAGCACACCACGACGATCGCGCCGCGGCCGAGCCGTGACCGGCGAGCCTCGCGAGTGAACTGGCGCAGGGAATCCCCGATGCGCGTGCCACCATCCCAGTCGAGAACGGACTCGCCCGCCATCCGCATGGCATCGTCAGGCTCACGCCGATCAAGATTCTTGGTGATGCGGGTGAGCCGCGTACCGAAGCAGAACACGTCGACCTTGGCATTCGCCCTACGCGCGCAGTAGGCGAACTGGAGCAGATTTCGGGAGTAGTCCGCCATCGACCCGGAGACATCCAGGATGAGTACGAGCGGACGCAACTTGTAGCGGCGTTGCTTGTAGGCGAGAGTTCGCGGCTCACCGAGGTGCCGCATCGCGTCACGCACCATGCGGCGCATATCGAGGCTCGCGCTGCGTCGTGTTTTCTCCATCCGGTGGGTCCGTCTGCGCGGGGGCGTCACCTTGAGCCGGGAGATCAGTCGGCGCACCTGGCGCAGTTCCTGATCGGAACACTCACCGAATGCCTTGTGGCGGTAGACCTCGGACGTGCTTGCGAGGTACCCGAGCTTCACCTCGTCTGGGCTAACCTGCC
The DNA here is from genome assembly GCA_040381195.1 of Rubricoccaceae bacterium. GTDB lineage: Bacteria > Actinomycetota > Actinomycetes > S36-B12 > S36-B12 > VGCC01. The sequence continues at coordinate 11,394 of JBEIHR010000011.1, forward strand.
CGGGCAGTCCGGTCTCCGTGTTCGGAATCTCGAGGGTCGCCCCCGCGTTCGCCGAGGAACGCATCGTCTTCTTGCGTTCGTCGGCGGATGCAGGATCAATGTCCAGGAAGAACTTCTGAAAGACCACGTTGTAGATCGGTACATGATCACGCCGACGCACCATGGTGGAGCGACCGGCCCAGTAGACGTCCATGAGGTTGGTGACATCGAGGGTTGCGACTCCGGATGTGAATGTCAGGATGTCGTCGGTTCCGATCGGCAGTCCGGCCGCGCGCAGCGCGTGGCCGAATTCCACGAGCAGCTCGTCGTACCCGCTAGGCGATGACATCCTGGATGCTTCGAGAGGCGTAGTCGAGATCGTCGCGGTCCTTCACGACGGCTCCGAGGGTGTCCAGCGCGGCATCGGCAGTGAGCGTCTGCGCCCCGAGTGCAGTCAGGCTCTCGGACCAATCCAGTGTTTCGGCGACGCCGGGGAGTTTCTCGAGATCCATCTCACGGAGTTTGTTGACCGCACCGACCACCTGCGCAGCAAGTGCTTCGCCGATGTGCGGGAGGCGGCTACGCACGATCGCGATCTCACGCTCGGCGTCCGGGAAGCCGATCCAGGTATAGAGGCATCGACGCTTCAGGGCGTCATGGAGTTCGCGGGTGCGGTTGGAGGTGAGGATCACGATCGGACGGGACACCGCCTGGATGGTGCCCACCTCGGGAATGGTCACCTGGAAGTCACCGAGCAACTCGAGCAGGAACGCCTCGAACTCGTCATCCGCGCGGTCCACCTCGTCGATCAGGAGTACGCATCGATCACCAGCGCGAACTGCCTGGAGGAGCGGGCGCTCCAGCAGGAAGCGGGGGCCGAAAAGATCCTCGTCGGAGTTCTCTGCATCCTGGAGGGACCGGACGAAGAGCATTTGGCGCGCGTAATCCCACTCGTAGAGCGCGTGGTGGATGTCGATGCCTTCGTAACACTGGAGACGGATGAGGTCGCGATTGAGCATCGCGGCCACCGTGCGGGCGAGCTCGGTCTTGCCGACCCCGACCTCGCCCTCGAGAAGGAGCGGCTTCCCCAGTTGCAGTGCGAGGAACAGCGACGTGGCCAGTCCCCGGTCGGCGATGTATCCCCGCGCGCGCAGATCCTCGGTGAGGGAGGCGACGTCCACGTCAGTTGCCGAACACGAGATCTGCGAGTGAACTGCCCCCGAGCTTGCCCTCCCGGGCGAGCCGATTGCGCCAGGCGGTCGCGACGTCGACGCCTTCGTCACCGAAGCCGTCGAAACCGACGTCCTTCATGTTCCGGCACACCTTGGTGGGGCTGCACTCGGCATCGAGCTCGGGCTGGTTGTCCCCCTGCTGCCAGATGGCACGCAGCACCTCGCCGGCGTTGTCGCTTTCCTGGGACATGGCACCTCCTCGACGCGCCTTGAGGGTAGCAACGCCCCTGGATCGGCGCATACGGACGCTAGCCTGGAAGCCCCGGACAAGGAGTCTCGATGACCTTCCTCTACAACGCCCTCGTCGTCCTTCATTTCATCGGCCTGGCCAGCGTCGTGGGTGGGTTCCTGGTCCAAATGCGCTCCGCCGAGAAAGGCGTCAATCCGGCCATGCTCCACGGGGCCCTGACCCAACTGGTCACCGGCCTGCTCATGGTGGGAATCATCGAGATGGGCATGGTCGACGAAACCCTCGATATGGCCAAGATCTCGGTCAAGCTCGTGATCACTCTGGTCATCACCGTGCTGGCCTTCGTCGGACGGAAGAAGCCCCTGCCGCAGACCGGTCTCTGGGGTGCCATCGGGGGCCTGGCGATCGTGAACATCGTGCTCGCGGTGTTCTGGTCCTAGGGGGCCACGACCACCTGAAAAGCCTCGGCTAACCGGCCGGAGGGCAGACCTCCCTGCTCGGCCGCCAACTCCAGCCACTGCCGAACCCGACCCTCGATCTCCTCCGGCGCCGGCAGTTGCGAGGCATGGGCGCGGATCGCGGCCATCTTCGCGGGGAAGGTGTCGGTGATGTCGACGTAGTGGTCGGGATGGGGCGAGCCCATCAGCCAGACCTCATCCACCGACCAGGCCTCGAGTCCCTCGTCCAGGAGCAGGGACGGGTGGGCGAAGGGATTGCGGGCGTCGGGGTAGACCGAGCAGATAGCCGCCTCACCGGCGGCCAGGTGGTCGGGATGGGAGGCCGGGATCCGGTTCCAGTTCCGATCGGGGGACTGAATGAGCATGCGTTGGGGCCGAACCTGCCGGATCAGCCGGGCGATATCCCGGCGTAGCTCGTGGCTGACCGCCAGTTCCCCATCGCGGTAGCCCAGGAACTCGATGTCGGTGACCCCGACGGCTGCGCCGGCCGCCCGCTGCTCGGCCTGGCGGATGGCCGGGATCTCGCCCCGGGCCACGGCCGGATCGAAGCCGCCGGCGTCGCCGTTGGTCACAATCCCGTAGGCCACCTCGATCCCCTGGCGGGTCCACTGGGCCACGGTTCCCGCGGCCCCGAAGTCCACATCGTCGGGATGGGCCGTGACCACGAGGATCCGGGAAACCTCGCTATCGGGCATGGGGAGCGCCATAGCGGGGCAACCTAGCGGAGGTGAATTCCCTAGGGGTGCCCGTGTGCCGCGTTCGTCACTTGCGTCACTCCCGTGTCACAGTAGGGGGGTGCTTCCCCCTGGCCGCCGCCTGCCCGCGATCGGGATCGCGGCCGCCCTCGCCCTCGTGAGCGTGGCGTCCGGAGCCCAGGGGTTCACCGGCACCACCTGGGTTCCGACCAACTGGACCGGCGTGGTGGCCGGGGCGCCGGTGCCCGGTCAGGGATTGCCGCCCGCTCCCGTTCCTCCACCCCTGATTCCCATGGCCCCGGGTATCAACCCGATCATCACCTATGAGGCGCAGGACACCTGCGATCCGACCCCCAAGCCGGGAGCCCTGCGCATCGACCAGATCATCAAGACCACCTACGGTGCGAACCAGTACACCTGGATCCCGCGCGGCTGCGACGTCGGCGGCACCAGCGAGCACAAGGAAGGTCGCGCCATCGACTGGATGGTGTCCGTCCGCGATCCCCAGCAACGCGCGAACGCCGAAGCGTTCCTCAACTGGCTCCTCGGCCCTGACCAAACGGGTCGGGTTCACGGACACGCGTTACAGCTCGGCGTCATGTACATCGGCTGGCACGACCGGATGTGGCGCGGCTACGGCATCGAGCGCGGCTGGCAGGAACTCAAGGGATGCTTCGGCAAGGTCGATGGGAAGTACGACAACTACTGCCATCGCAACCACATCCACATATCCCTCACGCGCCAGGGTGCCACCGGCCTTGATCCGACCGGTGTCCCGATTCCCGGCACCCCGACGGCACCTCCGGCACCTGAAGCTCCGCTCATCGAACCGGAATTGCCCGCACGTCCAGCGGCGCCGGCGCAGCCGGGTCCGGATGAGGACCTGTTCATGGCGATCGGTGCGCAACTCGGATACCAGACCGACGAGCAGGGACCCCTCCAACCCGGTGAGGTGCGGACCATCGATCTGGCTCCGATTCCGGTGAACGCCACCTCGGCCCTGGTCACCGTCACCACCCGCGAGGCTGAGTCGAAGACCGGTGTGCGAGTGGGAATCGTCGGGAACAAGGGCAGCGCCGTCACCCTCCGGGTCCCGAAAGCCAAGGTGCGCACATCGCTGCTCGCCGTTCCCGTGTCGAACGGCACGCTCCAGATCGGTGCGATGAAGTCACCCCTGCAGGTGCGAATCGACGTGCTCGGTTATTCCGTGGACAACGGCGTCTACCCCGCGGTGGGATCCGTTGCGACGAAACTCCATCGCGGCCGATACGAACCCAATCAGGTCGTGGTCGTGAAGGCGCGCGGTGTCGGCGACGTACCACGCAAGAAGAAGAAGGTCACCGCGGTGATCCTCCGAGTCACCACCAAGGGGCGCGGTCAGGAGGGGCGATTCGCCGCCTATCCGGTGGGCGGCTCGGATCTTGGTACGACGTCGGCGGTGATCCCGGCCACCGGGCGCAAGACCACTGTCGTCGTCGCCGATATCGGAGACCAGGGACAGATCGCGCTGGCGTCCTCGGTGAAGGCCAAGGTCAAGGTCGAGGTCGTCGGGTACGTCAAGCGTTGAGCCCCTAGGGTCTTCGCATGCAATACGTCGAGTCCGTGGTGGACCTCATCGGCAATACCCCGCTTGTCCGGCTCTCCCATGTCACCAAGGGCGTCGTCCCCGAGCCGGGACCGCTCGTCCTCGCGAAGGTCGAGTACGTGAACCCCGGTGGCTCGGTGAAGGACCGCATCGCCACCCGCATGATCGATGCCGCAGAGCGAGACGGTCTCCTCACGCCGGGCGGGACCATTGTGGAACCAACGAGCGGAAACACCGGGGTCGGGTTGGCGCTGGTGGCCCAGCAGCGCGGGTACCGGTGCGTGTTCGTCTGCCCGGACAAGGTCAGTGAGGACAAGCGCAATGTGCTGAAGGCCTACGGAGCCGAGGTCGTGGTCTGTCCCACCGCGGTCGATCCGGAGGACCCACGTTCGTACTACTCGGTCAGCGACCGACTGGCGCGGGATATCCCCGGTGGGTGGAAGCCGGACCAGTACAGCAACCCGAACAACCCGCTGTCGCATTACGAGCAGACCGGACCGGAACTCTGGCGTCAGACCGACGGTCGCATCACGCACTTCGTAGCGGGCGTCGGAACCGGTGGCACCATCTCGGGGACCGGACGCTTCCTCAAGGAGGCAAGCGACGGGCGCGTGCGCATCATCGGCGCGGACCCCGAGGGGTCGGTGTACTCCGGCGGCACTGGTCGCCCCTACCTGGTGGAGGGAGTCGGCGAGGACTTCTGGCCGACCACCTACGACACCGGAATCTGCGATGAGATCATCGCCGTCTCCGACGCAGCCTCCTTCGAGATGACCCGGCGCCTTGCGCGCGAGGAGGGTCTCCTCGTCGGTGGCTCCTGCGGGATGGCCGTCGTCGCCGCATTGGACGTTGCATCACGTGCTGCCCCGGACGACGTCGTCGTCGTGCTGCTCCCCGACAGCGGTCGTGGTTATCTCTCGAAGGTCTTCAACGACTCCTGGCTGAGCTCTTATGGATTCCTCAGCGCGGATGATCAGCGAACCGTCGGTGAGGTGCTCGCCGGCAAGTCAGGTGGCCTCCCGCCGCTGGTGCACACGCATCCGACCGAGACGGTCGCGGATGCCATCGCGATCCTGGAGGAGTTCGGTGTCTCCCAGGTGCCCGTGGTGCGCGCCGAACCTCCGGTGATGGCGGCGGAGGTCGTCGGTGCCGTCGTGGAGCGTGATCTGCTCGATGCGCTCTTCACCCAGAAGGCGAAGCTGTCCGATCGCGTGGACGAGCACATGTCTCCGGCATTGCCGATCATCGGCGCAGGCGAATCGGTGTCGAATGCTGTCGGTGTTCTGACGTCGGCGGACGCCGCGGTCGTCATCGAGGACGGGAAGCCGATCGGGATCATCACCCGACAGGATCTGCTGGGGTACCTGGCGCGCTAGACGAGCGCGGGCAAGGCCAGGCCGGTGTTCGCGTGGCACCGGTAGCCGTGCGGGACTTTGTAGAGGTATTGCTGGTGGTAGTCCTCGGCGAGGTAATGCGTGTGCCCCGCGGCTGGTGAGATCTCGGTGGTGATGTCGCCGTACCCACGCTCGGCGATCACGCGCTGGTACGCGTCCCGTGTGGCCTCGGCCATCGCCTGCTGCTCAGGCGTCGTGAAGAAGATTGCGCTGCGGTACTGCGTACCGATGTCGTTGCCTTGACGGAATCCCTGGGTTGGATCGTGGTTCTCCCAGAAGATCTTGAGGATGTCGAACAGCGTGACGACATCGGGCTCGTACGCGACCATGACCGTCTCCGTATGCCCGGTCATCCCCGTGCAGACCTCCTCGTACGTGGGGTTGCTCGTGAATCCACCCATGTAGCCGACGGAGGTGCTCACCACTCCGGGGACAGCCCACAGCAGTTCCTCCGCGCCCCAGAAGCATCCCGAGGCGAGGTAGATGACCTGGGTCGTGGGCGACCACGGGCCGCGCAGGGAGCTCCCGAGTACCGCGTGGGTGTCTCCGACCTCGAAGACCGGTTGTGCGCGGCCCGGGAGTGCGGCATCGGGGGCGACCATCGACGAGGAACGGAAACCGAACATTTCACTAGGGTACGGCGTATGGAGGGCTTCAACACCCGGGCGATCCACGCCGGCCAGGAACCGGACCCGCTGACGGGTGCAGTCGTGCCGCCGATCTACCAGGTCTCCACCTATGCCCAAGACGGTGTGGGTGGACTCCGTGGCGGCTACGAGTACTCGCGCAGCGGTAACCCGACACGCACGGCACTTCAGGAGTGTCTGGCCTCGCTCGAGTCGCCGGTGGAACCTGCTGTGGGCCTCGCCTTCGCGTCTGGTCTCGCCGCGGAGGACACCCTCCTACGTACGGTGCTGGCGCCGGGCGGTCACGCCGTGATCCCCGACGATGCGTACGGCGGCACCTACCGGCTCTTCGCTCGCGTGGCCCAGCCGTGGGGTGTCGACCACACTCCCGCGGATGTTACGGATCCTGCCGCGATCGCCACGGCCATCATCCCGGGGCGTACCGCTCTCGTGTGGATCGAGACTCCGACCAATCCGCTGCTCAACATCGCGGACATTGCCGCGATCGCAGAAGTTGCGCACGATGCCGGTGCGCTCCTCGTAGTCGATAACACCTTCGCATCCCCGTACCTGCAGCAGCCGTTGCTGCTCGGCGCCGACGTCGTCGTGCACTCCACGACCAAATACCTCGGTGGGCACAGCGATGTGATCGGCGGTGCACTGGTCACCATGGACGCCGAACTCGGGCAGCGCCTGGCGTACCATCAAAACGCCATGGGAGCTGTGCCCGGGCCCTTCGACTCCTGGCTCGTGCTGCGCGGCATCAAGACCCTCGGCGTGCGCATGGATCGTCACTGCTCGAATGCGGCGCAGGTCACGGAGTTCCTCGTCGACCACCCGAAGGTCTCCGCTGTCCACTGGCCGGGCCTGGTGGACCATCCGGGGCATTCTGTCGCTGCGAAGCAGATGACGGACTTCGGCGGCATGGTCTCGTTCCGCGTCGCCGGTGGCGAGGCTGCTGCACTGGACGTATGTGCGCGCACGCGGGTGTTCACCCTGGGTGAGTCACTGGGGGGAGTCGAGAGCCTGATCGAACACCCCGGGCGCATGACGCATGCATCTGCGGCGGGGAGTCCGCTCGAGGTCCCCGCCGATCTCGTGCGCCTCAGTGTCGGGATCGAGGATGCCGAGGACCTGCTCGCCGACCTCGACCGGGCACTCGCCTAGTTCGTCGGGGACGGGCTCGGCTCGGGAGTCGCTGTCGCCGACGGTGACTCCGTCGGCGTTGGCGTTGCGGTGGGAAGTGTGGGTGGCTCGCCGACCACGGGCATCATGTCCGCGACTCGACACTGTGGTCCGGCGCACGCTGCGAGGGCGCGGGTTTGCGCCGCTAACTGAGCGACGAGGGCCGGGTCGGCCACCGGCATCAGGTTGACGAGTTCGTACGGATCCGCCGTACGGTCGTACAGCGTCCTCGATCCGTCCTTGTACTCCACGTACAACCACTTCTCCGTGCGTAGTGCATCGAATTGAGGTGGATTACCACGCTGATAGTCCGGGTCACCCGGTCCGGATTCCCCGAGACTCTCCGAGAGCACGCCTGTCCGCCACGGCACGGGTGCCTGCCCCGTGTCGAGGAACGGCTTCAGGGAACGCCCATCGACCCACGTCGGTGCTTGACGACCGAAGATCTCGGTGAACGTGGGTGCGAGGTCGATGGCACTCGTCATCGCGGTGATCCGGTTCCCGGGAACCACACCCGGCCCGAGCATCACGAGCGGTACCACCGTGTCGAATGCATACGGTGTCCGCTTCCCCTTGGGCAGTCGGAAGTGGCCCAGGTGATAACCGTTGTCGGCGCTGATGACCACCAAGGTGTTCTCGGCTTTGCCGGAGTCCCGCAGGGCGAACAGCACCGCTCCCACCGAATCGGCGACGGACTCTGCCGACTGCGCACGGCGACGCCAGAGCCGATCGTCACCGGCCTGCTGCTCGTCGGTGCGCGACCGGAATCGCTGCAACCAGGGTGGCTCGTTCACGCCGACGGCGTTGTAGGTCGGAGTACGGGGGACGCCGGTCACGCCGTGGGTTTCCTTGTTCCGGTTGGCCACCGGAGACGGCTTGTGTGGGCTGTAGGTGGAGAGCATCGCGAAGAAAGGCCCCGAGGATTCCCGGATGAACGCGGTCGCCTTACGGGTGATGACGTCGTTGAGGAAGTCGGCAGGGCGTCGGCCGAAATCCTCCAATTCACCATTGACATTGAGGGTGTAGTTGTAGCCCGAGTAACTCTCACCACGCGTGGTGGGAACAGCCCACTCATCCCATCCGGGAGGGATGTAGGTGAGTGCATCCCGATCGGGGTACCCATTGAGGTACTTGCCGAACATCCCGGTGCGCACACCCGCATTGGAGAGCCAGACGGGCAGGTTGCTGACCTGCTCGTTTCGCTTCTTGAACGTCGCCCAACCGCCACCGGTCTCCTCGAGATTGGAGATGACCAGGTGGTTGTGGATGTACTGGGAACGCAGAATCGAGACTCGGGATGGGCAGCACAGGGAGTCGACCACGGTGTGATTGGTGAAGGTCATGCCCTGGTCTTGGAGTTCGTTCAAGCGTGGGATTTGACGGAAGAGTTCCCAGTCCAAGTCATCGGCGATGATGAATACGACGTTCTCGATCTTTGCCGGCGCCTGGGTGGGGCTCGGGCTGGGATCCGGCGCGGTGGGAGTGCTCGTGGGTTCCACGATCGTGTCCGCCTGGACAGCGGTCGTCACGGGGGACAGCAGCGAGAGGGCGGTGAGGCCCGCAACCGATCCGAGAACGGTCGCGCAGGCGACAACCGCGACGGTGAGACGTCGTCGCGTCACGCAGCGCTCCGTCGGAGTGTCTCGGGCATACGCAGCACCAGGATGATCGGCAGGATCGTGAGCACCACGCCTGCGGCGAAAGCCCAATCGAAGTCGAAAGCATCAACGAGGAGTCCGGCGAGCAGTGGGCCCACGACCGCACCGAGGTCGGACATCATCTGATACGTGGCCACCACGATCCCTCCCTTGCGGCCACCCATGATGTCACCCACGACTGCGGACGGGGCCGAGCCCAGGAACGCCGCTCCGTAGCCCTGCACCGCCATCGATGCGAGGAAGAGCAGGACGCCCACCATCCCGGCTGTGCCGAGAGTGTTCGCGGCGAAGTCGGAGGCCGTGAGCAGAACCATGCTGATCAGGGTGGCGACCGAACCGATGAGCAGTGCTTTGCGCCGACCCTGGATGTCGGCCATGCGGCCGGCGGGAAGCAGCATGATCGCCTGGAAACCGGCGGCTGCGAGGAATCCGAAACCGGACATCGACGCACCGCGCGCCAGACCCTCCACCACGAAGAGGGGCACGACCGAGGATCGAAGACCGAAGGTCACGAACCCGGTCGTGAGGTTGCTGCCCAGCGCTGCCTGGTAGGCACGATTCCGGAGTGCCTCGCGCAGTTCACTCAACCTGTTCTCGTTGCCGTGGGCGACCTCGTGTTCGCGCTCCCGCAGGTGTGCACTCGACAGGTAGACGACTGCCACCACGGTCGCGAGGAGCAGGGCACCTGCGTAGACGAAGAAGGGTGCGCGGATCGACCACGCAACGACGATCCCTCCGACGGCCGGGCCTGCGACACCTCCGAACAGAAAGCCGCCCTGGAAGGCAGCGGCCGCGCGACCGCGCTGCTCGGTGTCGACCACCCGGAGGAGCAGCGCCATCGCAGAGACCGTGAACATCGAAGATCCGATCCCACCGACACCACGCAGCACGATCAGCTGCAGCAGACTCTGGGAGAAGCCCGCAGCGAGGCTGGACAGTCCGACGATCGCGAGGCCCGAGGACATGACCACGCGCTCGCCGAAGCGATCTGTGAGCGCGCCGGCACCGGGGGCGCTGACGAAACGCATCAGAGCGAACACGGAGATCACGGCACTTACCTGGAGTGCCGAGACGTCGAATGTCCTGGCGAAGATCGGGAGTGAGGGTGCGAGGATCCCGAAGCCGAGTGCGACGCAGAAGGCGATCGCCGTGAGGACCGCTACTTCCTTGGGTAGACCAGCCAGCAGGGGCGTGCGACGAATCGCACGGGCGATCCGATTCACAGAGTCACGGCGGCGGAGCGCTTCTGCGACTCCAGGGCTGCGGCGAACACCCGGTGGGACATCAAGGCCTCGTCCGGCGTGGCACACCCGAAACGATCGCCGAGTGCTCCGGCGCGTTCCGCCAGGTAACTCGCCCACATTTGCAGCAGTGCATCGGAGAAACCGAACTCGAAGATCGCGGCGGAGATCATGGGCCATGCCGACACGTTCCCCGGCTGCACTTCTTCCCACACTTGCTCGGATCCACGACGAACGAAGCGATGGAAGACCGTGGGATTACGGGTGCTGAAGCGGACTCCGGCATCCATCCCGAGCGCCTCGAACACCCAGCTGTTCGTGTTACCGGGGGAGATGCGTCGCGTTTCCCAGATCATCGGGAACGACCGACTCGGATGGCTTTCTTCCTGCGCGCGCAGGAGGAGCATCGCGTTATCCCACGTGTCGCACGCCACGGTTTCGCTGCTTCCTGCACTCGCGGGACGCTCGGTCACGATCGAGTCGAGAACTGCATAGACCTGGGTGGGCACATAACCGAGTCGCAGGGGCACATGTGCCACGTGCATCCCGAGGTCACCCATCACGCCGATCTCGCCGCAGGTCTCGGATCGCCGTTTCCAGTTGATCGGTTTGTTGCGATCGATGTCGGATGAGTGGTGAAAGGCGGCCCGCACCTCAATCAACTCACCGAGATCACCGCAGGCAGCGAAAGCTCGCTGGGCACCGGGGAAGAAGGGCAGTTCGCTGCTCACGCGCACGAATCCCGGCGAGGCATCGATCGCCGCGACGATGCGCTCGGCGGAAGCGAGGTCGATGCCGAACGGCTTCTCGCCGAGGAAGTCTCGTCCCGCCTGGGCGGCTGCGATGTAGATCTCCTCGTGGAGGTTGTGCGGAACGGCGATGTAGAGGACGTCCAGATCGTCACTGGCGATCAGGTCCCGCCAGTCCGGGGTGCTCAGGGAAATGTCCGCATTCGTCTCGAACCATGCCCGTGCAGCAGGATTCGGATCGGCGATTGCGGTGACGCGTGGCTGGGCCGGGTGGTCGACGAGATGCATCCACCGACCGCAAAGCGCGACGAGTTCGCGGCCCATCAGGCCGCCGCCGATGACTCCGATACGAACTGTCATCCCGCGGACAGGATCTGTTCCGCCTGCTCGACCGTCGCGTTCTGATGCAACATGGCCATCAGGGCGCGGGTCATAGCGCCAGGGTTCTGGTGTTGGATGATGTTGCGGCCGTAGACGATTCCCGCCGCTCCCTGATCCAGGACGGCCTTGGTGCGCTCGAGGAGTTCGCGATCACTCACCTTGCCGCCGCCGCGGACCAGGACAGGAATTCCCGTGGCTGTGCGCACGACATGGTGGTAGTCGTTCGGATCATCGGTGGGATCCGCCTTGATGATGTCCGCGCCTAACTCCACGGCCTGACGAACCAGAGGGACGATCAGGGCGAGGTCGCCATTGACGGAGTAGCCACCGTTGGCACCCTCCTTCATGACGAGTGGTTCGACCATGAGGGGCATGCCGTAGCGATCACAGTCCTTGCGAGCCTGGAGGACGTTGGAGACGCATGCCTCGCGGACCTCGGGGCGACCGGGGAGATCGAAGAGATTGACAACGATGCAGGCAGCGTCGAGTTGCACACCGCGCAGGGCGGGCTCGGGGATCATCAGGCTGTACATGTGATCAGGCAGGGGGGACCCGTACACATTCGCCACGTCGGTGCGCATGACCAGCGCGGGGCGACCCCGGCCGCCGTGCTCGTTCTGCAGGAGCCGGGCCTGCCCCTGGGTCAACTGGATCGCGTCGGGATCGGCGGCAACCAGGGTGGCCACGGCCGCGCGCAGGTCCTCGATGCCGGCCAGGAACCCCCCCTCACCGAAGAATCCGTGATCGACCGCGACGTCGAAGCAGCGTCCTGAGGTGGGGTTGAACAGGCGATTGAGCCGGGCGGCGGCGGTGGTCACGGTGCTCCTCGCAACTGTGGGACGGGCAGTCCATGATGTGGTGCTCGAGCCTATTCCGTGACCGGGGAGCGTGGGGCATGAGGTCAGTTGCCTCTTCGCATGGGAGGGCCGGTCGACCATGAACCGGGATGTTCAGCGATCCGCCGTGTACGCGGCCGAGGACCAATGGACCGCGATCCTCGACCGCGGGGGCACGGTGGATTTCTTCGGCTCGGTCCTCACCATCGTCCCGCAGCGTCGGTTCGGCGACCTGGATGCCGTGCGCACCTATGTGGAGCACGTATGCACGGGCAACGGGCTCGCCGTCCCTGAGGTGCGCGCCCACCGCGGGCACTCACGCGCGCACTATTCGAGCGCGACATCCACGATCTCCATCCCGTGGAACCTGAGCGGTCGGTCCACCGGCTGGGCGGCCCGGGAGTCCGTTGTGTTGCATGAGATCGCCCATCACTGGGCCTTCCAGTCCGCTACCACCCTGTTGCACGACACCCACTACGTCGGGGCGATGATCCGTCTGGTGGCGAGCACTCTTGGTGAGGAGGCGGCGCTCCTCCTCCGCGCCGGCTACGACGGGGTGGGTGTTCGTGGCTGACATCGCCCAACGGATATCCGCACTCCTCGCGAAGGCAGATCGCACAGATAATCCCTTCGAGGCCGAGGCCTACGTCATGAAGGCGCAGGCGCTGGCGACCATCGCGAGTATTGACCTGGCGGCAGCGCGCGTTCGTGAACCCGTGCGCCAGGAGCCCGTGACGCGGACAATCACGATCGGCGAAAAGGGGAAGCGCGCGAATCAGCATTTGATCGCCCTCTTCGTCTCAGTCGCCCATGCCAACTCCGGACGCGTCGATGTGGCATCGGACTCCACGTATGTCATCTCGTACGGCATGCCCCGGGATCTTGATGTGATCGAGATGCTCTACGCCACGCTGTCCATACAGATGGTGGGCGCGTCTACGTCCTACGTTGCGTCGGGAACGTGGCGCGGTGAGACGTACGTCGTTCGTGGTACGCGGCGAACGCGCAAGGAGTTCACCGCGCAGACGGCACGGGCGGCCTTCTACCGCGCATACGTCGACCGCATCGGGGAACGGTTGCAGGAGGCACGCGATGAAGGCATCGCGGAGAGCGATCGCGCGCATCCTGACCACGCAGGAGGTGCCCTCGTGCTGCGCGATACCGAGCGTGACGTGCGCGACTATCACCGACGGACATCCCAGGCCCGCGGACGTTGGGGTGGGTACTCCGGTGGGGCTCGACCGAGTGGATCCGCGGGAGCTGAGGGTCGCGCCGCGGCATCGCGTGCCCGATTGACCGAGCAACGCGGGATCGGTAACGCGCGGGGACGGCTCGAAGGCTGACGCGATCGCTGATGGCGTACTCTCAGCGCCCGTGACAACCGACCTCGCCGTGGAAGCCCACGGCCTCGTCAAGACATTCGGTGACGTACGCGCCCTTGATGGTGTCGATCTCGTGGTGCCACGCGGAACAGTCGTCGGACTCCTCGGCCCCAACGGCTCGGGCAAGACCACCACGGTGCGCATCCTCGCCACGCTGTTGCAGGCGACAGAGGGAACGGCGAAGGTCAACGGCTTCGATGTCAAGACTCAAGCGGACGACGTCCGTCGGTCCATCGGCCTGACCGGTCAGTACGCGGCCGTCGATGAGTTCCTCACCGGTCGCGAGAACCTGATGATGTTCGGTGGGCTCTACCACCTGGAGAAGTCCTACGTCACCGAACGGGCTGACGAGTTGCTCGCCACCTTCGACCTCGTCGACGCTGCGGATCGTCCCGCCAAGACCTACTCGGGGGGTATGCGGCGCCGGCTCGATCTCGCGGCGAGCCTGATCGCGAAGCCGGGCATCCTGTTCCTCGACGAACCCACCACGGGGCTCGACCCCCGCTCCCGCATCGGACTATGGAATGTGATCAAGGCGCTCCTCGCGGAAGGCACCACGGTCCTGCTCACCACGCAATACCTCGATGAAGCAGATCAACTCGCCGACGACATCGTCGTCCTGGATCGCGGCAAAGTGATCGCGCACGGGACGTCGAGTGCACTCAAGGACGAGATTGGCGGCGATCGCCTCGAGGTTCGCATCGCCCGCCCGGATCAGACGGCTCACACAGTGGCTGCATTGGCGCCCCTCGCAACGGGCGAAATCGTGACCCAGGACGGTCTGATCAGTGCACCGATTACGGGTGGCTCCACCACGCTCATCGAGGCGGTGCGCGCTCTCGATGCGCAGAGCATCGTGGTCGAGGACATTGCACTGCGACGGCCCACATTGGACGACGTTTTCCTGAGCCTGACGGGACACTCCGCGGAGGATGACGCTCCTGCGCCTGCGCGCAGGAGTCGTCGAAGGGGACCGGTGCGTCGATGAGTGCTGTGTATGCGAAGCGACCAGCCCTCGGCTGGACCGTCCACGACTCCATCATCATCACCCGCACGACGATCCTGGCGAGCTTCCGCATCCCGGAAGCGCTGTTCTTCCAACTGATCCAGCCGGTGATCTTTGTCATCCTCTTCGCGTACGTCTTCGGCGGTGCGATCCCGATCCCCGGTGCGGATCCGACCTCGGCGCCGGATGCCAGCACCTACCGGCAGTACCTGATGCCGGGCATCTTCGGACAGACCGTCGCGTTCGCGGCCGCGGCGAGCACAGTGGGACTCGCCGAGGCCATGCAGCGCGGCATTATCGATCGCTACCGAGCGCTGCCGATGAGTCAACCAGCGGCACTCATCGGCAACACCATCGCCAATGCCCTGCGCCAGATCCTGACGCTCACCGTGCTGAGTATCACGGGTCTCATCGTGGGATGGCGCATCAACGATGGCATCTGGAACGCGATCCTCGCCTACCTGCTTCTCTTGCTCTTCGCGTACACCGTCACCTGGGTGGGCGCCTTCGTCGGGCTCTCGGTACGCAACAGCGAGACGGCGAGTACAGCCGGACTGATCTGGATCTTCCCTCTGACGTTCCTGTCGAACGCGTTCGTGCCGATTACCGCGCTCCCGACCTGGCTGCAGTACTTCGCCGCCTACAACCCGGTCTCGAGTCTCGTCCTGGCGTGCCGCGAGTTGTTCGGCAACCCGATCGGAGATCAGCCCGACTTCTGGTCGCTTCAGCATCCGATCGAGTACACGATCATCTCCTGTGCTGTCGTGATCGCGATCTTCGCGCCACTCGCGGTGCGAAAGTTCCGCACCGCCGCCAGTCGCTAACCGGCGTAGGCCTCCACCGAGACGATCTCCACCGTCATCGTCTTCCCGTTGGCCAGCGTGTACTCCGCGCTTTCGCCCACCCGCCTGCCGAGCACCGCAGCACCGAGCGGTGACGTAGGGGAGTAGACCTCAAGGGAGGCATGAGCGGCCTCCTCGCGTGAACCGAGCAGGAACGTCTCCACGTCGTCGAACGCGGTGAAGCGCACGGTGACGACCTTGCCGTGGGCCACCTCGTCGTCGGCGGAGTCCGGTACGCCGACCTTCGAATGTTCGATCAGGTGCTTGAGCTGACGGATGCGGGCCTCGTTCTTGCCCTGCTCCTCCTTGGCGGCGTGGTAACCGCCGTTCTCCTTCAGGTCGCCCTCTTCCCGAGCGGCCTGGATGCGCTTGGTGATCTCCGTGCGGCGCGGGCCCTCGCGGTCGGCGAGCTCCTCCACGAGGCGGTCGTAGGCCTCCTGGGTCAGCCAGGTCACGTCGGTCACGGGCGCCGACTATACGTAGGGAAGCGGGCGACCGCGAATCTCATGGAGTCCAGGGTTGTTCGGGTGGGGCGATACCGGGTGGGAATTGCGGTCCGGGGACTCGAAGTTGATCGCCCGCCGCCACACACTCCAGGACCTCGGCCGCGTAGGCGGGTGCCACGGTCCGGAGGCGGTATTCCACCAACCGATACTCCTCGCCCCCGGGGACGGGGACTTCCGCGTAGCCCAGATCGATCCGTTGCGAGTCCTGGGCGCGCACCACGCAGAGCGCATCGACTGCCACGGGAGCCCGAACCTCGAAGCTGATGTCGACGCGCTCCGGGGACGCGACCGTCCACGTCAACAGTCGGAACTGCACGCGATCGGCGGTCAGGTTCATCCAGACGAAGGTCACTCCTGTGAAGAAGCCGATGACCAGGAGACCCACCACGATGTAGCGCCCGATGGGGCGGCGGTCGAGGCCGTACCGGGCCTGCATCTCCGGGGAGAGTTGGTCCCTGCGGAATGGGCTCGGCATGAATGGGAGACTAATCGGGTGAACCCCCCCCGCCTGATGGCCGTGCACGCGCATCCCGACGACGAGGCCAGCAAGGGTGCAGCGACCACAGCCAAGTACGTCGATGAGGGCGTCGAGGTCATGGTCGTGACCTGCACGGGCGGTGAGCGCGGTGACGTGCTGAACGCCAAGGTGCAGGAGCTCGTGGACCTCCACGGTCTGCCCACGGTCCGCCAGCAGGAGATGAAGGCCGCTGCAGAAGTCCTCGGCATCAGGCATGTGTGGCTGGGTTTCGAGGACTCCGGGTTTCCCGAGGGCGAACCGAAGCCTCCGCTGCCCGCAGGATGCTTCGCCGACCTTCCCCTGGAGCAGACCGTGCCCAGCCTGGTCGAGGTCATCCGGGAATTTCGACCGCATGTGATCACCACCTACGACGAGAACGGTGGATACCCACATCCGGATCACATCCGCACGCACGAGATCACGATGGCTGCGGTCAAGGAAGCGGCAGATCCAGAACTGCATACCGACCGCAACCCGAACGCGCACCAGGTCGCGAAGGTGTACTACAACCAGCAATTCACGAAGAAGAAGATCATGACGCTGCATCAGGCCATACTCGATGCCGGCCTCACCTCACCATTCGAGGAGTGGATCACCAACTGGAGTGACCGCGAGGACCGGTGGCCCAAGGTGACCACGCGGGTGCATTCCGCCGATTACTTCCACATTCGCGACGCAGCACTCCTGGCCCACGCCACACAGATCGATCCGGAGGGCTTCTGGTTCGCCGTTCCTCTCGCCCTGCAGCGAAGCATCTGGCCCACGGAGGAATTCGAACTCGCGTTCACCACCCTTCCGGACACCTCTGATCCCGCCCGAGGGATCTATGAGGAGGACCTCTTCACGGGATTGCGAGGCTGACATGTATGGACTGGTGATTCTGGCCCGAGGTGAGGAGTCGGATCTAGCGCGGGTGATTGATGGTGCAGGACCGATCACCGGCCTGTTCGTCCTCCTTCTCGGTGTTGGCATCTTCGTGCTGTGGAAGAGCATGAACCGCCAATTGAAGAAGGTCGACACGAACCTGCCGAAGGGCCCGGAGGACGAGCGCGAGGCCTACGACGAGGAACTCACCGAGGAAGCGGTCAAGCGAGGCGAGGATGAGCAGGGATAGCTCCCTGCGGACCACTGCGCTGTCCTCCCGGGGAATCCTCGCCCTGGTGGCAGCGCTCGCCGCGGCGGTGGCATGCGCCTTCCTGGGAATCTGGCAGTGGGACCGCACCGAAGACATCCTCGCCGCGGAGCGGGCTGCTGCCTCCGATCCGGTCGAGATCACCCAAGTGGTGAACGAGGACGGCACCTGGGACAACCAGAACATCGGTCGTCCTGTGATCGTCGACGGTGCATTCACCAACGATGAGGTGCTCATCCCCAACCGTGAGTTCGACGGTCAACGGGGAACCTGGACTGTCACGCGCTTCGCCCTCGACGACGGCCGCAGCATCGCCGTCACCCGCGGATTCCTCCCCGACGGGGTCCTGAGTCCGCCAATTCTCACGTCGCCCACGCAGGTGGAGGGTGTTCTTCACCCGAACGAGGAGTTCTACGCGGGGGCGAACCAGCCCGGTGCGATCGTGACCGTGGACGCCGCGGGTCTCGAAGATGCATGGGGCACACCGCTGATCCCGGGCTACGTCATGATGCAGGTGGTGGACCCGACGCTGCTCGCCGCGGACGCGCCGGCACCGGTGATCCTGCCTCCCACCGTGCAGGTGGGGGACGTGGCATTCCCGCTGCAGAACTTCGTCTACGCCTTGCAATGGTGGGTGTTCGGTGCCTTCGCCCTCGCCGTGTATGCGTGGTGGTTGTGGCGGGAGAGTCGGCTGGGCGTGAGCTCCGTGGAGTGAAGCTGGCCTAAACGCCATTCTGCCCCCGCTTCTCAGCGAGTAGTCTTCGAGCGAGTCTTGCACGGGAGTGTCGGGAGTAGCGGAGTGAAGCGTGTCAGGGTCCTCCTCGTTGAGGACAATTCCTTCACGCGATCCACCGTGTCTGCCTCCCTGCGGGCAGAGGACTGCGTTGTGGTCGCTGCCGTCGCGACCGCAAAGGAAGCCATGCGTGTCATCGATGAGCACGTGATTGATTGCGCCGTCATCGATCTACACCTGGGCCCCGGCCCGAGCGGGATCGACCTCGCTCACGGACTCCGACGTGCGAAGCCCGAAGTGGGCATCGTGATCCTGACCTCGTATTCGGACCCGCGACTCCTCGGCGGCTCCCAGCGTCCGCTCCCGCCACGTGCGGTATATGCCGTCAAGAATGACATCGACTCGACGGAGGAACTTCGCGGGAAGATTGAGATGGCTATGGGATCCGTCGAACGGCCCCGGGCGGCGGTTACCAAGTATGTGCCGTTGACCGATACCCAGATGGAGATTCTCCGGATGGTGGCGGATGGCCTGACCAATGCGGAGATCGCCCGGCGCCGGGTCGTCACGGAGCGGGCCGTGGAGACCGCGATCGCCCGAATCCTCAGCAAACTCAGCATTGATGTGGGGGAAGGCTCCAACCCGCGGGTCCTCTTGACACACGCGTATTTCTCCCTGATCGGCGGGAGCCGTGCCGACTGAAAAGGGTGGAATCCGGAGGTTGATCGGTGGCCGGTGGGCTGTGTCCCTCCGCGCCTACCTCCTCCTCGCCCCCATCGCGATTCTCTGGATGGTTCTCTCGGTGCCCGAGGCCTTCCTCGGCTCGTCGAGTGAGGTTGCCGTCGGTGTCGTCGTCGGTGTTGTCACCTATCTGGGAGCGGGCGCCGTGCAATGGCTGGCGTCGGTCACCGTCCTGCGCAACCGTGCGACTTCCCCGGTACCGGTGTTGCTCGTGTTCCTTGTTGGCGGGATTTCTTGGGCCGCGCGGAGCGCGCTGCTTGTGGTGTACCTCGACCTTTCCGGTGCGCCGAGCGAGGCCCAGCCGGTCGTGCGCGTGGCCTCGGGTTTCGTCCTCGGTGCCGTCATGGTGACAACCACCGCGTGGGGGTTTGCCCTCCTGGACGATTTCCAGCGAAGTCGTGAGCGTCTCCTCAAGGATTTGGTAGCGGAGGAGGTCCGGGGCGAGCAGGCTCACCTATACCTGGACGTGATGCGCAAGGCCGTCCAGGAGGAAGCCCGGGTGGGAGTGCAAGAGTCCCTGGCGGGCCTGCCTGCGGGCCAGACTCACGCGGCCACGTCGGCGTCTCTCGATGAACTGGCTCGTCGCATGTCGAGGGACCTTCCGCGGAACCTCTGGCAGGACGCTCGCAAGGACAGATCCCTCTCACCAAGGCTTGTCCTCGCCATGGTCCTCAAGAGGCCCTTCGCCGTGTGGCCCCTGGTTGTCGGGTGGGTGCTCGGCGTCCTCGTCATAGGCCGCTTCTGGGGGTGGACGACGGCGATGCTCATCCTCCTCGTCCCGGTCATGTGGGGAGTGGCGGTTAGCTGGCTCGGGAACCGGGTCACCGGTTCTTTCCCCCGTTGGGGTGCGATCACCTATCTGCTCTCCCTTTCCCTCCTTGGGTTAGGCGGAGTTATCACCACTGCGGTGTCCAGAGCCGCCCTCCCGGCTCGAATCGACAGTCCCGACTTCGGTTTGCTCGTGGGTGTATCTCTCGTCGTCTTCGTCGCCTTAGGTGGTCTACTCCGAGCTGTCAACGTGGCGGAGGCTCAGGTGATGACCGACCTACAGAATTCCATCTCCCAGGCAGAGATCAGAGCCGCCACGTTAGAGCGCGAGGAGACGCGACTTCGGCAGGACATCGCTGCGCACCTTCACAGCACGGTCGGCGCTAATCTGACGGCGGCGTCGATGCGTCTCAAGCAGGCCATCAAGGATGAGGATGCAGACTCCGCGACACGTGCACTTTCGGAGGTGCAGCGACTCGTCGAAATTGATTTCGCTGTGATCGACCGTGAGCGAAGCCGGGATGTGGCGACGTTGCTGAATGACGTGATTGAGTCCTGGGTGGGACTCGTCACCATCACGCTTCATGTCGATGTGGCGGACACACTCAACGTGGGCGTGATGCGGGCCGTCCATGACGTGGTCAATGAAGGCGTGAGTAACGCGGTACGCCATGGAGATGCTCGGAACATCCACATCGAGGTGCGTGAAGTCCCTGCACGGCTCGTGATTTCGATCGATGATGATGGTGTTTTCCGCGAAGTAGTGACCTCGGGTTTGGGCTCGCGCATCTTCGATGATTCTGCGCCCGGAGCATGGTCTCGGACCCCTAATCAACGTGGCGGATCGACCCTGCGCGTGGCTTTGACGACCCTTCGGAACCCTCAAGCAACCTAAATCGACATATTCGGATTACCGAACATGTCCGTTGGGGTGAGTGACGCACTTTGCGAAATGGCCCGACCTTCTTTTGGCCCCTCTGACTAGCCGACATACCTTCGCATGAGAAGGCGCGAGGGAAATGCGGGGTTTTCCTCTGTCTCCGCCCCACCCACAACCGTTTCAGGAAGGGCTTCGTGCTGCCGTGAAATCGCGGTGGATTGCGTCCATCGCTGCGATGTCGACCGTCGCAGCGATGCTCGCTGCTGCCCAGTCTCCTGCTCGAGCGACGGAGTCGCTCGAAGCGGGCAGCGCAAATGAAGATGCGGGCGAACTACCGCCACTGTGCACCGCACGAGATGTGAGTCGACGACCGATGGCTAGTCCGAGCGCGACACCGTCACCATCGCTCTCGCCGACTGCCGTGTCGTCCCCGTCGGTGAGCACCAGTCCATCGCCGAGTTCGAGCGTCTCGCCGTCGACGACTGTCAGCGTGATGCCGAGTTCGAGTGCGCCACCATTCGGATCCACCGTCGTGTCCGTCCCGGCGACAGCCTCGGTGACTCCGAGTGCGGACCCCGTCTCCACGTCGACAGGAACATCTACCCCCGTCGCATCTCCGTCGTCGGATCCGTCGCCCTCGATGATGGTTCGGTCTGCGCGGGGACTGGTCAAGACTGAGCACCCGGGAGCGACCACTTCTGCTGATGTGCTCAGCGTGCCGTCATCGCCACCGGCGATCGACCCTGCACCCGCGGCTAGCGCGTCGCCGGAACCGTCGATGACCGAGTCCTCGGCAGCCGAAGCCTCTGCCCCTTCGGAGCCAGCAGGCCCACGGTCGACCCCTTCGGCGACAAGTTCACCGTCCCCGACGCGATCGAGCATCTCGCCGAGTCCATCCGCGTCTGTCAGCCCATCGGCATCTCCGTCCCCGACGCGATCGAGCATCTCGCCGAGTCCA
>JBEIHR010000012.1:0-31528 GCA_040381195.1 Rubricoccaceae bacterium
AATCGCCTACAAGTATCCGCCGGAAGTCGTGCGCACACGGTTGCTCGATATAGAAGTCAACGTCGGACGTACCGGACGTGTCACTCCGTTCGCGGTGATGGAGCCCGTGCGGGTCGCCGGATCCACAGTGTCCATGGCGACTCTCCACAACGCCTTCGAGGTTGAGCGCAAGGGTGTCTTGATCGGTGACATGGTGTTCTTGCGCAAGGCGGGGGATGTCATTCCGGAAGTGCTCGGACCCGTGGTCGTGGTGCGCACCGGCGACGAGCGGGCGTTTCGGATGCCCACCACCTGCCCGTCATGCGGCGCGACCCTGGCTCCTGAGAAAGAGGGCGACAAAGACATCCGTTGCCCGAATGCACGCAGCTGCCCTGCGCAACTCCAGGAACGCCTTTTCCACGTCGCGTCACGCGGAGCACTGGACATCGAAGGCCTCGGGTACAAGGCAGCGCATGCGCTTCTGGCCTGCGGGGTGGTCACCGACGTCGGCGATCTTTTCCTCCTCTCGGAGGACGACCTTCGCACCTGCGACTTCTTCACCCGGGACCCCGGCAAGGGTGAGACCGGGAGACCGCTCACGGAGAACGCCAAGGGCATGCTTAGCCAGCTTGACGTCGCACGCACGCGGCCGCTGTGGCGTGTTCTCGTCGCACTCTCCATCCGTCACGTCGGGCCGACCGCCGCACAAGCCCTCGCGCAGGAGTTCGGCTCACTCGACGCGATTGCAGCCGCGGATGCCGGGCGTCTCGCTGATGTGGACGGCGTGGGCGCTGTCATCGCCGATGCGGTGCGCGAATGGTTCGACGTCGATTGGCACCGGGACATCGTTGAGAAGTGGCGGACCGGGGGAGTGCGGATGGCTGACGACGTCGTGGACGTCGGCGAGCAGCCCCTCGCAGGCCTGACCGTCGTCATTACCGGCTCGGTGCCGGGCCACACCCGGGAGAGCGCCGCGGAGGCCGTGACGGCGCTCGGAGGGAAGGTTGCCGGATCGGTGTCCGCGAAGACGAGTGTCCTGGTCGCCGGGGAGAGTGCGGGGTCCAAGTTGGACAAGGCCGAGAAGCTCGGTGTCCCGGTGGTCGGTGCGGGGGCGTTCGCGATCCTGCTGACCGAGGGCCTCGAAGCGGCGCTGAAGGCTACGTCGGACTAGGTGACGAGTCCACGACTGCGGCTGGCACGATGGGTCCATGCCCGACATCTCACGTGACGACGTCGCGCACCTGGCCCGGCTCGCCCGGCTGCGAGTGGCCGAGGAGGAACTCACCCACTACGCCGACCAACTCAGTGCCATCGTCGAGGCGGTCGCGCGGGTCTCCGAGGTCGCTGCCGCGGATGTGCCCCCGACCTCGCACCCGATCCCGGTGGTGAACGTCGTCCGGGCCGATGAGATCCGCCCGGGCCTGTCACGTGAGGCGGTTGCGGCCATGGCTCCGGCGTGGGAGGACGACCGTTTCCGAGTCCCGCGCATTCTCGGGGAGGAGTGAACGTGGGTCTCGAGGGATCGGATCTCACCCGGCAGTTGGCGAGCACGCTCGCTGACGCAATGGCGATGGGCGAGGTGAGTGCAGAGGAGGTCACCCGCGCCCACCTTGATCGGATCGAGGCTGTCGACGGTGCTGTGCACGCTTTCCTTCACGTGGACCGCGATGCGGCCCTCGCGGCTGCGCGCGCGGTCGATCAGAAGCGGTCGGCGGGCGCCGTACTCGGACCGCTTGCCGGTGTACCGATCGCGGTCAAGGACGTTCTCACCATGGCCGGGGTGCCCACCACATGCGGTTCACGCATCCTCGAGGGATGGCGGCCGCCCTACGACGCCACCGTCGTCGAAAAACTCCGTGCCGCAGACATGGTCATCCTCGGAAAAACCAATATGGACGAGTTCGCGATGGGTTCCTCGACCGAGCACAGTGCCTATGGACCCACGCACAATCCCTGGGACCTCGAGCGGATCCCCGGAGGCTCCGGCGGCGGCTCGGCTGCGGCCCTCGCCGCATTCGAAGCACCGCTCGCCATCGGTACGGATACGGGTGGTTCGATCCGCCAACCCGCCGCGGTCACCGGAACGGTGGGTGTGAAACCCACCTATGGCGGGGTGTCGCGCTACGGCCTCGTCGCACTCGCATCATCTCTGGACCAGGCGGGCCCGTGCGCACGATCGGTGGGTGACTCCGCACTCCTTCATGCCATCATCGCCGGCCACGATCCGCGTGACTCCACGTCCATCGATGCACCGGTACCGGATGTTGTGGGTGCTGCTGCGGCGGGGGACGTGCGTGGCATGCGTATCGGCTTGGTGCGGGAACTCTCCGGCGACGGATACCAGCCGGGTGTGCAGCACCTGTTCCAGCGGGCGGTGGAGATCCTGACGAATCTCGGTGCCGATGTCGTCGAGGTGGGATGTCCGAACTTCGAGTACGCCCTCGCCGCCTATTACCTGATCCTGCCGTCGGAAGCATCGAGCAACCTCGCACGTTTCGACGGCATGCGCTACGGACTCCGTATCGGCGACGATGGCCAGGCATCCGTCGAGGACGTCATGTCATTGACGCGGGAGCGGGGATTCGGGGCTGAAGTCAAGCGCCGCATCATGCTGGGGACGTATGCGCTGTCCAGCGGCTACTACGACGCGTACTACGGGCAGGCGCAGAAGGTGCGCACACTCATCGCCCGTGATTTCGCCACCGCATTCGAGAAGGTCGATGTCCTGGTCTCGCCTACGGCACCCACCACGGCTTTCAGGATCGGCGAGAAGGTCGACGATCCGATTGCCATGTACCTCAACGACATCGCGACGATCCCGGTCAATCTGGCCGGCAACTGCGCGATGTCCCTGCCCATCGGCCTCGCTCCCGAGGACGGTCTCCCCGTGGGGCTGCAGATCATGGCCCCGGCGCTCGCCGATGACCGGCTCTATCGAGTGGGCTCCGCCCTCGAGCAGGCACTCGTCGACACCTGGGGTCATCTCCTGATCGAGGAGGTGCCCTCGCTGTGACCGCCGATTACATGAACTTCGACGAGGCCCTGACCATCTTCGAACCCGTCCTGGGCTTGGAGACGCATGTCGAATTGGGGACGGCGTCGAAGATGTTCTGCTCGTGCCCCACGGCCTTCGGTGCGCCTGCGAACACCCAGGTATGTGCTGTGTGCCTTGGACTGCCGGGCTCGCTTCCCGTCGTGAACGGTGTGGCCGTCGAGTCCACGATCCGCATGGGACTCGCACTGCACTGTGACATCGCCTCGTGGTGCAGATTCGCGCGCAAGAACTACTTCTATCCGGACATGCCCAAGGACTATCAGGTAAGCCAGTACGACGAACCCCTGTGCACCAACGGATACCTCGACGTCATCGTGGCTACGGACGATGGGCCGCGAAATTTTCGGGTCGAGATCGAGCGTGTGCATATGGAGGAGGACACCGGAAAGCTCACACATGCGGGGGGTGACACCGGTCGCATCCACGGAGCCGACTACTCCCTCGTCGACTACAACCGTGCCGGGATCCCCCTCATCGAGATCGTGACCAAACCCATCGTCGGCACGGGGTCACTTGCACCCATGGTGGCGAAGGCGTATGTGACCGAGCTGAGGGATCTCATGCGCAGCTTGGGGGTCTCCGATGTGCGCATGGAGGAGGGTTCCCTGCGGTGCGACGTCAACGTGTCCCTCGCGCGCGCCGGGGAACCTTGGGGTACCCGGTCGGAGACGAAGAATGTGAACTCGCTGCGTTCCGTCGAGCGCGCGGTGCGCTCGGAGATTGAGCGCCAAGCCTCGGTTCTCGCGGACGGCGGCCGTGTCGTCCAAGAGACGCGCCACTTCCACGAGGACACCGGTCGCACCACATCGGGACGGTCCAAGGAGCACGCGGAGGACTATCGGTACTTCCCGGAACCCGATCTCGTTCCCGTGGCGCCCGATCGCGCGTGGATCGAGCGACTCCGATCGGAATTGCCGGAGATTCCCTCGGTTCGACGCGCGCGCATCCAGACAGAGTGGGGAATCGGTGATCTTGAGATGCAGGCCCTCGTCAACATCGATGCGGTCGACTTGGTCGCGGCGACCGTAGATGCCGGCGTCGATCCCGCGGCTGCCCGCAAGTGGTGGACCGGTGAATTGGCGCGTGTTGCCAACGAGCGCGGTGTCGACCTCGCATCTCTCCCGGTCACCCCGGCGACCATCCAGCGCATTGAGGCACTGATCTCCTCGGGAGCGCTGACCGACTCCCTTGCCCGACGTGTGCTCGAGGGGGTTCTTGCGGGTGAGGGGGGCGTGGACGAGGTGGTTGCGGCCCGCGGATTGACGGTGGTGAGTGACGACTCGGCGCTCTTCGCCGCGATCGATGCGGCTTTGGCGGATCAACCCGACGTCGCAGAGAAGATCCGCGCAGGGAAGGTCCAGGCGGCGGGCGCGATCGTCGGCGCGGTGATGAAGGCGACGAAGGGTCAGGCCGATGCGGCCAAGGTGCGCGCCCTGCTCTTCGAACGACTCGGGGTCACCGAGTAGGTCCGGGGGTTCTCGACGCACTCGCTAGTCTGAAGAGATGGTCGATATGAAGCCCCGCAGCAAGGACGTGACCGAGGGACTCGAGCGGGCGGCCCAGCGCGGCATGCTCCGGGCGGTCGGGATGACCGACGAGGATTTCCCGAAACCCCAGATCGGGATCGCGTCCTCCTGGAACGAGATCACCCCCTGCAACATGTCGCTGGCCCGCCTGGCCACGGCCGCTAAGGAGGGTGTCCACGCTGCGGGGGGTTTCCCCATGCAGTTCGGGACGATCTCCGTCTCCGATGGAATCTCCATGGGCCACGAGGGCATGCACTTCTCCCTCGTCAGCCGCGAGATCATCGCCGATTCGGTTGAGGCGGTCATGCAGGCCGAGCGCCTCGACGGAATGGTGACCTTCGCCGGATGCGACAAGTCCCTGCCCGGGATGCTGATGGCCTCCGCACGCCTCGATCTGGCCGCGGTCTTCGTCTACGCAGGGTCGATCCTCCCGGGCCATGTGAAGCTCTCCGACGGCACCGAGAAGGACGTCACCATCATCGACGCATTCGAGGCAGTCGGGGCATGTGCTCGCGGCCTGATGTCCCGCGAGGACGTCGATGCGATCGAACGAGCGATCTGTCCGGGTGAGGGCGCCTGCGGTGGCATGTTCACCGCGAACACGATGGCATCAATCGCCGAGGCGTTAGGCATGTCCTTGCCGGGGTCTGCAGCACCACCTGCCGTCGACCGGCGACGTGACGGGTATGCCCGACGCTCCGGCGAGGCCGTGGTCGAACTGATCCGGCAGGGCATCACCACTCGCGACATCATCACGCGTCAATCGATCGAGAACGCCATCGCGGTCCTGATGGCCTTCGGCGGTTCCACGAATGCCGTGCTCCATCTGTTGGCGATTGCCCATGAAGCCGACGTCGAACTGCACCTCGAGGACTTCCACCGGATCGGCTCGAAGGTGCCCCTCCTCGCGGATGTGAAGCCCTTTGGTCGCTACGTGATGAGCGATGTGGACCGGGTCGGCGGGGTCCCAGTCATCCTCCGCGCGCTTCTCGATGCCGGGCTGCTCCACGGTGACTGCCTCACCGTCACGGGAAAGACCATGGCGGAGAACCTGGCCGCCCTTGACCCACCGGACCCCGACGGGAAGATCCTCAAGGCATCACGTGATGCGATCGCACCGACGGGTGGCATCACGATCCTGGGCGGATCACTCTGCCCGGAGGGGGCCGTGGTGAAGAACGCCGGAATCCCGGTCGATGTTTTCGAGGGAACCGCCCGGGTCTTCGAGCGCGAGCAATCAGCCATGCAAGCGCTGGAGGACGGGACGATCCAGGCGGGGGACGTCGTGGTGATCCGGTACGAGGGACCCAAGGGTGGACCGGGCATGCGGGAGATGCTGATGATCACGGGCGCCATCAAGGGGGCTGGGCTCGGCAAAGAGGTCATGTTGATCACCGATGGACGTTTCTCCGGGGGTACGACGGGCCTCTGTGTGGGCCATGTGGCGCCCGAGGCCGTGGATGGCGGGCCGATCGCCCTCGTCGAGGAGGGTGACCGCATCCGGATCAATATCGGTGCACGCACTCTCGATCTCCTCGTGGACCCGGAGGAACTCACGCGTCGTCGTGCAGGGTTCCAGCCGCTCCCACCGCGCTACGAGCGTGGCGTTCTGGCGAAGTACTCGCGGCTTGTTGGATCCGCCTCCCGCGGCGCGGTGTGCGACGAGTGACGGCATCCGAGCCCGGACGTAGGGAGCGGCCCACCGCCGTCGCCCGGGTAGTGGAGGTGCTCGCTCGGCGAATCGACTCGGGGGAGTTGTCCCCCGGGGATAAGTTGCCGGGGGAGGCGACCCTCGCGTCGGACCTGTCTGTGAGCCGTCCGATCATCCGCGAGGCGCTGGGACAACTCCGGGAGCGTGGCTATGTCACGACGGTCAATGGAAGTGGGACGTACGTTCAGAGTCCTGACGCCGAGACCATCGCGGACGCCCTGCGACGCCATCTGCGCCTGGCCGACCAAGGTTCGATCAATGTCGCACAGCTCTACGAGGCGCGCGCGGCGATCGAGGTGACCGCGGCGCGGTTGGCCGCCGATCGGGCGTCGGCGGAGAGCCTGGACACACTGGAAGGGCTCCTGCAGTCCATGCGCACGTCGGCGACCAGATCGACCTCGTACTCATCGGCGGATATGGCCTTCCATGTCGAGCTCGCCCGCGCGAGTGGAAACCCCTTGCTCCCCACGCTTCTCGAGCCGCTCGTGGAGATCATCGTCACGGGCATGATCGAGTCCCATGGGCGTGACGGAGCCGTCGATGACGGCATCGCCATGCACGCGCGCGTCTTGGCGTGCGTGAAGGCAGGTGACGCCGATGGCGCCGCCAACGCCATGGCGGAACATCTAGCCCAGTCGCAGCGACTCTTTCCGGATCACGTCTTGACCGGAGGCGTTACAGCAGGCTCCCGCCGTTGACTTGGAGCACGGTGCCAGTGACGAATGCGGAATCCTCGCTGGCGAGATAGGCAACTCCCGCCGCGATGTCCTCGGGGCGCCCAAGTCGTCCGACCAGCGTCCGTGCCGCAGCGATCGCGCGTTGCTCGGAACTCGCCGCTTTGAGGGCCGGAGTGTCGATCGGGCCGGGACTGATGGCGTTCACGCGGACGCCATCGGGGGAGACCTCACGTGCCAGCGACTTGGTGAAGGCGATGACTCCGCCCTTGGCGCCTGCATACGCGGCGGATGGCCGAATCGAGCCGTACTCACCGGCCGTCGAGGCGAAGTTCACGATGCTCCCGCTGTGCCGTTCGAGCATCCCTGGGAGGACGGCATGGCACGCGGACATCGCGGTGAGCAGATTCGCGCGGATCATCGACATCCATTGGCCCTCGTCACTATCGAGGAAGTCGACGATCTGCCACGCGCCGGCAACGTTGACGAGGATGTCGGGGCTGCCGATGTACTCGTTGCAGGCATGCATGAGTTCCCGGGCACCCGCCGGCTGCGACAGATCCGTTGCGACGGCGTGTGTGTGGGAGTTCCAGTCGGCAGCGATACTCAGGATGTCTGTCTGCGGCAGATCTGTGACAAGGACCGCTGATGCTCCTTCCTGCACGAGCCTCTCCACGACGGCCTGACCGATCGCTCCACTGGCTCCGGTAACGATGGCTGTGTATCCGTCGAGGCGCTGCATGTGGTTCCTCTCACTGGGCTGTTGATTGGCGGGTGCTCACGTCGGAACGTGCGCGGAAGTCTTCACGCAGGGTTGCGCCCAATCCTGATCCCGATGGCGCGGTGGCGCGCCCCTGATCGATAGGAAGGCGAAGATCGATAACGTCGAGGTAGTACCCGTCGACGAATCCACGGACGATCTCGGTGATCATTGCGTTGGACCGCGCCATGCACAGATGCAGATTGACCAGGGCGGTGACCGGGCCGGTGCAGTCATGCGGGGCGAAGGGGAGGTGGTAGAGATCTGCCAGATCGGCGATCTGTGCGGACTCGGTGACGCCGCCGGTCCACGCCACGTCCAGCATGACCACGTGCGCAGCCTGCCGTTCCAGGACCTCGCGGTACCGGTGGCGGGTAATCAAACGTTCGCTGACCGCCTGGGGCACGTCCGTCTCTTCGACGAGGCGACGTAGGTCATCGACGCTGTCCGGTTGGATCACGTCCTCGGCCCACAGCAGGTCGATGTCCTCCAGGGTGCGCAGGATCCGAATGCCCGTGGTGACATCCCAGCGCGAGTGCCCTTCGAGGATCAGCGCCATGTCGGCACCGACCGCGTTGCGGATCTCCTCGAATGCCCGCACTCCCGCAGCCAGATCGCGCGCGCTGATCGTGTGGCCGGGTGGCCCCATGGCCGACCATCCGGCGGGACCGGTCGCGAAACCGCCGGAGATCTGCGGTGCGAATCGATCGAAGGGCCAGATCTTCATGGCGGTGATGCCGCTCGCCAGGAGTTCGCGAGCGAGGTCTGCGGGTCGTTCGATGAATCCATCCTGGTCCGCGTGGGATCCGGCGTTCGCGCACGTCGCGTAGATTCCGATGGAGTCACGAACTCGACCGCCGAGGAGTGTGGAGAGGGGCCGATCGAGCAACTTCCCGGCGACGTCCCAGAGCGCGATGTCGATGGCGCTCCACGCGCGCATCTCCGCGCCCGCGTATCCGGAGAAGTTCGCGCACGAGAAGAAATCGCGCGCATGTGCTGTGCGATCCTCGGGATCCTTACCCAGCAGGAGCGGCGCGATCATGTCATGGACGATCGCTTCCGCTGCCGCTGCGCCGTAGAAAGTCTCACCGAGCCCGATCTCACCCGAGTCGGTCTCGATCTCCACCCAGAGGCAGTTCGGCTGGCTCTGCCACCGCAGGGTGCGAATGGCTGCGATGCGTGCCATCGCTAGCCGATCTCCTCAAGCGCGCGGAGCCAGACATCGTCGGAGACATTCATGTAGTGCACCTTCGCGTAGCTGACGAAACTGGGCACGCCGAAGCCTAGGACGGTGTCACACACCAACGCGACCGGCCGATCTGTAGCCCGCATCGCACGATGGATGGCCGCGCGCACGGCGGGGAGGTCGTTGGCCGTGACGCGCTCGACGTCGAAGCCGAAGGCGGCAAACTTGGCATCGATCGGTTCGACGGCCATGACCATCGCAGGATCGCCATCTGCCTGCATGCGGTTGTTGTCGATGAGAACGACAAGATTGTTGAGTCGATAGTGGGCCGCCGACATCGCTGCTTCCCACGTCTGGCCCTCCTGGAGCTCACCATCGCTCACAATGCAGAAGGTGCGTGTGTCGCGGCCGGCCATGCGGTCACCGAGTGTCAGGCCCACGGCCTGAGAGAGTCCCTGGCCGAGTGAACCGCCCGTGATGGGGAAACCAGGGAGTCCCGAGAGCGGACTCTCCTCGATGCGCGAGCCGTCTTGTCCGTACGTGCGCAGCTCCTCCTCCGTGAACACACCGAGCTCGCCGAGGGCGGAGTACACCGCGATCGCACTATGGCCTGTGGACAGCACGACTCGATCGGTCAGCGTGTTTCCGTCTCGACGCAGTGCGTCGAAGTAGAGGACGGCCATGATGTCGGCGAGTGCGAGTCCCTGACCGGCGTAGCCGCGCCCCCGTCCCCGACACATCTCGATGCACCTACGCCGCAGGGACTGTGCGATGGTCGCGAGTTCTGCATCCGTCGTCATGAGCGACCTGCCTCGCGGGTGATGGCCGCGGCGAGTGAGTCGGTATCGAGACCGAGCCCTGTCCGTACGTGATCCAAGGACCCGGCGGGCGCCCAGACATCCGGCACTCCATGGGCAACCACGCGCACCGACCTTCCCGCCCGGGCGAGGGCGCAGGACACGGCATCCGCGAGTCCGCCAACGGTGGAGTGGTTTTCGACGACGTGTACGTGGGAGAAACCCTCCGAAGCAGCGACGATGTATGCATCGTCGAAGGGCTTGAGCGTGGCGGCGTGGATGATCGTCGATTCGACGCCACGCTGGGATGCCAGGTTCGCGGCGTCGAGGGCCCACGAGGTCCCGAGGCCGGTTCCGACGATGAGGGCATCCGCGCCGGTGCGCACCGTCACGGCCTTGCCGATGCGGAACTCGCTTGGCGAGAATCGGCGCTCCACGAGGCCACGCAGACCACGGAGATAGATCGGGCCGCTGTGGTCCGCCGCCGCGTGCAGCGACGATGCGACCTCCGTGGCGTCGGCGGGGTCGATGACGGTCATCCCGGGAATTGCGCGCATCAGGGCCAGGTCGTCCGTGGCCTGGTGGGTGGCCCGGAACGGGGTGGTGATGCCCGGCAGGAACGCGACGACGATCGCGTGCACGTCGCCGGTTGCCAGTGCCATCGCCACCTGGTCGTACGCCCGACGGGTAGCGAAAACGCCGTAGGTCACTGCGATCGGGAGGAATCCGGCGCGGGCGAGGCCTCCTGCCATCCCCATCATGTTCGCCTCGGCCATCCCGACCTGGATGAAGCGGTCGGGGTAGGCGGTGGCGAAGGGCCGGAGGTCGGTGTAGTTGCTCAGGTCGGCGCTGAGGACCACCACATCCGGGCGCCGTGCGGCCAATTCCACGAGGGCATCGGCGAACGGTGCCTGGACCGGTTCGGGTGTCGGGAGGAGCGTGGGAACCACCACGGAGGATAAACCTGTCATACAGGTGACGCTAGTGGGCACGCGGTGG
The DNA here is from genome assembly GCA_040381195.1 of Rubricoccaceae bacterium. Classification (GTDB taxonomy): domain Bacteria; phylum Actinomycetota; class Actinomycetes; order S36-B12; family S36-B12; genus VGCC01. The sequence continues at coordinate 10,688 of JBEIHR010000012.1, forward strand.
ACTGTCAAGGGTGTGCGACGCATGGGACGGGGGTGACATATCTGGCATTGGGGGTCTATCCTCAGCCCATGGCACACATCGTCGTAGTTATGGAGCGCGCAGGCTGAGTCCACGCATGCGCGCACCCTCCGACACCCAGATGGGTCGGGGGGTTTCTCATTAGGGCGACGATTACCGGTAGGGAGCAGAGGATGGGCGAGCAGATCACGGGTGCGCAGAGCCTGGTCAAGGCTTTGGAGGCCGCTGACGTTGACGTGGTCTTCGGTATTCCCGGTGGCGCCATCCTCCCGGCGTATGACCCGCTGATGGATTCGACCAAGGTGCGCCACATCCTGGTGCGGCACGAGCAGGCGGCCGGTCACGCAGCTGAGGGGTATGCGTCCGCCACCGGTCGAGTCGGCGTCTGCATGGCGACCAGCGGTCCCGGCGCGACGAATCTGGTGACCCCGATCGCTGACGCCCACATGGACTCGGTTCCCATGGTGGCCATCACCGGTCAGGTGCCAAGCGCGGCAATCGGAACCGACGCATTCCAGGAAGCCGATATCCGCGGCATCACGATGCCGATCACCAAGCACAACTACCTGGTCACCAACCCGGACGAGATTCCGCGCGCCATTGCGGAGGCATTCCATCTCGCGTCCTCGGGTCGCCCGGGCCCGGTCCTGGTGGACATCTCGAAAGATGCCCTTCAGGCGATGACGCACTTCTCCTGGCCGGAGACACTCGACCTTCCCGGGTACCACCCCGTGACGCGTCCTCACTCGAAGCAGATCCGCGAAGCAGCGCGGATGATCCTGTCGGCACGTCAGCCGGTGCTGTACGTGGGAGGTGGCGTGATCCGTGCGGGTGCCTCCGGTTCGCTTCGCCGACTCGCCGAACTCACGGGTATCCCGGTCGTGACCACGCTCATGGCCCGCGGCGCATTCCCGGATTCGCATGCTCTGCACCTCGGCATGCCCGGTATGCACGGCACGGTGGCTGCGGTGGGGGCGCTTCAGAAGTCCGACCTACTCATCACGCTCGGTGCCCGCTTCGATGACCGGGTGACGGGGAAGTTGTCGACCTTCGCGCCGAATGCTGCCGTGATCCACGCAGACATCGATCCTGCGGAGATCGGCAAGAACCGCGTTGCGGATGTTCCGATCGTGGGCGATGTTGCCGAGGTCATCCCGGAGCTGATCACCGCTATCGAAGCGGAGATGGGTTCCGGAGCGACACCGGACTACGCCGCCTGGTGGGCGCAGCTCAATCGCCTTCGCGACACCTACCCCCTCGGGTACGACCTGCCCGCGGACGGCTCGCTCTCTCCGCAGTATGTGATCCAGCGACTCGGGGAGATTTCTGGATCGGATTCCATCTTCACCGCCGGCGTGGGCCAGCACCAGATGTGGGCCGCGCAGTACATCAAGTACGAGCATCCAGCCACGTGGTTGAACTCCGGCGGCCTGGGCACGATGGGCTACGCGGTGCCGGCGGCGATGGGGGCCAAGGTCGGACGCCCCGATGCCACCGTGTGGGCGGTAGACGGTGACGGGTGCTTCCAAATGACCAATCAGGAGTTGGCCACCTGCACGATCAATGAGATCCCGATCAAGGTCGCGCTCATCAACAATGAAAGTCTGGGAATGGTGCGCCAGTGGCAGACGCTCTTCTACAACGAGCGCTACTCCAACACCGATCTTCACTCACATCGTTTCCCGGACTTCGTGAAGTTGGCGGAGGCGTACGGTTGCTACGGCCTGCAGTGCGAGAAGGCCGAAGACGTCGACAGCATCATCGAACGTGCGATGTCGCTCAATGACGCCCCCGTGGTGGTCGATTTCCGAGTGCACAAGGACGCCATGGTGTGGCCGATGGTGGCCGCAGGAACAAGTAACGACGACATCATGGTTGCCCGCGCGATGGCGCCCGAGTGGGGGAGTGACGACTGATGTCCCGGAGCACCCTGTCCGTGTTGGTGGAAGACAAGCCCGGCGTCCTGGCCCGGGTGGCGAGCCTGTTCTCGCGTCGTGGTTTCAACATCGAATCCCTCGCCGTGGGACCGACGGAGATCCCCGAGGTGTCCCGCATGACGATCGTCGTCAATGTGGCGGATCTCCCCCTCGAGCAGGTGACCAAGCAACTCAACAAACTCATCAACGTGTTGAAGATCGTGGAATTGGAGCCCGACTCGAGTGTCCAGCGCGAGATCGTGCTGGTGAAAGTGAAGGCCGATCTCGACACCCGGTCGCACATTCTCGAGACGGTGCAGCTCTTCCGGGCCAAGGTTGTCGATGTCGCTAACGACGCTGTCACGATCGAGGCGACGGGTGCGCACGACAAGTTGGAGGCGCTACTCCGCGTCCTCGAGCCGTTCGGGATCAAAGAGTTGGTGAAGTCAGGGCTCGTCGCGATGGGGCGCGGCCCGCGCTCGATCTCGGACCGCTCCCTGCGTCCCGTGGACCGCACGGCCTGACGGCCGCGATAGCCTGCGACCACATCGAACCGAGGAGTACACGTGGCCCAGTTGTTCTACGAGACCGATGCCGACCTTTCGATCATCCAGAATCGCGTCGTCGCGATCATGGGTTTCGGAAGCCAGGGTCACGCCCATGCGCTGAGCCTGCGTGACTCCGGGGTTGACGTCCGCGTCGGCCTCAAGGAGGGCTCCAAGAGCCGGGTGAAGGCGGAGGAGGCCGGCCTGCGCGTCGTCGATCCGGCGACCGCCGCGGCCGAGGCCGACGTCATCATGATCCTCGTCCCTGATCCGCTGCAGGAGCACCTCTATAAGGAGTCGATCGAGCCGAATCTCCAGGAGGGGGACGCGCTCTTCTTCGCTCACGGCTTCAATATCCGCTTCGGATACATCAAGCCACCCGCCTTCGTGGACGTCTGCATGGTCGCGCCGAAGGGCCCGGGCCACCTTGTCCGTCGTGAGTACGAGGGTGGCCGCGGTGTTCCCGTGATCGTTGCGGTGGAGCAGGACGCCACCGGTGGCGCCTGGCCGCTGGCTCTCAGTTACGCGGCGGCGATCGGAGGCCTGCGTGCCGGGGGCATCAAGACCACGTTCACCGAGGAGACGGAGACCGATCTCTTCGGTGAGCAGGCGGTGCTCTGCGGGGGTGCAAGCCAGCTCGTGATGTACGGCTTCGAGACCTTGGTGGAGGCGGGTTACCAACCCGAGGTCGCCTATTTCGAATGCCTACACGAGCTGAAGTTGATCGTCGATCTCATGTACGAGGGTGGAATCGCGAAGCAGCGCTGGAGTGTCTCGGACACTGCCGAGTATGGGGACTACGTCTCGGGGCCGCGCGTGATCGATCCAAGCGTCAAGGAGAACATGAAGGCTGTCCTCGCAGACGTTCAGAATGGAACCTTCGCCGAACGCTTCATCAAGGATCAGCGCAGTGGTGCAGTGGAATTCAAGGAATTGCGCGCCAAGGGCGAGAAGCATCCGATCGAGGCAGTAGGACGTGAGTTGCGCAAGATGATGAGCTGGGTCAAGAAGTCCGACGATGACTACGTCGAGGGCACGGCGGCGCGCTGATCGTCACATGAGCCAGCACGAGGAGCGCACCAAGCTGTGCGCCTCGTGCGGTCGCACGATGACGTGGCGCAAGGCCTGGGCGCGCAACTGGGATTCGGTGCGCTACTGCTCGGACTCATGTCGACGACGCGGAGTTTCGGACGATGATCGTGCGCTAGAGGAGTTGATCCTCTCCATGCTCGCGTCCCTCCCTCGTTCGGCGACCCTATGCCCCAGTGAGGTCGCTCGTCGTGCTTCCGACGATTGGCGACCGCTGATGGAGCCGGTGCGGCGTGCGGCGCGGAGGCTGGTGGCAGAGGGCCGGGTCGAGATCTGCCAGGGGGGTCACGTGGTGGATCCTTCGAGGGCACGCGGACCGATACGGATCCGACGTGTCTTCTGACGTCCTCCGTGCCCCTGCGCCGGACCGTGATGACGTCGTGCGTTGGGTGGAGCGACACCTCGGCGCCGTGCTGCGCGGACCCGTCGTTGCGAGTCCACTGATCGGCGGTCAGAGCGCTGCGGACGCCGCCCTGGCGAGACTGGACATCAGCGGCTACGCCCAACGACGCAACGAGGTCTACCCACGTGAGCGACGCGGAGCCTCGGGCCTGTCTCCCTACATTCGACATGGCTTGCTATCCCTGCCCCATGTCTGGCGGAGCGTGGATGGGCCGCCGCAGGATCGCGCGAAGTTCCGTGACGAACTGCTCTGGCAGGAATACGCGCGCCACCTCTATGCCCGCCTGGGAGCCGGCACTCGACACTCCCTGCGCTTCTCCGTCTCGGAGTACTCGGATCACGATGGTCCGGGCCGATGGGCCGATGAGGGTTTGTGCGTTGCGGAGTCCCTGCGCGAACTCCGCGAGACCGGGTGGATCACCAACCAGCAACGCATGTGGCTGGCGTCGCATTGGACCATTCGCGAGGGCAACGGATGGCGGGCGGGGGAGGACGACTTCTTCCGCGCACTCCTCGACGGGTCACGGGCGGCGAATCGTCTCGGATGGCAGTGGACCGTGGGTGCCTTGACCGGTAAGCCCTACGGCTTCAGCCGATGGCAGGTCACCCATCGGGCACCAGGGCTCTGTGATCGGTGCAGCCTGCGGGCGAACTGCCCGATCGAAGAGTGGCCGGAGGCTGGCGAGCCCGTGCCGCGCACCGTCGTCGACCCCCGGATGCGTCGGGACCCTGATCCCGAGTCCACCGCGGGTCCGCGGGACGCACGCGTCATCGGGGAGCCGGACGCGGTGTGGATCACTGCCGAGAGCCTCGGTGACGGAGATCCGGCCCTTGCAGCGCACCCGGATGTGCCCGTCATCTTCGTCTTCGATCGCGCGCTGCTCACGCATCTCCGTCTCTCGGCAGCGCGACTCGTATTCCTCACGGAGTGTCTTGCGGACCTCGCGGAGCGTCGGGATCTGCAGATTCACATTGATGACCCAAGGGTGGTCCTGGCCGATACGCGAATCGCGTGCACGTTCACCCCCGTCCCGGGATGGCGTGCCCGTTCAGCCCGGTTGGACATCGTTGCGCTGCATCCGTGGCCGTGGCTGAGGGCAGTGGGCCCCGGGCCACTCACCTCGTTCTCGGCGTGGCAGACCTCGTCCCGGGCATCCGGTCGCGGGCGCAGCCGCCGCTAGGATCGCGCGGTGACCAAGCCGCGCGTACTGATCGCTGAGGAACTGTCGCCTGCGACCGTCGAGGCTCTCGGTCCTGATTTCGAGATCGTCCATTGTGACGGTGCCGATCGCGGAGCGTTGCTCGCCGCGATCGCTGATGTGGATGCGATCCTGGTGCGTTCCGCGACGCAGGTGGATGCCGAAGCGATCGCCGCTGCCCCGCGACTCAAGGTCGTGGCTCGCGCCGGCGTCGGCCTCGACAATGTCGATGTCAAGGCAGCCACGCAGGCCGGTGTGATGGTGGTCAACGCCCCGACGTCGAACATCGTGAGTGCTGCGGAACTCGCAGTGGGGCTGCTGTTGGCCAGCGCCCGCAACATCGTTCCGGCCAACTCGGCGCTCCACAAGGGCGAGTGGAAGCGCTCCAAGTACACCGGTGTCGAACTCGCCGATAAGACCGTTGGCATCGTGGGTCTCGGTCGAATCGGGATCCTGGTCGCGCAACGCCTGTCCGCGTTCGGTGTGCGCTTGATCGCCTATGACCCCTATGTCCAACCTGCGCGCGCGGCGCAATTGGGTGTGCGGATGATGCCGCTGGATGAACTCCTTGCCGAGGCTGACTTCATCACGGTTCACCTGCCCAAGACCCCGGAGACCGTGGGGCTGATCGGGGAGGACGCACTTCGCAAGGTGAAGCCGAGTGTCCGCATCATCAACGCAGCACGCGGCGGCATCGTCGACGAGGACGCCTTGTATCGAGCGATCTCCGAGGGGCGTGTGGCCGGCGCTGGACTCGATGTCTACGCCAAGGAGCCCTGCACGGATTCACCCCTGTTCACGCTCGAATCCGTCGTGGCGACCCCCCACCTGGGGGCGTCCACGGACGAGGCGCAGGAGAAGGCCGGCATCGCGGTGGCCCGCTCCGTGCGCCTGGCCTTGGCGGGCGAGTTGGTCCCGGATGCCGTCAACGTGCAGGGTGGTAAACTTGCGGCCTCGGTCCGCCCGCTCGTCCCGTTAGCGGAGAAGGTCGGTCAGATTGCGAGCTCTCTGGCCTCGGATGCTGTCGAACGTGTGGACGTGGAAGTCCTGGGTGATGTCATCGAGCACGACGTGCGCGTCCTCGAACTGTCCGCGCTCAAGGGTGTGTTCCAGATCCTCGTCCACGATCCCGTCTCGTTCGTGAATGCACCGGTCCTCGCGGAGCAGCGGGGAGTGGAGGTCGCGCTCACCACGGAAGCCGATTCCGGGGATCACCGTTGCCTAGTGCGGGTGATCCTGACGCTCACGGGTGGCTCCACCGTGTCGATCGCTGGGACGGTCACCGGGTCACGGAACGTCTCCAAGGTGGTCGAGATCGACGGATTCGACGTCGATGTCCCCATCAGCGATCACCTGGCGATCTTCCGCTACCACGACCGCCCGGGTGTCGTCGGCGTCGTGGGACGAATCCTGGGCGAGGCGGGCGTGAACATCGGGAGCATGCAGGTCAGTCGCGATGACACCGGCCACGCACTGATCGTGTTGAGTGTCGATTCAGCGATTCCAGCCGAATCCCTCGACGCGATCACTACTCAGATTGAGGCACATTCCGGTCGCGCAGTCGCACTCGTCTGAGGTCAGCGCACGGCCCGGTTCACCGCACTGATGATCGCCTTCAAGGACGACGTCGTGATCGAGGGATCGATACCGACTCCCCACAGCACCTGCCCTCCGACCGCACACTCAAGGTAAGAGGCCGCAGTGGCATCGCCACCCGCACTCATGGCGTGCTCGGCGTAGTCAAGGACGCGCACCTCGATGCCATGGGACCCCAGTGCGTCGCAGAACGCGGCGATCGGGCCATTGCCCACTCCGGTGAGGGCGACCTCACGTCCGTCGTCGAGCAGGACGACGTCGACGGTGGTGTCACCATCCACGGCACTGTCCTGCTTGACCGATGTGAGAGCGAATCGCCCCCACGGAGCCTTGGGGTCGGGGAGGTATTCCGCGGAGAAGGTCGACCACATGTCCTCCGGTGTCACCTCGCCCCCCTCGGTATCCGTCACGCTCTGGATCACCTGCGAAAACTCGATCTGGAGTCTGCGCGGGAGCTCGAGGCTGTGCTCGGTGCGCATGATGTAGGCGACACCGCCCTTGCCCGACTGGCTGTTGACCCGGATCACCGCCTCGTACGTGCGTCCCACGTCCTTGGGGTCGATGGGCAGGTAGGGGACTTCCCAGCGGAATTGCTCCACCGGAGTACCGGCTTCCGCAGCATCGACCTCCATCGCACGGAACCCCTTGTTGATCGCATCCTGATGCGAGCCTGAGAAGGCCGTGTAGACGAGGTCGCCGCCATAGGGGTGCCTCTCATGCACGGGAATCTGGTTGCAGTACTCCACTGTCCGCCGGATGCCGTCGATATCGCGGAAGTCGATCTGGGGATCGATTCCCTGGCTGAACAAGTTCATCCCCAACGTGACGAGGCATACGTTGCCCGTGCGCTCACCGTTACCGAAGAGGCACCCCTCGATGCGATCGGCGCCTGCCAGGTAGCCGAGCTCCGCGGCGGCAACGGCCGTCCCGCGGTCGTTGTGTGGGTGCAGGGACAGCACCACTGAGTCCCGGCGCGCGAGATTGCGATGCATCCACTCGATCGAGTCCGCATACACGTTGGGTGTGGCCATCTCGACAGTGGCGGGAAGATTCAGGATCACCTTGCGGTCCGGAGTCGGCTGCCAGACGTCGGTGACCGCGTTGCAGACATCACGCGCGAACTCCAGCTCCGTGCCGGTGTAGGACTCCGGGGAGTACTCGAAGTAGATCTCGGTATCACCCGCCATCTCGTCGGCGAATTTCTGGCACAACTGTGCGCCATGGACGGCGATATCGCGGATCCCGTCCCTATCGAGCCCGAAGACCACGCGCCGCTGGAGTGTGGACGTCGAGTTGTAGAGGTGCACGATGGCCTGCTTCGCGCCGCGAACCGACTCGAAGGTGCGCTCGATCAGGTGCTCGCGCGATTGGGTGAGGACCTGGATGACTACGTCGTCGGGGATCAGATCCCCTTCGATGATCTGGCGGACGAAATCGAAGTCCGTCTGGGATGCGGACGGGAAGCCGACCTCGATCTCCTTGTAGCCCATGGAGACGAGCAGTTGGAACATTCGCAACTTGCGCGAGGGGGTCATCGGGTCGATGAGGGCCTGGTTGCCGTCGCGCAGATCGACAGCGCACCATCGTGGCGCCTGGGTGATCACCGCGGAGGGCCAGGTGCGATCGGGGAGATCGATCGGGGTGAATGGGCGGTAGCGCTGGAACGCCATGGGGGATGGCTTCTGGGCCGTACGGGCTACGTAGTCCTGGGGGGTGTCGCTCATGTCTGCTCCTCGTCGTTGGCCGGAACCGGCCACGCAGCACTCCCGCGACGAGGAGGCCGGGTGTCTAGGCCTCGCCGCGGCTACGAAGGAGCAGGAGCGAACGCACGGGCGAAGGGTAGCAGGATGGTGCCATGGGGCTGGAGGCGCTGGGGGAGCCGAAGTACATCCTGCTGACCACCTACCGGAAAGACGGAACGCCGGTGTCCACCCCGGTGTGGTGCGTGCGCGACGGGAACAGCCTTCGCGTGGCCACCCAGGGCTCTTCGGGAAAGGCGCGCCGCATCCGCAACAACGAGCACGTGACGGTCGCGCCCTGCGACATGCGAGGACGTCCCAAGGGGCCCGCTGTCGCCGCTTCCGCGCGGATCGATGACGCAGGTCGGTCGGCGGAGACCGCCCGTTTGGTGGCCCGGCGGTACGGGCTGATCGGCTGGTTCATGCTGCGCAAATCGGATTCCGACCGAGTGGGGATCACGGTCACTCCGCGGTGACCGCGACGCCGTGACTAGCCTTCGCACATGCCCACCACGTTGAATCTCGCGTTGATCCCCGGCGACGGCATCGGTACCGAGGTCGTTGCCGAGGCCATGAAGGTTCTTGATGCCATCGCCCCGGCCGCTGATCTCCAGGTGCGCGCCACCGAATACGACCTGGGTGCCCGCCGGTATAACGCGACGGGTGAACTCCTCACTCCGGCGATGGTCGAGGAACTGCGCACCTACGACGCAATCATGTTGGGGGCCATCGGGCACCCCTCGGTTCCGTCAGGTGTCCTCGAGCGAGGAGTCCTGCTCCCGCTTCGGTTCGAACTCGATCATCATGTGAACCTGCGACCCGTCAAGTTGTATCCGGGAGTGACCGGCCCCCTGGCGGGGAAAGGGCCGGAGCACATCGACTTCGTTGTCTGCCGCGAGGGCACGGAAGGGCCATACGTCGGCGCCGGAGGCGTGTTGCGCCGAGATACTCCGCAGGAGGTTGCGACGGAAGAGAGCTTGAACACCGCATACGGGGTCGAGCGCATCGTACGTGACGCATTCGACCGAGCGATGCGCAGACGCAAGCATGTGACCCTGGTGCACAAGACCAACGTGCTGGTGAACTCGGGCAGCCTCTGGAAGCGCGTCTTCGACCGGGTCGCCCGGGAGTATCCGGAGGTCGCCACCGATTACCAGCACGTGGATGCGGCAGCGATGTTCTTCATCACGCAGCCCGAGCGCTTCGACGTGGTTGTCACCGACAATCTCTTCGGGGACATCCTCACCGACATCGGCGCCGCCATCGGTGGCGGAATCGGGCTCGCTGCGAGCGGCAATATCGATCCGTCCCGCAGTAATCCATCTATGTTCGAGCCCGTGCACGGCTCTGCACCGGATATCGCGGGCCAAGGTAAGGCCGATCCAACCGCGACGGTGATGTCCCTGGCGATGCTGCTCGACCACGTCGGTCAGGAGGACGCTGCAGCGTGGGTGGAGGCGGCGGTCGTCGCGGACCTCAGCACTCGTGGGTCGGCGCCTCGGTCGACCTCCGAGGTTGGCGATGCGCTCACCGCTGCTGCGGTGGCCGCGTCGGGTCGGTAGTTTCCTGCCATGACCACGATGGAGACGGGAACGGCCCTGTGGCCGATCACCCTGTCGCCGGGTCCTGCGCGCAGCGCTGAGGAACGTCAACGCATCCTCAGCGATCCCGGTTTCGCCAAGTACCCGACGGACAACATGGTCCATGCGGTGTGGACGGCCGATGAGGGCTGGCACGGCGCAGAACTGGTTCCCTACGGTCCTCTGTCCTTCGATCCGTCCACGAACTTCCTGCACTACGGCCAGTCCATTTTCGAAGGGCTCAAGGCGTATCGGCATGCGGATGGCTCCATCAAGACCTTCCGCCCGTTCCGCAATGCGGATCGCTTCGCGTCATCGGCTCGCCGGCTTGCGATGGCAGAACTCCCGGAAGAGTTGTTCGTCGGCTCCATCGAGGCGTTGGTTCGGCAGGACCGTGACTGGGTGCCTGGAGACCAGGAGAGATCTCTGTACCTGCGGCCGTTCATGCTGGGGACCGAGGTGGGTCTTGGGGTGCGACCCTCGAACCGCTACGACTACTACCTCATCGCTGCGCCTGCGGGTGCCTATTTCCCGCAGGGAGTCCGCCCGGTGAGCGTGTGGCTCTCAGATGACTACGTTCGTGCCGCTCCGGGTGGCACGGGTGAGGCGAAGTGCGCGGGTAACTACGCGGCATCCCTGGTGGCCCAGGCGGAAGCAGCCCAGCATGGGTGCGATCAGGTGGTCTGGCTCGACGCGATCGAGCGCCGCTGGATCGAGGAGATGGGCGGCATGAACCTGTACTTCGTCTTCGGGTCGGGGGACAGTGCGCGTCTCGTCACGCCGCGCTTGACCGGATCACTCCTTCCCGGGATCACGCGCGACGCCCTCCTGACCGTTGCCGGGGATCTGGGTATCCGCGCCGAGGAAGGTCAGATCAGCGTCGAGGACTGGAAGACGGGTGCAGCATCGGGGGAGATCACCGAGACCTTCGCTTGCGGCACCGCGGCGGTCATCACCCCGGTGGGAGCGGTGAAGTCCCGCAATCTCGGGGCGTGGGATGTCGCGGGTGGTGGCACGGGTGAGGTCACGATGCGGCTTCGTCAGGCCCTGCTCGATATCCAAACCGGCGCGACACCCGATCGCCACAACTGGCTCCACACCATCTGCTGACCGACGGTCACGGCGCCGGACCCCTGTGGCACACTGTGCCCGTGACCAGCACAGTCATCATTACCTAGCGCGTCGGTTTACCGACGCGCAGCCCTTCGCATCGCGGGGGGCTTTTTTGATGGCGGAAAGGACGAGCATGCGGCCCGACGGCTTCCATGTGTACGACACGACGTTGCGCGACGGCGCCCAGCGCGAGGGCATCTCCTACTCGGTCCACGACAAGCTTCAGGTGGCCAAACTGCTGGACGGATACGGCGTCGGCTTCATCGAGGGCGGGTGGCCAGGTGCGCTGCCCAAGGACACTGAGTTCTTCCAACGTGCCCGTGAGGAACTGAGCCTTGTCAACGCGGAGCTGGTGGCGTTCGGTGCCACGCGCAAGGCAGGAGTCGATGTAGCGGCAGATCCACAGGTGCAGGCCCTCGTGGATTCTGGTGCACCTGTGATCACCCTCGTGGCAAAGTCCGATGTGCGACACGTCCGTGAGGCGCTGAAGACCACGCTCGAAGAGAACGAGGCGATGGTGCGTGACACCGTTCGTCATCTCGTCGCCCACGGGCGTCGTGTCTTCGTGGACATGGAGCACTTCTTCGACGGGTACAAGCACGATCCTGATTACGGGGTTCGACTCGTTATCGCCGCCGCGGAGTCCGGCGCGGACGTGAGCGTTCTCTGCGACACGAACGGTGGCATGCTGCCGTCGGGAATATCGGCCATCGTCAGCGACGTTCTGGCACGCACAGGAGCACGGCTAGGGATCCACTGTCAGGATGACACCGGGTGCGCCGTGGCCAACAGCGTTGCCGCGGTGGAGGCTGGTGCGACACACGTCCAGTGCACTGCCAACGGATACGGCGAACGGACCGGGAACGCTGATCTCTTCGTCGTCGTTCCGAATCTCCAGCTCAAGTTGGGGATCGATTGCATCCCGCCGGAGTGCCTTGCTGAAACGTCGCGCGTGGCCCACGCCATTGCCGAGATCGCCAATATCGCCCCGAATACCCATCAGCCCTACGCCGGTGTGTCGTCCTTCGCCCACAAGGCAGGACTCCATGCGTCCGCGTTGAAGGTGGATGCGAGCCTGTACAACCACATCGAGCCCGATCAGGTGGGCAACATCCAGCGCGTCCTGGTCACCGAGATGGCCGGGCGGGCGTCGGTCGAGATGAAGGGAAGGGAGTTGGGGTACGACCTGTCCGGAGACCCCACCCGGGTGTCGCGCGTGGTGGAGCAGGTCAAGGATCTCGAGTCCCAGGGCTGGACGTTCGAGGCCGCCGATGCGTCGTTCGAGTTGCTCCTTCTACGTGATTCAGGGCTGGAACAGCGGTTCCTCGTCGAGTCCTGGCGCACGATCGTCGAACAGGATGAGACCGGGAAGGTGCGCACCGAGGCAACCGTGAAGGTCCATGCAAACGGCGCGCGCATCATCTCGACGGCGGAGGGCAACGGTCCGGTGAACGCCCTCGACCGCGCATTGCGCTCGGCCGTCATTCAGTTCTACCCGGAGCTCGAGGGGCTCGAGCTCACGGACTACAAGGTGCGCATCCTGGACGCGCAACCCGGTCAGGGACCGGGGACGGCGGCCGTCACCCGGGTCCTCGTTGGGACGACGGACGGCAATGACGAGTGGTCGACGGTTGGCGTCCACGAGAACGTCATCGCGGCATCCTGGCGTGCGCTCGAGGACGCGCTGATCTACGGGCTCGCGAAAGGTCAGAGGACGGACACGTAGGGTTCGGCCGTGCGGATATGCCGTGTGCGTGCCGGTGACGAGATCACGTATGCCGCGATCGACGGGCTCTCGGACACACTCGCAATCACCGACGAGACCGTGGTCGCCTTCATCGATGGGCATCCCTTCGGAGACTGGAGTCCGCAGGGGAGCGTCGCACGGGCTCGGGATGTGGAGCTCCTTGCGCCCGTTATTCCGAGCAAGGTCGTGGGAATCGGCAGGAACTATCGGGATCATGCTTCCGAGATGGGAGGCGACGTTCCGACGGAGCCCCTGATGTTCCTCAAGCCGAGTACCGCCGTGATCGGGCCGGGTGATGCGATCCGGCTGCCTTGGCAGAGCGAGAAGGTCGATCACGAGGCCGAGTTAGCCATCGTGATCGGTCGAGTGTGTCGCGATGTCCCTCGAGACCGCGCCGCGGAAGTGATCTTCGGATTCACGTGCGCCAACGACGTGAGTGCACGTGATCTGCAGCACGTGGATGGTCAATGGGCCCGCGCCAAAGGTTTCGACACGTTCTGTCCGCTTGGCCCGTGGATCGATACCGAGTTCGACTGGACTGATGCGACCATCACGTGCTCGGTGAATGGTGACGTTCGACAGAGTTCGAATACGGGAGATGTCGTCTTCGGCATTCCGGACCTCGTCGCGGCGGTCACCTCGGTCATGACTCTGCTACCGGGCGATGTGATCCTCACCGGAACTCCGTCGGGCGTGGGTCCCATCGTTGAAGGCGACACGGTCGCAGTGACGATCCAAGGTTTGGGGACGCTCACCAATACGGTGGTGGACCGTGGCTGACGTCCGAGTTCGATTCTGTCCCTCTCCGACGGGGAACCCGCACGTCGGCATGGTGCGAACGGCGTTGTTCAACTGGGCCTACGCGCGTCACACGGGAGGGACGTTCGTCTTCCGCATCGAGGACACCGACAGTGCCCGGGATAGTGAGGAGTCGTACGAGGCGCTGCTGGGTGCGCTCCGCTGGCTGGGGTTGACCTGGGACGAGGGTCCGGAAGTGGGAGGCCCGTACGGCCCGTACCGGCAGTCAGAGCGGATGGATGTGTACGCCGACGTCGCGCGACGGTTAGTAGAAGGCGGCTTCGCCTACCGCTGCTATTGCTCGGCGGACGAGTTGCAGACCCGCCGCGAGGCCGCCATGGCACAGGGAAGGCCACCGGGGTACGACGGCCACTGCCGGAATCTCACCGAAGATCAGGTGGCGGCATTCGTTGCGGAGGGTCGGGAGCCGGTTATCCGTTTTCGGATGCCCGGGCACGACTTCACATGGGATGACCTTGTGCGGGGCGAGGTCACCTTCACTGCGGACAATGTCACCGACTACGTCCTAGTGCGGGCGAATGGGGAGCCGCTCTACACCCTCGTGAACCCCGTGGACGACGCGTTGATGCGTATCACGCATGTTCTGCGCGGAGAGGATCTGCTGTCCTCGACCCCGCGTCAACTTGCGTTGTACGAGGCGCTGGCCGCGATTGGTGTATCCGATGGGACGACACCGCGGTTCGGACACCTTCCCTATGTCATGGGGGAGGGAAACGCGAAACTCTCCAAGCGGGATCCGCAGTCATCGCTCCAGATGTACCGGGACGAGGGGTACCTGCCGGAAGCCCTGCTCAACTACTTGGCGCTTCTCGGGTGGTCCATGGGCGAGGACCGCGAGTTCTTCAGCCTTGAGGACATGGCCCAGGCCTTCGACCTCGGTCGGGTCAGTCCGAATCCTGCGCGATTCGACCTGAAGAAGTGCACTGCGATCAACGGCGACTGGATCCGGGCACTCAGTCCCGGCGATCTCAAGGACCGGATCGTCCCCCGCCTGGCCGCGGCGGGATTCGTAGCGGACCCACCCACCGAGGACCAGTCGAGCGTTCTCGACGCCGCGGTCCCTCTCATCCAGGAGCGACTGGAGACTCTCGCTCAGGTTCCGGACATGGTCGGATTCCTCTTCGTGTCCGCGGCGGAAGTACCCGACGCGGAGATCGCCACCCTGGACTCCGAGGCACACACCGTGCTCGGTGCTGCCGAAGGAGCGCTCACGGAGCTCGACGAGTGGAAGGCCCCGGCGATCCAGGAGACTCTGCGGGCGGCACTCGTCGACACGCTCGGCCTGAAGCCCAAACTTGCGTTCGGCCCAGTTCGGATCGCCATCACGGGGCGACGAGTCTCGCCGCCTCTCTTCGAGTCCATGGAGATCCTGGGGCGTGACGAGTCTCTCGCGCGCATTCGTCGCGCCCGCAACCTCTAGCCCGGCCGCACTGTTCCGACGCGGGCTGCCTATACTCGGGCGTCCCGTGGGGTATGGGGTAATTGGCAGCCCGACTGGTTCTGGCCCAGTTAGTCTAGGTTCGAGTCCTGGTACCCCAGCGTTGCGTGCCCTGGGCACGTCGACAGCACGGCCCCGTTGTGTAGTGGCCTAGCACGCCGCCCTCTCAAGGCGGTAGCGCGGGTTCGAATCCCGTCGGGGCTACGTCGGGCCCTCCCCTGCGGAGGGCCCTTCGTCGTGCACCTACACTTCAGAATTCGGGAGGTCGCCGTGGGACGCACGTTGGCGGAGAAAGTCTGGGACGACCACGTCGTACGGCGGGCAGACGGTGAACCGGATCTTCTCTACATCGATCTGCATCTCGTGCACGAGGTCACCAGCCCCCAGGCGTTCGACGGTCTCCGTGAGACCGGGCGGCCGGTACGTCGCCCCGATCTCACCCTGGCGACTGAGGACCACAACATCCCGACGATCGACGTTGACAAGCCGATCGCCGACCCGATCTCACGCGCCCAGGTCGAGGCGCTGCGCAAGAACTGCGCGGACTTCGGCATCCGGCTGTACTCGCTCGGGAACCGGGAGCAGGGCATCGTTCACGTGGTGGGACCGCAACTGGGTCTCACGCAGCCCGGTATGACGGTCGTGTGCGGCGACTCGCACACCAGCACCCATGGTGCCTTCGGCGCACTGGCCTTCGGTATCGGTACGAGCGAGGTCGAACATGTCCTGGCCACGCAGACGCTGCCGTTGAAGCCCTTCAAGACGATGGCCATCACCGTCGAGGGGGAACTCCCTGCCGGTGTCACAGCGAAGGACATCATTCTCGCGGTCATTGCCCGGATCGGGACGGGGGGCGGCCAGGGCTACGTCCTCGAATACCGCGGGTCCGCAATCCGCGCGTTGTCTATGGAAGGCCGGATGACCATCTGCAACATGTCCATCGAAGCCGGCGCGCGCGCAGGGATGGTCGCCCCTGACGAAACCACGTTCGCGTACTTGGAGGGCCGCGAGCACGCCCCCCGCGGCGAAGAGTGGAAGCGCGCCCTCGAGTACTGGCGGACCCTGGGCACTGACGCCGATGCCGAATTCGACGCAGAAGTAGTGATCGACGCCAGCACGCTTAGCCCGTATGTGACGTGGGGGACCAATCCGGGTCAGGGGCTGCCCCTGTCGAGTGTTGTGCCGGATCCGGCTGATGCCTCGGACGACGTCGAGCGGGTGGCGATCGAGCGCGCGTTGGAGTACATGGATCTCACCCCGGGGACCCCGCTGCGGGAGATCTCCATCGACACGGTCTTCATCGGCTCCTGCACGAACGGACGCATCGAGGACCTGCGTGCGGCCGCCCAGGTGCTCGAGGGCCGCAAGGTCAAAGACGGTATGCGGGTGCTCGTTGTCCCGGGTTCGGCGCGGGTGCGTCTCCAGGCCGAATCCGAGGGACTGGACACGATCTTCCTCGACGCAGGAGCCGAGTGGCGCGGTGCGGGGTGCTCGATGTGTTTGGCGATGAATCCCGACAAACTCGCCCCGGGCGAGCGTTCCGCATCAACCTCCAACCGCAACTTCGAGGGTCGCCAGGGTCCCGGTGGACGCACCCATCTCGTGTCGCCGGCCGTCGCGGCTGCGACCGCGGTCGCCGGCCATCTTGCTTCACCCGAGGATCTGGGGGCCTAGATGGAAGCGTTCATCCGTCACTCGGGTACCGCAGCACCGCTACGTCGTTCCAATGTCGATACCGATCAGATCATCCCGGCGGAATACCTCAAGCGGATTACGCGTCACGGATTCGAGGATGGCCTCTTCGCGCAGTGGCGCAAGGATCCGGATTTCGTCCTCAACCGCGATGAGCATCAGGGAGTGAGCATTCTGGTCGCCGGCCCGGACTTCGGAACCGGCTCCTCGCGGGAGCACGCAGTCTGGGCGCTTCAGAACTACGGGTTCAAGGTCGTGATTTCCTCGCGATTCGCCGATATTTTCCGAGGGAACTCGGGCAAGGGCGGTCTGCTGACCGCCCTTGTCGACCAATCCGCCGTCGAGCGTCTCTGGGAACTCGTCGAAGCCCGACCCGACACAGTGGTGACCGTCGATCTGGAGCACCGAACGATCACCGCCGGCGACATCACCGTCGACTTCGACGTGGACGACTACGTGCGCTGGCGGTTGATGGAGGGCCTCGACGACATCGGGCTCACCCTCCAGCATGCGGATGCGATCACCCGATTCGAGTCCCAGCGCCCCGGTTTCAAGCCATCCGTGGTGTAGGTCACGTTCATCGTCGCGAGCCAAAGTCGTTGTCCCATATGACTTTTCCCCGGCGCGTCGTTCTGCAATGCCGCACCGGTCGCCGATAGGTTCGGAGAGTCGGCTACTCGGCCGACCTACATCGCCCTCCGGAGGGGTTAACACGTGAACAAGGCAGATATCACCGACGCCGTTGCCGACAAGCTGGACATGACCAAGCGGGATGTCAGCAATGTGGTTGAGGCGTTCCATGACGAAATCAAGCGCGCTCTTGCCCGTGGCGAGAGGGTGTCCATCAGCGGGTTTGGCGTCTACGAGTCTGTGTCCCGCAAGGCCCGGCTGGGACGTAATCCGCGCACGGGCGAGACCGTGAAGATCAAGGCCACCAAGCTGCCCAAGTTCCGCGCAGGTGCGGAACTCAAGGGTGTGGTTGCCGGCAACAAGAAGGTTGCCAGTGCACCCGCGAAGAAGGCCGCCAAGAAGGCACCCGCGAAGAAGGCCGCCAAGAAGGCGACCAAGCGCCGCTAGGGAACTTCGCGACGGGGCCGGGCGATGCGTCCGGCCCCTTCGTCGTCTCCGATCAGTTCAGTCGTGAATGTGCCGACTCCCAGTCGTACCGCGTCGGCAAGATCGACCACGTCGTCGACATCTCTGCGCAGGCGAGCCCACGCCAGAGGGTCGTCTCCGACGTGCGCCTGGAGCTCACGCGCTCCGGACTCGATATGCCGGGCACGCGAGCGCTCACCGAAATGGGTGTGGACCGGACCGTGTCTCGTCAGCCACATGGTCGTCCCCGTGCCATGGGCGTCAGAAACGAAGTGCGGGTTGTGATCACATCGATTGAGGACCATCGTCAGGTCGGGAGACGTGAGTGTCGGAAGGTCTCCGAGCACGACGATGCACGGCGCGACGCGCCGTGTCGCGGCTCCGAAGTCAATAGCCGAATTGAGACCGCCCGCCGATCGATCGTCGACGATCGTGCAGCCCCAGGCTTCGAAGTCAGTGCGGACGTCCTCGTCGTGAGTGATGATGAGGACTTCGACGATGGACGGGCAGGCGCGAAGTGCAGCCACTGTGTCCAGTGCCATCGCCCGCGCGAGTCCCGGGAGTCCGAGACGGGACTTCCCGGATGCCCACCCACGGACGGGCACGAGCGCTGACCATTCGTCCACAACGGCATCCAACACGCTCAGGGCTACTCTTGCCGAATGGCTGGGCGGGTGCGTCGACGCTGGCGCCTCGGCTGGGGTTACCGCCTCGCCGTCATTCTCTTGTGGCCCCTCATGACCATTCTCACGAAACGGGAGTGGACGGGGACGGAGAACCTCAACACGGATGACGGGGGGATCATCGTCGCGGGAAACCACATTTCGTGGTTCGACCCGCTCACGATCGCCCATCTCCTGTGGAATAACGACCGGCCGCCTCGATTCCTCGCGAAAGAGTCGGTCTTCCGGATCCCCGTCGTCGGGAGGGTGATCACGAGCGCAGGTCAGATCCGGGTGTATCGGGAGACCAGTGAGGCTGTTGCCGCGGTGCGCGATGCCATCGACGCCGTACAGCGCGGAGAGTGTGTCGTGGTGTACCCGGAAGGGACCCTGACGCGTGATCCGGGACTGTGGCCGATGGTGGGGAAGACGGGCGCGGCGCGCATAGCCCTGGCAACCCGTCGGCCGCTCATCCCGGTGGCACAGTGGGGCGCCCACGAGGTCATCGGTCCATACCGAAGGGAGTTCCGGATCCTGCCCCGGAAGACCATCCGGGTGGCTGTGGGTCGGCCGGTCGATTTCTCCGACCTCTACGGCCGTCCCCTGGACTCTGACACACTCCGGGAGGCGACCGCACGCATCATCGCAGCGATCACGGGGCTCCTGGTGGGGATCCGCGATGGGGTTCCTCCGGCGGAGCCGATGCTGTTTCGTCTGCCACGGAAGGAGGGCACGTGAGGGTTGCAGTCATGGGATCGGGTGCGTGGGGAACCGCGTTCGCACTGGTGATGGCCCACGCGGGTCACGACGTCGTGATCTGGGCGCGCGAGCCGCGCGTGGCGGACCAGATCAACACGATGCACCAGAACCGTGCGTACCACCCCGGTGTCGAGTTACCCACGAGTGTGACGGCGACCACGGAGCCGGCGGCTGCCCTGCGCGATGTTGACATCGTTGCCATAGTGCTTCCCGCGCAGGACGTGAGGGCAAACCTCGAAGCCTGGGGGGCACATATCCCCGATGCTGCGCTGGTCATCAGCCTCATCAAGGGCATCGAACTGGGGACCACGCTGCGCATGAGCGAGGTCATCGAGCAGTCGACATCAATCGATGCGTCCCGTGTCGCAGCCCTCTCGGGTCCCAATCTCGCATCGGAGATCGTCGCTCGACAGCCATCAGCGACCACCGTCGCGTGCGTGGATGAACAGGCAGCGCGATACCTCCAGCAGGCGTGCAGCAATGACTACTTCCGTCCGTACTGGACCACCGATGTGGTCGGCACCGAAATCGGCGGCGCCGTCAAGAACGTCATCGCACTCGCCAACGGCATCGCGGTGGGTATGGGGCTTGGGGAGAACTCGCAGGCCTCGCTGATGACTCGCGGTCTGGCGGAGATGGCGCGCCTCGGTGTCGCACTGGGTGCCGATCCGCTCACCTTCCAAGGCCTCGCAGGAGTAGGCGACCTCGTCGCGACGTGTCAGTCGCCCCTTTCACGTAATCGGACGTTCGGGGAGAACCTGGGCAAGGGCCTCACTGTGGACGAAACGATCGCGATCACCCGCCAAACGTGCGAGGCCTACAAGAGTTGCACTCCCATCGCGGAATTGGCCCGCGCGCACGGAGTGGAGATGCCGATCACCGAGCAGATTGTTCAGGTCCTGCACCACGGGCAGTCACCGCGCGCGATCGCCTCGGCCTTCATGGCACGCGACCCACGTGGTGAGTCGGAACGACGACTCTGATCAGCGGGTCGTGAGAATGGTCGACAGATCTGTCCAGAGATCTTCGACATCCTCGATGCCGACCGAGAGTCGAACGAGGTTCTCGGGGACAGTTGTGCTCTCGAGAGGCCACCGGCGGCGACGTTCGATCAGTGACTCGACCCCTCCGAGGCTGGTGGCGTAGGTCCACACCTGCGCACGCTCACACATGGCGTCGATGGAGTCAGGGGGTGCATCCACCTCGATGGCGATGATGGAGCCCCACCCCGGGTAGCGGACGCGCGATACTCCCGCCCAGCCGTCGAGGCGGCGCACTAACTCCTGCGCCGATGCCTCGGCACGGTCCATGCGGATCGCCAGAGTGCGCACGCCGCGCAAAGCGAGGAAACAATCGAAGGCACTCGGTGCAGCACCCAAGAGCACCCTCCTGGTCCGCAGGGCCTCACCGAGTTCGAGTTCTACGGCAAGCC
>JBEIHR010000013.1:0-29595 GCA_040381195.1 Rubricoccaceae bacterium
CGTCGGTGGCGGCGACCACGAGGATCGCGCCGTCCATCTGGGCGGCACCCGTGATCATGTTCTTGATGTAGTCGGCGTGACCGGGGCAGTCGACGTGTGCATAGTGACGCGCCTCGGTCTGGTACTCGACGTGTGCGATCGAAATCGTGATACCGCGCTGACGCTCCTCCGGGGCCTTGTCGATCTCGTCGAAAGGCGTGAAGGGGTTGACGTCCGGGTACCGGTCGTGCAGCACCTTGGTGATCGCAGCGGTCAGCGTCGTCTTGCCATGGTCGATATGACCGATGGTGCCGATGTTGACGTGCGGCTTGGTGCGCTCAAACTTGGCCTTGGCCACCTGAGTTCTCCCTTGTCCTTATGCCGTCCGGCGTTGCGCGGATCGGATTGTGCGTGTTGTGTTTTCTCTTCTGTTGTGATCCGCGACTACTCGCCGCGAGCCTTAGCGATGATCTCCGTCGCCACGTTCTGTGGAACCTGCGCATAGGAGTCGAACTGCATGCTGTAGCTAGCCCGGCCCTGCGTGCGACTGCGAAGGTCGCCCACGTAACCGAACATCTCCGACAGCGGAACGAGCGCCTTGATGACCCGCGCGCCGGAGCGCTCGTCCATCGCCTGCACTTGCCCGCGCCGGGAGTTGAGGTCGCCGATGACATCGCCCATGAAGTCCTCCGGGGTGGTGACTTCGACGGCCATCATCGGCTCGAGCAGCACCGGGGCTGCCTTGCGTGCACCCTCCTTGAACGCCATCGATCCGGCGATCTTGAAGGCGAGTTCGGAGGAGTCGACGTCGTGGTAGGCACCGTCGAGCAGGGTGACCTTGACGTCGACCATCGGGTAGCCGGCGAGGATGCCGTTCTGCATCGCTTCCTGACATCCGGCATCGACGGAGGGGATGTACTCCTTGGGAATGCGACCACCGGTGACCTTGTTCTCGAACAGGTAACCGCCGCCCTCCTCGGTATTCGGGGAGATGGCGATGATGACGCGGCCGAACTGGCCGGAACCACCGGTCTGCTTCTTGTGGGTGTACTCGACCTTGTCGACCTGCTTGGTGAGGGTCTCACGGTAGGCGACCTGCGGCTTGCCCACGTTGGCCTCGACCTTGAACTCGCGACGCATCCGGTCGACGAGCACCTCAAGGTGCAGTTCACCCATCCCCTCGATGATGGTCTGGCCGGTCTCCTCGTTGGTGCTGACCTTGAAGGTCGGATCCTCTTCGGCGAGACGCTGGATCGCGGTGCCCAACTTCTCCTGGTCGCTCTTGGTCTTGGGCTCGATGGCGACCGAGATGACCGGCTCGGGGAAGGTCATCGACTCCAGCACGACCGGGTTGGCGGAATCACAGAGGGTGTCCCCGGTGGTGGTGTCCTTCAGGCCCATCACAGCGACGATGTCGCCAGCGCCCACCGAATCGATCTCCTCACGCTTGTTCGCGTGCATTCGGTAGATCTTCCCGATGCGCTCCTTGCGGTCCTTGGTGCTGTTGAGGACCTGGGTGCCGGACTCGAGGCGCCCCGAGTAGACGCGGATGTAGGTGAGCTTGCCCAGGTGCGGATCGGACATGATCTTGAAGGCCAGCGCGCTGAACGGCTCGGAGTCCGAAGGCTTGCGCAGGATCTCGACCTCCTCGTCACCCATCTTGTGACCATCGATCGCGGCGACGTCGAGGGGTGAGGGCAGGTAGGCGACGACCGCATCGAGCATCGGCTGCACGCCCTTGTTCTTGAAGGCGGATCCGGTGAGCACCGGGGTGACCTTGTCGGCGAGGGTCGCGCGGCGGATACCGGCCTGGATCTCCTCGGCGCTGAGTTCCTCACCCTCGAGGAACTTCTCCATCACCGCGTCGTCATTTTCCGCGAGGGTTTCGAGCAACTTCTCGCGCCACTCGGCGGCCTTCGCTGCCATGTCCGCCGGGATGTCCTCGACGACGTAGTCCTCACCCTTCTGGGTCTCACCACGCCAGGTGAGCGCGCGCATCGCGACGAGGTCGATCACGCCGAGGAAGTCGGCTTCGTTGCCGATCGGGATCTGCAGGACGAGGGGGGTGGCGCCGAGGCGGGAGACGATCATGTCGACGCACATGTAGAAATTGGCGCCCGTGCGGTCGAGCTTGTTCACGAAACAGATACGGGGAACGCTGTAGCGGTCGGCCTGACGCCACACGGTCTCCGACTGCGGTTCGACACCGGCGACTCCGTCGAACACCGCAACCGCACCATCGAGAACGCGCAGCGAGCGCTCGACCTCGACGGTGAAGTCCACGTGACCCGGGGTATCGATGATGTTGATGGTGCAGCCCTTCCACTCACATGTGGTGGCTGCGGACGTGATCGTGATGCCGCGCTCCTGCTCCTGCTCCATCCAGTCCATGGTGGCTGCGCCCTCATGGACTTCACCGATCTTGTAGTTGATCCCGGTGTAGAACAGGATGCGCTCGGTCGTGGTGGTTTTGCCCGCGTCGATATGCGCCATGATCCCGATATTGCGGACCTTGGCGAGGTCGAGGACAGTTCCGGTCGACACGATCTTCTCCGTTGCGATTGGGGCCTTGTGGGCGGTGGTTACCAGCGGTAGTGGGCGAATGCCTTGTTGGATTCGGCCATCTTGTGGGTGTCTTCGCGCTTCTTCACGGCTGCGCCGAGACCATTCGAGGCGTCGAGGATCTCGTTCATGAGCCGCTCGGTCATCGTCTTCTCACGACGCTGACGCGAGTATCCGATCAGCCAGCGCAGCGCGAGGGTGGTGCTGCGACCGGGCTTGACTTCGACGGGCACCTGGTAGGTGGCGCCGCCGACGCGACGGGAGCGAACTTCGAGGGTGGGGCGCACGTTGTCGAGCGCGCGCTTGAGGGTGATCACCGGATCGGTGCCGGTCTTCTCCCGGCAGCCTTCGAGGGCGCCATAGACAACAGACTCGGCCTTGGAGCGCTTACCGCTCAAGAGCACCTTGTTGATCAACTGCGTGACGACCGGTGAGTTGTAGACCGGATCGATGGCCAGTGGACGCTTGGCTGCGGGACCTTTGCGAGGCATCAGCCCTTCTCCTTCTTCGCGCCGTAGCGGGAACGAGCCTGCTTGCGGTTCTTGACGCCCTGGGTATCGAGTGCGCCGCGGATCACCTTGTAGCGGACACCGGGGAGGTCACGGACACGTCCGCCGCGGACGAGCACGATCGAGTGCTCCTGCAGGTTGTGGCCGACCCCCGGGATATAGGCGGTGATCTCCACGCCGGAGGTCAGACGCACACGGGCGACCTTGCGCAGTGCGGAGTTCGGCTTCTTCGGGGTGGTGGTGTAGACGCGCGTACAGACCCCGCGCCGCTGTGGGCTGCCCTTGAGGGCCGGGGCCTTGTTCTTCGAGACCTTGTCCTGCCGACCCTTGCGGACCAGCTGTTGGATGGTTGGCACTCGCGTTTCTCCCTTGTTCCGTACCGTTCCGTGCTCCGGTTCCCGGCCCACGCGGTCGGGCGTGTCGCCCGGTCCCGGTGGGGACAGGCAACAACCTCGTGGGGGTTACCGGTGCGTTCTGCGCCGCGTCCACGCGCTTACGGGGAAGTGCGCACACGCCCTCGTGCCCGGGGTCCGGGCACGGGGGGTGACACTACCGGGTGGTCATTCGGCAGGTCAAAACGGGGGTCTAGAAGGCCCCGGCCACCGCGACCAGGACCAGGACCAGGAGTCCGATCACCAGCAGTGCGGCCCAGACGCCGATGTTGATCCAGGCCACGATCATCGACGCGGTGACCAGGCCCTGCCCGGTGACCCGCCCCTCCCCCGCGGCGATCTCCTTCTTGGCCATGTTCGCGAAGACCAGGGCCACGATCGCCGGGATGATCGGGCAGATGATCCAGGCTCCGATGGACAGGATCAGCGCGACGATCGCGTTCCCCGAGGTCTGCGGGGCCGGCGGGTAGACCACCGTCACCTGCTCCTCGGGGACACTCGGCCAGGTCGCCGGGGGGCTGTCGGGCTGCTGCTCGGTCATGATTCCTGCCTCGGTTTAGTAGCCGCGATAGTCGAACTCTTCGAGCGGAACCGCAGCACCACCGGTGGTGCCGAAGGCGCTGTAATCCAGATCGTCGTACCCGGTGAAGGAGGCGTACACAGCCGCCTTGGCCTCCTCGGTGGGCTCCACCCGGACATTGCGGTACTGCGGCATGCCGGTACCGGCCGGGATGAGCTTGCCCAGGATGACGTTCTCCTTCAGGCCGAGCAGCGGATCGCTCTTGGCGTGGATCGCGGCATCGGTCAGGACGCGCGTGGTCTCCTGGAAGGAGGCCGCGGACAGCCACGACTCGGTCGCGAGCGACGCCTTGGTGATGCCCATGAGCTCGGGACGACCCGACGCGGGGGTGCCACCTTCGGCGACCACGCGACGGTTGACCGCCTCGAACAGGTTGCGCTCGACGAGTTCACCGGCCAGGAACGGGGAGTCGCCCGACTCGATGATCGTGATGCGCTTGAGCATCTGACGCACGATCACCTCGATGTGCTTGTCGTGGATCGACACGCCCTGTGAGCGGTAGACCTCCTGGACCTGATCGACGAGGTGCAACTGCACCGCGCGCATTCCCAGGATTCGCAGCACCTGCTTGGGATCGACAGCACCGACGGTGAGCTGCGTGCCCACGGTGACGTGCTGGCCATCCTCGACCAGCAGACGCACACGCTTGGACACCTGCTCGCCGATCTCCTCGCCACCATCGTCGGGGACGACGATGATTTTGCGGGTCTTGTCCGCATCCTCGATCCGAACCCGGCCGGTCACTTCGGCGATCGGCGCGACACCCTTGGGGGTACGCGCCTCGAAGAGCTCCACGACGCGGGGCAGACCGTGCGTGATGTCCTCGCCGGCGACGCCGCCGGTGTGGAAGGTACGCATCGTCAACTGGGTTCCCGGCTCGCCGATCGACTGCGCGGCGATGATGCCGACGGCCTCACCGACGTCCACGAGCTTGCCGGTGGCCATCGACTTGCCGTAGCACATGGCGCAGGTGCCCACCGAGCTCTCACACGTGAGGACGGTGCGCACGCGCACCTTCTCGACCCCCTGCGCCACGAGTTCCTCGGCGCGCGGTGCGGTCATCTCCTCACCCGCGGTGGCGACGACCGTGCCGTTGACCTCGACATCGCGAGCGAGTGTGCGCGACGACACCGTGGTGTCCAGGGTGTCCGTCGGCCGCAGCTGCCCGTTCACCATCTCACCGATAGTGATCTCGGTTCCACGCTCGGTTCCGCAATCGACCTCGCGGATGATGACATCCTGCGAGACGTCCACGAGACGACGCGTCAGGTAGCCGGAGTCGGCGGTCCGCAGAGCGGTATCCGCGAGACCCTTACGGGCACCGTGCGTCGAGATGAAGTACTCGAGCACGGACAGACCCTCGCGGAAGTTCGACTTGATCGGCCGCGGGATGATCTCGCCCTTCGGGTTGGCGACCAGACCACGCATACCCGCGATCTGGCGCACCTGCATGTAGTAACCGCGCGCACCCGAGTCGACCATCATGTGGATCGGGTTGGTCCGCGGGAAGTGATCCTGCATCGCCTTGGCCACCTCGTCGGTGGCGCGGGTCCAGATCTCGATGAGTTCTTGGCGACGCTCCGAGTCGGTGATCAGGCCACGGTCGTACTGCTGCTGAACCTTCGCGGCCTTCTCCTCGGCTGCCCCGAGCACCTCGGACTTCTCCGGTGGGGTGATGACGTCGGAGATCGAGATGGTGACACCGGAACGGGTGGCCCAGTAGAAGCCGAGTGCCTTCAACTGATCGAGCGTCTCGGCGACCTGCACCTTGCTGTACAACTCGGAGAGACGGTTCACCGTGGCACCGAGAACCCGCTTGTCCACGAGAGAGTTGACGAAGGGGAAGTCCGCGGGAAGCGCCTCATTGAACAGCGCGCGACCCAGGGTGGTCACCATCGTGAACGGCTGACCGGGCACCCAGCCCTCGGGAATAGCGGTGTCGGCCGGCGGCACGAATCCCGTCAGGCGGATACGCACCTTGTCCTGCAGACCGAGCGCCTTGGCATCGAATGCCATGAGCGCCTCGGCGATGGAGGAGTAGACCGCGGTCTCGGAATCGGCGACCTTGGAGGACTCCTCGTTCATCGTGGTGAGGAAGTAGATGCCGAGCACCATGTCCTGGGTCGGTGTGGCGATCGGGCGTCCGTTCGCCGGGGACAGGATGTTGTTGGTCGACAGCATCAGAATGCGAGCCTCGGCCTGCGCCTCTGCGGACAGGGGCAGGTGCACGGCCATCTGATCGCCATCGAAGTCCGCGTTGAACGCGGTGCAGACCAGTGGGTGGATCTGGATGGCCTTGCCCTCGATGAGTTGTGGCTCGAAAGCCTGGATACCGAGGCGGTGCAGTGTGGGTGCGCGGTTGAGGAGCACCGGATGCTCGGCGATGACCTCTTCGAGCACGTCCCACACGACCGGGCGCGAACGCTCGACCATGCGCTTGGCGCTCTTGATGTTCTGCGCATGGTTGAGGTCCACGAGCCGCTTCATCACGAAGGGCTTGAACAGCTCCAGGGCCATTTGCTTGGGCAGGCCGCACTGGTGCAGCTTCAACTGCGGGCCGACCACGATGACCGAACGGCCGGAGTAGTCGACGCGCTTGCCGAGCAGGTTCTGGCGGAAGCGACCCTGCTTGCCCTTGAGCATGTCCGACAGCGACTTGAGTGCACGGTTACCGGGACCGGTGACCGGGCGACCCCGGCGACCGTTGTCGAAGAGTGCGTCGACGGCCTCCTGGAGCATGCGCTTCTCGTTGTTGACGATGATCTCCGGCGCGCCGAGGTCCAGCAGGCGCTTCAACCGGTTGTTGCGGTTGATCACGCGTCGGTACAGATCGTTGAGGTCCGAGGTGGCGAAGCGGCCACCGTCGAGTTGCACCATGGGGCGCAGATCCGGCGGGATCACCGGCACCGCGTCGAGCACCATGCCCATCGGCGAGTTCTTGGTGTTCATGAACGCGGAGACGACCTTGAGCCGCTTGAGCGCACGTGTCTTCTTCTGTCCCTTGCCCGTCGCGACGATCTCGCGCAGGATCGCGGCCTCGGCCTCGAGGTCGAAGGACTCGAGGCGCTTCTGGATCGCCTCGGCACCCATGCCGCCGTCGAACCAGCGGCCGTAGCGGTCGCGCATCTCGCGGAACAGCATCTCGTCGCCCTCGAGGTCCTGGACCTTGAGCGTGCGGAAGCGATCGAAGACCCGATCGAGGCGATCGATCTCTTGGTCGGCCTTGCGCCGGATGGCGGCCATCTCGCGCTCACCGGACTCGCGCACCTTGCGACGGATGTCCGCCTTGGCGCCTTCGTCCTCGAGCTCGGCGAGATCGGCCTCGAGCTTCTTCTGGCGCGCCTCGATGTCCGAGTCACGGCGGCTGGCGATCTGCTTCTTCTCCACGCCGAGTTGGTTCTCCAGCGTGGGGAGCATCTCGTGCCGACCCTCTTCGTCGACCCAGGTGATCATGTAGGCGGCGAAGTAGATGACCTTCTCGAGGTCCTTCGGCGCGAGATCGAGCAGGTATCCGAGACGGCTCGGCACACCCTTGAAGTACCAGATGTGCGTGACCGGGGCGGCGAGCTCGATGTGCCCCATGCGCTCGCGACGTACCTTGGCGCGGGTGACCTCGACGCCGCAGCGCTCGCAGATGATGCCCTTGAAGCGCACGCGCTTGTACTTGCCGCAGTAGCACTCCCAGTCGCGGGTGGGGCCGAAGATCTTCTCGCAGAACAAGCCGTCCTTCTCAGGCTTGAGCGTGCGGTAGTTGATCGTCTCGGGCTTCTTCACCTCGCCATAGGACCACGTGCGGATGTCATCCGCAGTGGCCAGGCCGATGCGCAGCTCGTCGAAGAAATTGACATCCAGCACGTGTGTGTCCTTCGCTCTCGTGTCTGATCTCTAGTCGTGGTGGTTACAGTTCTTCGACGCTGCTCGGCTCACGCCGGGACAGGTCGATGCCGAGTTCTTCGGCAGCGCGGAATGCGTAGTCCTCATCCGAGTCCTTCATGTCGATGGCCACTCCGTCACCGGAGAGCACCTCGACGTTCAGGCACAGGGACTGCATTTCCTTGACCAGCACCTTGAACGACTCGGGGATGCCGGGCTCGGGGATGTTCTCGCCCTTGACGATTGCCTCGTACACCTTCACGCGGCCGAGGACGTCGTCGGACTTGATGGTGAGCAGTTCCTGCAGGGCGTAGGCGGCGCCGTACGCCTCGAGGGCCCACACCTCCATCTCGCCGAAGCGCTGTCCACCGAACTGCGCCTTGCCACCCAACGGCTGCTGGGTGATCATCGAGTACGGGCCGGTCGAGCGCGCGTGGATCTTGTCGTCGACCAGGTGGTGCAACTTGAGCACGTACATGTAGCCCACGGAAACCGGGCCGGGGAACGGCTCACCGCTGCGACCGTCGAATAGCTGCGCCTTGCCATCGGAGCCGACGAGGGTCAGACCATCCGCGGTGGGCAGTGTCGCGGACAGAACCGCGGCCAACTCCTCCTCGCGTGCGCCATCGAACACCGGCGTGGCCACCTTCGACCCAGCCGGAAGCTCGCGGACCGCCTTCGGCAGGTTCGCCGCACGGGGATCCGCGCCGTCGACCTTCCATCCCGCAGCCGCAGCCCATCCCAGGTGCACCTCGAGAACCTGGCCGACGTTCATGCGGCCGGGAACACCCAGCGGATTGAGCACGATGTCGACGGGGGTTCCGTCGGAGAGGAACGGCATGTCCTCCTCCGGGAGGATGCGCGCGATGACGCCCTTGTTGCCGTGGCGTCCCGCGAGCTTGTCGCCCTCGGTGATCTTGCGCTTCTGCGCGATGTACACGCGCACGAGCTTGTTGACGCCGGGGGGCATTTCATCGCCCTCGTCGATGTCGAAGACGCGGACGTCGATGACCTTGCCGGACTCACCGTGCGGAACCTTGAGTGAGGTATCGCGCACTTCGCGCGCCTTCTCACCGAAGATCGCGCGGAGGAGTCGCTCCTCGGGGGTCAGCTCGGTCTCACCCTTGGGGGTGACCTTGCCGACGAGGATGTCACCGGGCACGACATCGGCACCGATGCGGATGATGCCGCGATCATCGAGATCAGCGAGAACTTCCTCGCTCACGTTCGGCAGATCACGGGTGATCTCCTCGGGACCGAGCTTGGTGTCGCGGGCATCGATCTCGTGCTCCTCGATGTGGATTGAGGAGAGGACGTCGTCCTGCACGAGGCGCTGCGAAAGAATGATCGCGTCCTCGTAGTTGTGACCCTCCCACGACATGAACGCGACGAGCAGGTTCTTGCCGAGCGCCATCTCACCCTGGTCGGTGGACGGACCATCCGCGAGCACCTGGCCCACTTCGACCCGCTGCCCCTCGGTGACCACCGGACGCTGGTTGAAGCACGTGCCCTGGTTGGAGCGTCGGAACTTCTCCAGGCGGTAGGCGCTGTAGCTGCCGTCATCGTTGGCGACGGTGATCAGATCCGCGGAAACCTCGGTCACGCCACCGGCCTTCTCGGCGAGCACGAGGTCACCGGCGTCGTATGCAGCCGGGAACTCCATGCCGGTACCGACCAGCGGCGCCTCCGCACGCAACAGCGGAACGGCCTGGCGCTGCATGTTCGATCCCATGAGCGCACGGTTGGCGTCGTCGTGCTCGAGGAACGGGATCATCGACGTCGCAACCGACCAGAGCTGGCGCGGTGAGACGTCCATGTAGTCGACCTCATCGGGAGCGACGTAGTCGACTTCACCGTTGCGGCGACGCACGAGCACGCGGGACTCCGCGAACGCACCGGAATCGCTCAGGGGGGTGTTCGCCTGGGCGATGACGTGCAGGTCCTCTTCATCGGCGGTCAGGTAGTCGACCTGGTCGCTGACCTTTCCCTTGACCACCTTGCGGTACGGGGTCTCGACGAAGCCGAATGCGTTGATCCGGCCGTAGGTGGCCAGCGATCCGATCAGACCGATGTTCGGGCCTTCCGGGGTCTCGATCGGGCACATCCGCCCGTAGTGCGAGGGGTGCACGTCGCGAACCTCGAAGCCGGCACGCTCGCGGGACAGACCACCGGGACCGAGGGCCGAGAGGCGACGCTTGTGCGTCAGGCCCGCCAGCGGGTTGGTCTGGTCCATGAACTGGGACAACTGTGAGGTTCCGAAGAACTCCTTGATCGAGGCCACCACGGGGCGGATGTTGATCAGGGTTTGCGGCGTGATCGCCTCCACGTCCTGGGTGGTCATGCGCTCGCGCACGACGCGCTCCATGCGCGAGAGGCCGGTGCGGATCTGATTCTGGATCAGCTCACCCACCGTGCGGAGACGACGATTTCCGAAGTGGTCGATGTCGTCGGTCTCGACGTTGACGGTGCCGCGTGGGCCGTCCATGGTCTCGAGACCCGCGTGCAGGCGCACCAGGTACTCGATCGCCGCGCAGACGTCCTCGAGGGTGAGGGTGCTCTGCTCGAGAGGAAGGTCCAGACCGAGTTTCTTGTTCACCTTGTAGCGGCCGACCTTCGCGAGGTCGTAACGCTTGGTGTTGAAGTAGAAGTTGTCGATGAGGTTGCGCGCGTTCTCCAACGTCGGCGGTTCGCCCGGGCGCAACTTGCGGTAGATGTCGAGCAGGGCATCGTCCTGGCTCTCGATGGTGTCCTTCTCGAGCGTGGCCATGAAGATCTCGTACTGGCCGAATCGCTCACGGATCTGCTCGGTGGTCATACCGAGAGCCTTGAGTAGGACGGTGACGGGCTGCTTGCGCTTGCGGTCCACGCGGACGGCGACGAGATCCTTCTTGTCGATCTCGAACTCGAGCCACGCGCCACGGCTCGGGATGATCTTCCCGATGAACACGTCCTTGTCGGTGGCCTTATCGATGGAACGCTCGAAGTAGACACCCGGAGAACGCACGAGCTGCGAGACGACGACACGCTCGGTGCCGTTGATGATGAACGTTCCCTTGTCCGTCATGAGCGGGAAGTCGCCCATGAACACGGTCTGGGACTTGATCTCACCGGTCTCGTTGTTCATGAACTCCGCGGTGACGAACAGGGGTGCCGCGTAGGTGAGGTCCTTCTCCTTGCACTGCTCCACGGTGTACTTCGGCGGCTCGAACCGGTGGTCGTGGAAGGACAGCGACATCATCCCGGCGAAGTCCTCGATCGGACTGATCTCCTCGAAGATCTCGGTCAGGCCGGACACCTGCGGGATCTCGGTGTTGCCCTTCTCGAGTTCGGCCTTGACCCGAGCCTGCCACTCGGGGCGGCCGAGCAGCCAGTCGAAGGAGTCCCTCTGCAGCGTCAGCAGGTCCGGGACCGACAGCGGCTCCCGGATCTTGGCGAACGAGGCCCGGTGCAGACCCGGGGAGAGTGTGGAGACATCAGCGCGCTGTGCGGTCATTGCTTCCTTCCGAGGCCCATGCGCGGCCCCGGGGACGCCGGTAAGCCCGATTTGTCAAGTGGCAGGCCACGACGCGTCAGGCGGAGTCTTTGGGAGGGCAGCGCAAAGCGGCAGCATAGCCGAACGGCGCGCCGCTGTCCACAGGGGTACCCCGGCGAACCATCGGTCCTTCCCTGCCTCGACGGTGGCTGACAGCTGCCAACCGCTTCTGGAGGGGGACCCTCGTTCCGCCACGGTGACCCGTGCGTTGGTCCATGGTGGTGCCCGGGGAGCAAAAGGTCAAGCAGGGACAAAGGATTTCGCGCTTTCGTGTCCCGGTTGTAACCATTTCGCCCCGTCTCGGCCGGGGGCGGGTTAGCCTGCACCGCTCCCCCGTCCCGGGTGAGCCGATCCCCGAGGAGCACCCATGTCCCATGTCGTCGAGTTCACCCTGACCGTGAAGCCCGGGCACTACCAGGATGTCCTGGACCTGTATTCGAATTTCGCCCACGACTTCATGGCGGTCGATCCGCACCTGAAGAGCGTCCACATCGTCGGCGACGCCGGCTCGGGCCTGGTGCGGGGCATCGGCGTGTTCGACACCGAGGAATCGGCGGCTGCAGTCAACAGCGACGTCATCTTCGCCACGTTCAATGACCAGATCGCGCCCCTCATCAGCGCACCCCCGCAGCGGGTGATCCTCGACCTGGTGCACGCCTGGCATCGCTCGTAGCCGACATGCACGAAGGGGGGCCGACCAGTGGTCGGCCCCCCTTCGTGTGGTGACTACTTGACCGAAACGGTCGCGCCGGCGCCTTCGAGCTGCGCCTTGGCCTTCTCGGCTGCGTCCTTCTTGACCTTCTCGAGGATCGGCTTCGGTGCGGCCTCGACCAGGTCCTTGGCCTCCTTGAGACCCAGGTTGGTCAGGGCGCGGACCTCCTTGATGACGGCGATCTTGTTGCCGCCATCGGCCTCGAGGATGACGTCGAACTCGTCCTGCTCCTCGGCGCCGCCTCCGGCATCGCCACCGCCAGCCGAGGGGGCTGCGACGGCGGCAACGGCCACGGGGGCCGCTGCGGTGACATCGAAGGTCTCCTCGAAGACCTTCACGAACTCGGACAGCTCGAGGAGGGTCATCTCCTTGAAGGCGTCCAGCAACTGATCGGTGCTCAGCTTCGCCATGGTGGTGTTCCTTTCGGGTTGAACCGGCCGAGGGCCGGGTGGGGCTTAGCCCTCGGTGGTCTCCTCCGCGGAAGCTTCCGCGTCGGCGGGGGTGGTGACCTCATCGGTCTCCGCAACGGCGTCGGCCGTTGAATCGGTGGGCTCCTCGACGGGAGCGGGTGCGGCTTCCGCCGCGGGTGCCGAGGCCGCAGGTGCGCCAGCCTCCAGCTTGGCCTGCAGTGCACCGAGGGCACGTGCTGCCTTGCCCAGCGGGGCGGCGAGCAGACCCGCGGCCTGCGACTGCTTGGCCTTCATTGCGCCTGCGAGCTTGGACAGCAGCACCTCGCGGGACTCCAGGTCGGCGATCTTGCCGATCTGTGCGGCGGTCAGGACCGCGCCGTCCATGAACCCGCCCTTGATCACCAGGGCCGGGTTCTCCTTGGCGAACTTGCGGATGCCCTTGGCGGCGTCGACCGGGTCACCCTTGACGAAGGCGATCGCGCTCGGACCGGCCAGCAGGTCGTCCAAGCCGGTGACACCCGCGTCCTGGGCCGCGCGCTTGGTCAGGGTGTTCTTCACAACCGCGTAGGTGACGGTGTCACCCAGAGTGCGGCGCAGCTCCTTGAGCTGGGCCACGGTCAATCCGCGGTACTCGGTCAGGACCGCGGCGCTTGACTCGCGGAAATGATCGGCGATCTCGGCGACGGAGGTCACCTTGCTCGGCCGTGCCATGGGGCTCCTTCCTGTGCCCCACACAACAAACGCCCCGGCGCAGGCGCACGGGGCACGGCCCCCGAGGGGGCAGTTCCACTCACCTGCGCGGGCCGCCCGCAGTGCGGGGCCTTCGACCGGATCGGGTGATCCGGTGACCAGCGGTCTTCGGCAGTGACAGAGAGTACGCGGACCCGATCCGTCGGGGCACACCGGGTCCGGACATGCGAGAGGGGGGCGGTTGCCCGCCCCCCTCAACGCGTGCGTGTTACGGCAGCAACTTCTTTGTGGGAGGTGCTGGCTTGAACGTGGCAACCTTCGCCAACGATCCACCCGCGTTGCCCGCGACGTAGACCTCGTTCGGCTTGCCCAGGCGAACGACCGTGCCGGCTGAGTCGTACTGACCCATGTAGAAGCCGGTGAGTCCCTGGTGCGAGCTCTTCGTGATGACGAACGGAACCACGGCGGCAGGACGGAAGTTCTTCGCGTTGTCCTGAAGAGCCTTGACCAGCCCCTTGCGGGTGAGGTTGGGGCCCGCGGCCTTGAGGGCCTGGGACAGCACGTACGCCGTGTTGGCGCCGTAGTAGGTGTAGAAGTTCCACGGCAGGCCTGCGGCCTCGACCACGGTCTTCATCTGGCTCACGTACGGGTTGCCCGTGTCAGTGATCGGCACGAGGAACTGCGGCGTGTACATGCCGGTCATCGCGGCGCGCGTCGCGGGGACGCTGCCGACGATGCCCGCGAGAACGGTGGGCTCGGAACCAACCGAGGTCACCATCCACGTCGGACGGAACTGCAGGGCAGCTGCCGTGCGGAGCAGAACACCTGTGGCCGAGGTGACGCCGAAGAACACGACGAGCTCGCAGCCCGCAGCCTTCATCCGGGTGACCTGGGCGCCGAAGCCCTGGGCGATCTGGGTCGGCAGGTACGAGGCCTGCGCGGTCCAGGTCGTGAAGCCGGCGGAGGCGAAGCCCTGACCGGCGTTCTCACCGAACTCACCCTCCTGGTAGAAGAAGCAGCGCTTCTTGCTCGCCAGGTCCGGAGTGTCCTGGATGTACTTCGCCATGACCTTGGCCTCGACGGCGTAGGACGGGAAGTACGGGAACGTGTTCGGGTACTTCTGCACGTTGTCGAAGGCATTCGAGCCCGTGTTCACGAACACGTCCGGGATGCCCTGCTTGTTGATCTCGTCGACAACGGCGAGATGGTTCGCCGTACCAAGAGCGCCGTAGATCGCAAAGACCTTGTCGTTGAGGATCAACTCGTTGGTCTTGGTGATCGTGGTCGTCGGGTTGTACTGATCGTCCTTGACGACCAGGCTGACCGCACGACCGTTGATGCCACCGCTCTTGTTGACGTACGCGAAGTACGCGTTGGCGCCGGCCGAGACGTCCTTGTAGCCAGGGGACGCGGGTCCGGTCAACGGGGTTGTCGTACCGATCTTGATCTCGGACTTGGTGACGCCGGGATCGGCAGCGTTCGCCGCACCCGCCGTGCCCACTGCCATGAGACCGACGATCGTCGATACCGCGACAGTACGGATTGCGAAGGACTTCACAAGCTCTCCTTACGTAGGGATCTGGGCCCCAGGTGACCACAGCGTGACAACCCCGGAAAACCCGCGTGGTTAGCACATTACGGGATGGTGCCGCTAGTGCGCTAGTGCCCTGGTGAAGTCCGATTTAGGAGGGTGACGACGAGGTTCGACGCAGTTTTCCAAGCAAGGAGGAAACCCCGCCCATGATCCCTCGTGGAGCGACCAGGACCACCGCCACGACCAGGAGCCCGTACAGCAGGTTCGGGGCGTTGTCGGCAACCTGCCTCGGCAGGCCGAGCTCCGAGGAGAGTGAGTCCACCCATTCGGGCAGCCACACGATGAGCAGCGCCCCGATCACCGCCCCAACGAGCGAGAGGCGGCCACCCAGGACGACACCGACCAAGAGCGACAGGGATAGTCCGAGACCGAAGGCGCTCGGGGCGGCGAGCGTCAGGATCTGCACGAAGACCGCACCGCTCAGAGCGGCAAACAGAGAACTGACGACAAAGGCAGACACCTTCCCGCCGGAGGGGGAGATGCCGATGACGGCCGCAGCGACGGGATCGTCGCGAACTGCCAGCCACACCCGCCCTTGACGACCACGGACGAGATTCAGGGCGATGAAGCCGACGATGCAGGCGACCGCGATGGCAACGGAGGCCTGCCACTGCTGGAGCACGAAATCTGAGGCCGATGTGAACGCGTCCGCGGGATCGGCGGCCAGTTCCGGTGTCGCCTCAGGTGTCGGGACAACGGTCTCCATGCCCTGGACACCCTGCTGCGCGTCCTCCAACGTCAGCAGATCCTCCTGCGCCACACCCTGCTGCGCGTCCTCCAACGTCAGCAGATCCTCCTGCGCCACACCCTGCTGCGCGTCCTCCAACGTCAGAAGGTCTTCTTCCGCAGGCGCAGCCTCGTCCATGGGCGCTTCGGTTGCCGCAGACTCATCGACGAGGAATTCGTCGAGCGCCGAGTCATCGAACTGCGAGTCGTCACTCAGCGCCAGGTCTTGGTAGCCCCCCTCGGGGTAGGGGACGATCAGTTTCAGACCCTGCTCACCGCCGAGGAGCGAGGGATACCTGTTGATGATCGAGGGGATGCCCACGGCGATACCGAGAGTCAGGCCCGCAAGGTATGGACCGCGCAGTCGTGCACCCAGGGCACCGATGATCAGTCCGATGATCACGCCTCCGAGGCCGGCGAAGACCATCGACCACACGGCGTTCCACGGCAGGCCAAGGATCGGCACGGTCTTCCAGTTCATGCTCGTCAGGGCGAATACGTATCCCCCGACCGCCATCAGAGCGCCGTTGCCCAGCGATACCTGGCCTGAAAGGCCGACGAGGATGGTCATTCCGAACATGGCGGTGGCGTACATCGCAGCCAAGGCCAAGTAGTAGCTCAATTGAGCATCGATGACTGCATTGAGACGGACCAACAACAGCCAGATCACAAATGCCAGGAGGGCGTGCCCGGCGAACCGCGAGCCGGGAGCACGAAGCGTGAAGTCTGTCCAACGATCGCGCATCAGACGGACCTCGCCTTGTGATGGGAGAACGCGCCGTCAGGCTTGAACCAGAGGTTGAGGGCCAACAGGACCAGCGCGACGATCGGCGCATTCGATGCATCGCTGTAGCCGGTGACGAGCGACAAGATGAGGCCGGTGCCGATGCCGAAGGCGACAGCGCCCACGAGCGAGTCCAGACCACCGATGACCGCTGCAGTGAAGGCAAACACGAGGAAGATGTCGAACGTGTTCGGAGACAGCGATGAGATCGGTGCGATCAATACACCGGCCACCGCACCGACCATGCCAGCGATGATCCATCCGATCGCGAGCATCCGACTCACGCGCACACCGGACAGGCGAGCGACCTCCGGATTGAACGCGGACGCGCGCATGGAGAGGCCGAGCTTGGTGCGGGTCATCAGGATCGTGAGGATGAGAACCAAGACGATCATGATGACGAAGACGAACACGTCGTAGCCCGTGAGCGGCACGACCCGACCGAAGATCGTCAAGCCCGCGTATTCGATCGGTGTCGGATAGGCCCGAGGTTCGGCGGTCCAGATCATCGCGGCCAACGACTGCAAAGCGATGAGGACACCGAATGTCGCGATGATCGCTCCTGATGCATCCGCGCGACGGACAGGACGCATGACCAGGACGTGCACGATGAAGCCGAGAATCCCGCCCGCGATGATTCCCACGATCAACCCGATAAGCCATGAACCGGTGATGTTCACGGCCGTGAGGGCGATGAAGGAGGTAAACATCGCCTGGCCGACCTGCGCGAAGTTGACAACACGGGTCGATCGCCAGACCAACACAAGCGCGAGGGCCATCAGCGCGATGACAGCGCCGTTGGCGATTCCACCTAGGAAGTAGTCGAAGAAAGACCCCATGTCACCTCCTCAGTAACCCAGGTACGCGTGTCGTAGTTGTTCATCCGCTGCCACCTCGGCTGCAGGGCCCGCCATCACGATGCGGCCGAGGTTCAAGACGATGCCGGTCCTCGCGACACGCAGGGCAGTTGTCGCGTTCTGCTCGACGAGCAGTACGGCAAGCCCGCTCTCGCGCGCCATCTTTTCCACGAGATGCAGGATCTGTGTCACGATCAACGGCGCCAGGCCCAGGGATGGTTCGTCGAGGAGCAGTGTCTGCGGACCGCACATCAGGGCCCGGCCTATCGCAAGTTGCTGACGCTCGCCGCCGCTGAGTGTGTCTGCGCCCAGGTGTTTGCGCTCCTCCAGGATCGGAAACAACGAGAACACGCGGTTCTCCGACGCCGTGCGCTGGGCACCCGTGCGCCACATCCCACCGAGGCGAAGGTTCTCCAGGACGGTCAGGTCCGGGATGGTGGAGCGACCCTCGGGTACCAGGGCGATCCCCGTACGAACGACCTCTTCGGGACCCCATCCGGTGATGTCCTGGCCGTTCATGCGGATTCGGCCCGCCTCCGGCTTGACCAAGCCAGCCAGAGACCGCATCAAGGTGGACTTACCCGCCCCGTTCGCGCCGATCACCGCCGTGACGCGCCCGGGGGGCACCGTCAGCGAGACGTCGGAGAGGGCCTTGACCGGCCCGTACGAGACAGAGAGGTTCTCGACCTCGAGCATCAGTCCTCCTCCCCCAGATAGGCAGCGAGGACGGCGGGGTCAGTGCGCACCTGCTCCGGTGTTCCCGAGGCGATGACACTGCCCGCGTCGAGGACCCAGATCAAGTCGCACACATCCATGACCAATTCCATGTGGTGCTCGACGAGTAGGACGGTGCGGTTCGGGATCCACGACTTGATGATCCGCGCAAGATCAGCCATGTCACCAGCGCCGATGCCTCCTGCGGGTTCATCGAGGAGGAGGACCTTGGGGTCACTGACCAGGGCGCGCGCCAGCGCCACGCGCTTCTGGACCGGGTAGGGCAGTTCGCTGGGGAAACGGTCGGCAACGTCCAGGATGGCCATCTCTTCCATCACCGCATGCGCGCGCTCCCGCAAGCGCCGCTGCTCAGCATCGGTCCACGGCATCGCGAGCGAGTCCGCGACGATCCCGCTCTTCACCTGGGCGCTGCCACCGAGCAGGACGTTGTCCAGGGCGGTGAGCGATGGGAACAGTCCGACGCCTTGCAGCGTGCGCGAGATACCCATCGACGTGAGGTGGTGGGTCTTGATGTGCTTCAAGCGCTTTCCGTCGAATCGCACCTGACCGGAATCGGGCTTCACGAATCCGCTGATCACGTTGAAGACGGTGGTCTTGCCCGCACCGTTGGGCCCGATCAGCCCGGTGACCGCCCCCTCGGGGACCCCGATGCTGACGTTGTCGAGGATCTTCAGCCCGGACAGGGTGACCGAGATGTCGACCACCTGGAGCAAGGGATGGGTCAGTGGCAGGACGTACTTCACCCCAGCCCCTTCCGGCTCGACCGATCGTTCAGTCTGACCTGACCGCGCGGGTCGGTCAACCCACATCGCCCAGATCGTGACGAATGGGCGGGCGCTCAGCACCCGCCCATTCGTGAAAAGTAGAACTAGACGGAGGAATCCTCCGCGAGAAGGGCCGTCGTCCGGTTGGGATCGACGGGAACCCCCGGACCCATCGTCGAGGACAGGACGGCCTTCTTGATGTATCGGCCCTTCGAGGAGGAGGGCTTCAGGCGCAGAACCTCGTCGAGCACCGCCCCGTAGTTCTCCACCAAAGCCTGCTCGCCGAAGGAGACCTTGCCGATGGGGAACTGCAGGTTCGAGTGCTTGTCGACTCGGAACTCGATCTTGCCGCCCTTGATCTCGCCGACGGCCTTGGCGACGTCCATCGTGACGGTGCCGGTCTTCGGGTTGGGCATGAGGCCGCGCGGGCCGAGGACCTTGCCGAGCGTGCCGACCTTGCCCATCAGATCGGGGGTGGACACCACGGCGTCGAAGTCCGTCCACCCACCCTTGACCTTCTCGAGTAGGTCGTCGGACCCGACGTAATCGGCGCCGGCGGCGCGTGCCTCCTCGGCCTTCTCACCGTTGGCGAAGACCAGGACCCGTGCGGTCTTGCCGGTGCCATGCGGGAGGTTCACGGTGCCACGGACCATCTGGTCGGCCTTGCGCGGGTCGACACCCAAACGCATGGACACTTCGACGGTCTGATCGAACTTGGTGCCGCCGCCTGTCTGCTTGACCAGGCGCACCGCCTCGAGCGGGCTGTACAACGCGTCTGCGTCGATCTTCTCTACCGCTGCGCGGTAGGCCTTGCTGCGCTTCATATCTGCTCCTTATCGCAGGTCGTGGTGTGCGAGCCGCGCTGGCTCTCCCACATGTGTCACCTAGGCGGTGACGGTGATACCCATCTGGCGGGCGGTGCCCTCGATGATCTTCATCGCGGCCTCGACGTCGTTGGCGTTGAGGTCGGGCATCTTGGTCTCGGCAATCTGGCGCACCTGATCCTTGGTGATGCTGCCGGCCTTGACGGTGTGCGGGGTGCCGGAGCCCTTCTCGAGGCCGGCGGCCTTGAGGATGAGCTTCGCGGCGGGCGGGGTCTTAAGGACGAAGTCGAAACTCCGGTCCTCGTACACGGTGATCTCCACCGGGATGACCTGCCCACGCTGGTCCTCCGTCGCGGCGTTGTACGCCTTGCAGAAGTCCATGATGTTCACGCCGTGCTGGCCCAATGCGGGGCCCACCGGCGGAGCGGGGTTGGCCTGACCAGCCTGGATCTGCAACTTGATCAGACCGGTGACCTTCTTCTTCGGTGCCATGGTGCGTCGGGTCCTTACTGTGGTGTGACCTGCCCGCGGCGCGGGCAGGGTTCGCTAGTTCTTGATGATCTGACCGAAGGCCAGTTCGACAGGAGTTTCGCGGCCGAAGATCTCCACCAGGCCCGTGACCTTCTGGGCTTCGATGTTGATTTCGGAGATTGTGGCGTGGAGCGTGGCGAACGGCCCGTCCACGACGGTGACGGAGTCGCCGACGGTGATGTCGATGCTGATGGGTGCAGCCGCGGTCGTTTCACCCAATGCGCCAGGCGCGGCGCCCGCACCCGCGGGGGCTGCCTTCTTCTCCGGCGCCGGAGCGAGGATCGCGGTGACCTCGTCGAGGGATAGCGGCGACGGGGAGTGCCCGTGGCCGACGAACCCGGTCACCCCGGGTGTGTGGCGCACAACGCCCCATGACTCGTCTGTGAGATCCATGCGCACCAGGACATATCCAGGGAACTTGGTGCGACGCACCTGCTTGCGCACACCGCCCTTGATCTCGGTGACCTCTTCCATCGGCACCTCAACCTGGTAGATGTAGTCCTCCATGTTGAGCGTGGACGTACGCGCCTCGATGTTGCCCTTCACCTTGTTTTCATAGCCCGCATACGAGTGCACGACGAACCAATCACCCGGGGCTAGACGCATGCGCTCCTTGAATTCGGCAACCGGATCGATGACCTCGTCGTCCTCGACGGCCTCGGCGAGTCCTTCCGCCGCATCTTCTGCGTCCGCAGCAGCGTCGACAATCGCCTGGGCCTCGGCGACGACATCCGCTTCCGCCTCGAGTTCGTTGACCGCGAAACCCTCCGCCGCCTGCTCAATGGAATCGAGCACCGCGTCCTCGGCCGACTGGGGTGCCGGTTGCTCGACAACAGGCTCCCCGGGCAGCGCGAAGGGATCGGTGATGCGATTCTCCTGCTCGGACACGTGCACTCCTCGGTCGTGGGGAAGGTCGCCGTCATCCGAAGATGAACAGCACTCCCTGGGTGAAGACGTAGTCGTACGCGGCGATGATCCCGGCCATGACCAGGACGAACACCAGAACAACGGTGGTGTAGGCGATCAACTCCTTGCGCGTCGGCCAGATGACCTTGCGCAATTCGGCGACAACCTGGCGGATGAACAAGGCGATCCGAGCGAAGAAGCCCTTCTCCGAGGAATCCGGGCGCGGTTGCGGGCGTGCGTCGACGTCAGCCACCGTGCCCACCTCCTTCACTCGTCGTTCTTCGTTCACCGATCAGCAGGGCCGAAGGGACTTGAACCCCCAACCGCCGGTTTTGGAGACCGGTGCTCTACCAATTGAGCTACAGCCCTTCGAACGTCCGCCTGAGGGCAGGCTGACGCCCACGTGTACAGCCCCACGAGTGTACGGGCCTGAGTGAACGCGACCACAGTCGGCTCCCCTGCCATGATGCGTCCATGACCAGCCGCATCTCCCGTCGCATCGGCTCCATCACGGAATCGGCCACGCTCGCCGTGGACGCCAAGGCCAAGGCCCTGGCGGCAGCCGGGCGTCCGGTGATCGGTTTCGGCGCCGGCGAGCCCGATTTCCCGACCCCCTCCTACATCGTGGAGGCCGCGGTCGCTGCCTGCCGTGAGGAGAAGTGGCATCGGTACACCCCCGCCGGTGGACTCCCCGCCCTGAAGGACGCCATCGCAGCGAAGACCCTGCGGGACTCCGGCTGGGCGATCGAGGCGTCGCAGGTCCTGGTCACCAATGGCGGCAAGCAGGCGCTCTACAACACCTTCGCCGCCCTCCTCGATCCCGGTGATGAGGTGATCCTCCCCGCGCCGTACTGGACCACCTACCCGGAATCGATCCGTCTCGCCGGCGGCGTCCCGGTCGAGGTGATGACCGATGAGACGTCGGGGTACCGCGCCAGCGTGGCCCAGCTCGAGGCCGCCCGCACACCGCGCACGAAGGCTCTCGTCTTCGTCTCGCCGTCGAATCCCACCGGTGCGGTCTACTCCCCCGACGAAGTGAAGGCCATCGGCGAGTGGGCGGTGGCCAACGGCGTGTGGGTGATCACCGACGAAATCTACGAGCACCTCGTCTACGGCGATGCCCAATTCAGCTCGATGCCCGTGCTCGTACCGGAGCTCGCCAACACCTGCGTCGTGATCAACGGTGTCGCCAAGACCTACGCGATGACCGGCTGGCGAGTGGGCTGGATGGCAGGGCCCGCCGATGTCATCAAGGCGGCGACGAACCTGCAGTCGCACTCGACGTCGAATGTTGCGAACGTCTCCCAGGTTGCTGCCCTCGCTGCGGTGAGCGGTGGCCTGGAGGCCGTCGACGAGATGAAGGTGGCCTTCGATCGCCGTCGAAAACTCATCGTCGACATGCTCAACGCGATCCCGGGTGTCGAGTGCCCGATGCCGGAGGGGGCGTTCTACGTCTATCCCTCGGTCAAGGGTGTACTCGGCAAGGAGATCCGCGGCACGGTGTCCACCGACTCCGCACAGCTCGCATCGCTGATCCTCGACGAGGCGGAGGTCGCCGTGGTCCCCGGTGAAGCATTCGGCACCCCCGGGTATCTCCGACTGTCCTACGCCACTTCGGATGCCAACATCACCGAGGGTGTGCAGCGCATGGGCGCACTTCTCGGTGAAGCGCGCTGACTCAGTCCGCTAGCGACAACCCGATCAAGCGCGGCTCCGGCTGCAACTCGACCGCCCAACGCTCGAGGACGGTGGCCCGTACGTGTCGGGCGAGTGCGAGGACGTCTGCCGCACTGGCTCCCCCGGCGTTTGTCAATGCGAGCACATGCTTCGTGGACACGCGCGCGGGTGTCCCGAGCGTGAATCCGCGAGCGATCCCGGCATGCTCGATCAGCCACGCCGCGCTCACCTTGGTGCGACCCGGCCCTCCCGGAAAACGCGGGCACTCGGCCGGGAGGCGCGCCACGTCCGCATCACCCAGGGTCGGGTTGACGAAGAAGGATCCGACGCTGACGCTGTCGCGATCGGATGGATCGATGACCATTCCCTTCGAGCGCCGCAGGGCAAGCACCGACTCCCGAACCTGGGAGCCAGGGACGCGCGACCCGATGGTCACACCCAATGCCTGGGCCAACTGCTCATGTTCCACGACAACGTCATCGGACGCCGGAAGAACGAAGCGGACCTCCAGGATCACGAAACGGTCGGGATCCCCCTTGAAGACGCTCGAGCGATAGTCGAATTGGCAGTCGTCACGCGTCAACCAGCGCAATACGCGCTCGCCGCGGTCCCAGACGTGCACACCGTCGACGAACGAGGACACCTCGACTCCGTAGGCGCCGACGTTCTGGATCGGGGTCGCCCCCCCCGATCCCGGAATCCCCGAGAGTGGCGCCAGGGCGCTCGCCCCGGACTCGGCGCAGAAGGTGACGAAGTGATCCCAGTCCTCCCCCGCCGCCGCGATCACGATCGCATGCTCCGCATGCGTTTCGATGACCATGCCGCGGGTCACGATGTGAATGATCGTGAGGTCGCCCACGTCGTCACCACAGACGACATTGCTTCCCTCGCCGAGAATGACCACCGACAGACCAAGATCATCACATTCGGTCACCGCTTCGATGATCTCCTCGACGACATCCCCGTTGATCACCTCGCGAGGTTCACCGCCGACACGCATCGCGGTGAGATCGGAGAGTCGCATGACGGAATCCTCCCAGATCAGTCCACGTCGACGCGCGGTTGCGCTCAGCGAGGAGCGAGGATGTCGACGCGTCCCTTGAATCGGTCGAGCATGCGTCGGTAGTTGCGCTGGGATTCCTGGTCGCGATACTCGGGGTCGGAGTCGTAGTAGCCGCGGTGGCGCTCCTGATGGATCGGCAAGTCACCCTCCGGGATCACGATCCGGCCCCCCGCGTCGCGCAGAGCCAGGCACCACTCCATGTCCGCATTCCGATAGAACCGCGCTTTGCGATGCGGTGGCGTCGTCTCCGCGGCATCGGTGCGCACCACCATGAGGTAGCCCATCGCAACGTCGAC
Source organism: Rubricoccaceae bacterium (assembly GCA_040381195.1). GTDB lineage: Bacteria > Actinomycetota > Actinomycetes > S36-B12 > S36-B12 > VGCC01. Next base: position 23,997 of record JBEIHR010000013.1, read on the forward strand.
CTCTCCGGGGCCAGCGCTGTCGAAGGAGTACCAGTCCTCGGTGTTGACGTTGGCTCCCCGCCAGCCGGTCGCGACGACGGTCGGATCCTCAAACGGCGTGAGGAGGTGCGGAAAGGCGTCACCGGTCAGGATCGTGGCGGTGTCGAGCGGAGCGATGAACGGGGAGTCCACGGTGGCGATGAGGGTGCGCATCGCAGGTCCCCACCCGATGTCCGCCACGCTCCCGGCAACATGGAATGCATACACGCGGTTCGGAAACTCCGCACCGAGTGCATGCGCACGTTCACCGGCACCGCCGACGTTCCCGCAGTCCAGAATCGCTACTGCCACATCGGGGGCGGAGTGCTCGACGACGGAGCGAACCGACGCGTCGATGTCTGCGGGCCACCCGTCCGCAATCACCGCGACGACGCACGCACCCGGCACGCTCTCCCGGTGGGCGTGCTCCACGCGCTGGAGATCCGGATGTATCTGCATCAGGTGGACAGCCGTACGACGATCGTGGGCTTGCCCAGCACCGTGGATCCATCGAAGACAACCTTCATCGCAACGGTGACGAGGTCTCCTTCGATCCCGGTCACAGATCCGGTCACCTCGATGGAGGCGCCCGCGTCGTCATCGGGAACCACGACCGGACGCGTGAAGCGACAGGAGTAGGAGACCACTTGGCCGGGATCCCCCACCCATTCGGTAACGACCCGGGAGGCTGCGCCCATCGTGAGCATTCCGTGCGCGATGACGTTGGGCAGACCCACGGAAGTCGCGACGCGTTCGTTCCAGTGGATCACGTTGAAGTCACCCGAGGCGCCTGCGTAACGGATGAGATCGGCACGGGTGAACTGGATGGTGACGGGAGCGAGTTCATCGCCGACGTGCACGGATGCAAGGTTCGGGGGCGCCATCACTCCGCCCTCCGCGACACGAGCACGGAGTAGGTGGTGCACACAGGGTCACCGGAGACCGTGGTGATATCGCCCCGGGTGGTCAGGATGTCGTTACCCGCGGCCTCACGCACCGCGTGGATCGAGGCCGTGCAGACGAGTTCATCCCCGGCGACGATGGGCCGGGTGTACTCGAAGCTCTGTTCACCGTGTACGACCCGCGTGTAGTCCAGCCCCAGCTCGGGGTCGAAGGCGGCCTGTCGCCCCGCCTCGAAGGAGATGATGATCGCGAATGTGGGTGGAGCGACGAGGTCGGGATAGCCGGCGGCTCGGGCAGCATCGATGTCGACACTCAGGGGTGATGGCTCGCCGATGGCACGCGCGAACTCACGCACCTTCTCCCGGGCAACCTGATAGACGGGCGAGGGTGGGTACGTGCGCCCTACGAGGTCCGGGTTGATGGCCACGGTCGCGTCGAGCTAGCGCGTTTCCTTGTGCAGGGTGTGCTTGTTGCACTTGGGGCAGAACTTCTGCATCTCCAGACGATCCGGGTCATTGCGCCGGTTCTTCTTGGTGATGTAGTTCCGGTCTTTGCACTCCTCGCACGCCATGGTGATCTTCGGGCGTACGTCGCTGGCCTTCGCCATCGTCTCCTCTTTCCTTGTTGCAGTCTGGTGGCCCACGGGGCCGTCCCGTAGCGAGGGCCGGACTTGAACCGGCGACACAGCGATTATGAGCCGCTTGCTCTACCAAACTGAGCTACCCCGCCGCGCACGACCGGTGGGCCCGGCCGTGATCGAGCCCCTTTACGGAATCGAACCGTAGACCTTCTCCTTACCATGGAGACGCTCTGCCGACTGAGCTAAAGGGGCCGTGAGCCGCATAAGGGTACCCAAGCGGCCGCAGTGGGCGAAATCGGGCGTCACCCGATTGACTAGGGGCATGAGCGCACATCCACGCTGGACAGAGCAGGACATCCCCGACCTCACGGGACGGCGCGTGATCGTCACCGGTGCCAACTCCGGGATCGGTGCCGAGGCGGCCCGAGCCCTCGCCGAGCATGGCGCAGAAGTGACCCTCGCCGTGCGCTCGGTGACGAAGGGACAGGCCACCGCCGCCGGGATCCGCGGCACGACCGAGGTGTGGGAACTCGACCTGGCAAACCTTGCCTCCGTGCGCGCGTTCGCTGCGGAGTGGTCTGCAGCACACGCCAGTGGCCTGGACGTACTCATCAACAACGCGGGGATCATGGCGATCCCGCGCACCCTCAGCGCCGATGGCTACGAGATGCAGTTAGCCACGAACCACCTCGGTCATTTCGCCCTCACCGGCCTCCTTCTCCCGGCGCTCGTCGCGATCCCCAAGTCGCGGGTGGTCACGGTGTCCTCGAGTGCCCATCGGATGGTGCGCGGAATGAACTTCGACGACCTCATGGGCGAACGTAAGTACGGACGCTGGAACGTTTACGGTCAGAGCAAACTTGCGAACCTGCTGTTCACCGCCGAGCTGCAACGTCGGCTCGACGCCGCGGGCATGGATGTCAAGGCGATGGCCGCTCACCCCGGCTACAGCAACACGAACCTGCAGCACGCGAGTCCCGCCATGCGCAATGCAGGCATCGAGATGCGCATCACGAAGGTGATGAACTCCCTCATCGGTCAGTCCGCGCAGATGGGTGCGCTACCAACACTCTTCGCCGCAACCGCACCCGGACTGCCGGGTGACACATACGTCGGCCCGGACGGTCCCGCGGAGATCCGCGGCTACCCGCGCGTGGTGGATCGCACTTCTGCGGCGAAGGACCGGCGTGCCGCCGAGCGTCTCTGGTCGATCAGCGAGGAACTCACCGGAGTCCACTACCCATTCGCCTGATCAACACCGCCCATCGCTCGGCGCGCCTGCCCCACGGAACACCTCCAGTCCCCCCACACTGAGTCGCACGAACTCGGGAGGGAGTCGACATGGGGTCCTGGTCTGTCTGGCGGATGGCCCGGGTGGTCACGTCGCTGTTCGTCCTCATGGTTGCCGCGTACTACTTCATCGTCGGGTTCGACAACATCACGAACCCGACAAATCCCAACGCGAGTAACTGGCCCTTCGTGCAGGGAGTCATCAGCGGTGACGGGGTTCCCGCGGACAGCGGTTTCGAGTGGCGCTTCATCGACGCCACGTGGTTCCAGGCCGTCGCCTATATAGGTGTGATGACGGCAGAGACGATCACCGGGATCCTGCTCCTGATCGCGGGAATCAAGGGCCTCCGTGCCTCCCGTACCTGTCCGCGCTGGGGACACGCGCAGAAATGGACCTACGCCGGCGGAATCCTCGGGCTCGCTGTCTTCTTCCTGGGCTTCATGGTGATCGGCGGTAACTGGTTCATCATGTACTTGAACTCGAAGTGGAACGGTCTCGAACCGGCTTTCCAGAACTCGGTGATGACGGCGCTGATGCTGATTCTCGTCACCGGGGTGCTGATCGGGGGGCATCTGGCGAAGGAGCACGAGGACTCTCACTCGGCGTAGCCAGGACAGGTACGTCGGCACCGAGGGGACCGCGGGTCGTGAGATCCGCGACGATCCCATCCCTTTCGCGCGGCAGATCACCCGGGTCCAAGCCTTGGATCACCGGCGCGCTCCTCTCCCCCGGCCTCACGCTAGGACCGTCGACGCCGATGCGGGACGTCGTGACAGATTGTCGGAATTCGCTCACACCACAGCGGGGGCATTGCCACACTGGGACAGGTCGCCGGAGAGGAGCTCACATGATCATCCATCGCAGCCCAGTGCCCGACGTCGAGATCCCCGACGTCACCATTACCGAGTTCGTGCTCCAGGAAGCGGCACGAGTACCGGATCGTCCAGCACTCGTCGATGGCCCGACAGGGCGCACCTACACCTACGCACAACTCTCGGGGGCAATCCACGCGTTCGCGGGAGGCCTCCAGGCTCGTGGGCTGGGTCCTGGCTCGACGATCGCGTTGATGTCACCGAATATCCCTGAGTTCGCGATCGTGTTCCATGGCGCCGCCGTGGCTGGTGTGGCCGTGAGCACGATCAACCCGACGTACACCGCGGAGGAGGTCGCCTTCCAGCTGCGCGATTCGGAATCCGCACTCGTGGTCACCGTCGCCCCGTTCGCCGAGACTGCGGTCGCCGCAGCGAAGGCGGCCAAGGTCGCCGAGGTCTTCATCATCGGCGATCCGCCGGATGGCCTGCCGTCGTTCACGTCCTTGATGGGCGCCCCCATCGCGCAGGTACCGATTGACCCACGTGAGCAGATCGTGGTGCTCCCCTACTCCTCGGGAACCACCGGACTGCCCAAGGGAGTGATGCTCACCCACCGCAACCTGGTGTCGAATCTGGTGCAGGTCAAGGATGCATTGGCGATTACCGACGGTGAGGTCGTACTGGCCGTGCTGCCGTTCTTCCACATCTACGGCATGCAGGTCCTCATGAATTTCGTCCTCAGCCGCGGCGCCACCGTCGTCACCGTCCCTCGCTTCGACTTGGAACAGTCCCTCGGCATCATCCAGGAGCGCCGGATCACACGTCTCTTTGCGGTTCCACCGATCGTCCTCGCACTTGCCAAGCACCCACTGATCGATACATTCGATCTCTCAAGTCTCAAGCAGGTGTTTTCCGGCGCGGCACCCCTCGGTGCCGAGTTGGCCAATGAGGCGGCGGAACGCATCGACTGCGAGGTCGTCCAGGGCTACGGCATGACCGAGCTCAGCCCGGTCACCCACCTCACGTTGATGGGCGGCTTCAAACCGGGCACTTGCGGTGTGACACTCCCCAATACCGAGTGCCGCATCGTCGATGTGGAAGAAGGCGCGGACCAGGAGGTGGGGGGTGTGGGTGAGCTCTGGGTGCGCGGTCCACAGGTGATGAAGGGCTACCTGAACAATCCGGAGGCGACGGCGCTCACGATCGACACCGATGGCTGGCTCCACACCGGTGACGTGGGCTTCATCGACGAGGATGGCCATCTCACGATCGTCGACCGCGTGAAGGAGTTGATTAAGTACAAGGGATTCCAGGTGGCCCCCGCCGAACTCGAGGCACTCTTGCTCACCCATCCGGCGATCGCCGACGCCGCCGTGATCGGCGTCCCGGACGACGAGGCAGGCGAGCATCCGCGTGGATTCATCGTCCTGAAGCCTGGCCAGGAGCTGAGCGTCGAGAACTTGGCTGCCTTCATGAGCGGCCATGTCGCCACCTACAAGGTGATCACCGACATTGTTTTCATTGATGCTATTCCCAAGAGCGCCTCGGGCAAAATTTTGCGTCGCATGCTGCGGAACTGATTCACCCCACTCCGCGGTGCTGCGTCAATTTTCTGCTCCGCGGTGCTGCGTCTATGCTCTGCGGCATGTTAGAAATCCAGCGCTCACTCGTTGACTCCATTTTGTCGCACGCCCGCGCCGATCACCCGGACGAAGCATGTGGAGTGATCGCCGGGCCAGCCGGGTCGGATATTCCGGTGCGGTTTATCCCCATGGTGAATGCGGTACGATGTCCAACCCTGTATGAGTTCGACTCACAAGATCTACTTCACCTGTATCGGGAAATGGATGAGCGGGATGAAATTCCCGTAGTTATCTATCACTCACACCCCGCAACGCAGGCGTACCCCTCGATCACCGATATCACCCAGGCCGCAGAACCGGACGCACATTATGTTCTGGTGTCGCTTCGGGAGAGCGGCCCGAACGAGGGACC
>JBEIHR010000014.1:0-29497 GCA_040381195.1 Rubricoccaceae bacterium
CCAGGACTCCCTGGCACAGCAGCCGCACACCCGAGGAGCAGTCCGTGGCGACGCACGGAATGCCGCTGGCCTGAGCCTCTGCCAGAGCCATGGGTAGACCTTCGGTACGCGAGGGAAGCACCCCCACACCGACCCCCGCCCAGAATGCCGAGGGATCGGTGACCGGTGGAACCACCTCGACGCGCGGGAGGGTCGCTGCGCGTGTGGTGATCTCGTCGCGCAGGGGGCCATCGCCGGCGATGCGCAGGGTCCATTCGGGGAAGTCGGGAGCGAGTACAGCCCACGCATCCAGCAGCAGATCGGGTCCCTTCTCGGGGGAGAGACGACCCAGATAACCGACGACGTCGCTCACCGGGTCGACGGCCTCCGGCCATGTGGTGATCGGGTTCGGCATGACGCGGACGTTGTTCAGTCCGCACATTTCGAACGCGCGGGCATCCTCGTCCGTCAGCGCAAGAAACAGATCAATGTCCGCATACGAGGTCACGATACGTTTCAGGTCTCGGCCGGAAGCGGCCGCGGCGAAGGCTCCGTGGTACTGGCCGATGACGATCCATCCGTCGTGTCCTGCATCGGCAAGGATTTCCATCGCCCACACCTGCGCGACGATGATCACACCGGGTCGATCCTTCGCGAGTATCTGACGTAGGTGGGTAACGGCCGACGCCCGCAGCTCACGCCGTGTCGACCGATGTGCACCGGTAGCCGGGGTCGGCCACACCTCGTCCATCAATCGATGTTCGCCGTATCCACCGCCACCTCCGTAGGGGTGTGGTGATTCATGCGGCGTGATACCCACGAGGTCGACCTCATGTCGATGGGCCAGGCCCTCCGCCAATGTGCGCACGACACGTTGCGCACCACCGACTTCGTCGATGTTGTTGGCGAGGATCACGATGCGCATCAGTGACCACCCATCCGCGCATCGATGGCGTCGAAGAGAGCCCGCTGATCACTCACCGCGGCCGGCACCGGGGGAAGGAGGTAGCGGGCGGCCCCGCGATCGGGCCGGTAGGCGATCGAGTCGGGGTAGGCCGTGAGGAGGAGGGGATCATCCGTGACCACGAGTCTGCTCGCGGCAATCACGCGGTCCACGCGCATCCGGCGAACGTCCCATGCCCAGCCCCGCATGCGGAACGGGACGGGCGGCATGTGCTCACCGCCCAGCAGGAGCACCGCCCGTGCCCCGAAGCGGTCGTTCCACGCGTCGAGGTCGAAGGGGACGTGACGCCAGGGGGCGGGGAGATCGGACAGAGGCAGGTAGGCGATGAACACGCGACCGTCGACGGTGGGGAGCTCCGGATCCGGTGGAGTCTGCGGCCTCGTGAGGAGGCGACGCACCATGGGGATCACACCGCGTGACTCCCCCGTGGCCGACCAGGCCACCTCAGCACGCTCACGCCGCTCCTCACAGACTCCCGTCGCCCCGGGTGCGCGCGTGAGGGATCCGAGGTCGAAACTCATCGGCGCACAACGGGTGCGCACCGGTGTTGAGTTCACTCGCTTCTCGTTGGTCAGTAGAACGCGCACGGTTCCCCGGTCGCTTCGGCGCACGAGTCGATGCGGCTCCAAGGTGAGAGTGCCGACTCCGCTCCAGAGACGCGAATTCCCGTCGTGACCCCTCGACTCGAGCGGGAGGGTGAGGATCGGGTGGCCACGTCCATCGCACCAGGCGAGTACGGCGCTGACATCAGCGAGGTCCCCCCACTGGTCCACCGTGCGCACGTAGGCGGTCACCTGATCAGCATCACGCTCGTATACCTCGAGTGCGTGCAGGTACCGGCGCATCTCGAAGGGCACATCGAGCAGCCGGAGCTCGGTGACGTCCAGCCACTCACGGGACGTGCGTCCCAGGATCTCGATCCGGGGGTCCCGCTCGAAGAGCACCCGGTCCCCATCAACGACGAGACGGCTATCGACCACGGCACCCCACCGCTCGAAGCGCATGGCACGACGCACCCCCTCCAGATCCCCACGCAGGAGATGGAAGAGCGCCACGCGGAGGGCCGGCCGCACCTGCCAATACGCATCGACGGGAACGGTGCGCAGGTACGCGTCGAACTCCGCCATGATCGCCCGCGCAGACTCATCGTCGGCGTCGAGCAGGGTGGACAGGTAGAGGTATCCCTCGTGCCGGAGGAACTTGACGGCCTTGGCCCACTGCCACTCATCACGGTCGACGAGCATCGCGTCGATGAGCCGGTTCACGGCTACCCGATCCCGTGCGTTTCTGATCTGAGCCCGCCCCTGCGTGATGGAACCCTCGTCCGCGCTCTTGTCGACGTACCACCGGTACACCACCGGGGGGATGGCCGCGACCCGGTCCGCGGCGAGCAGGCAGGCGACCGTGAACGGCTGATCTTCGAAGAGGACTCCCTCCGGGAAGCGGATCCCATTCCGAGTCAGCAGATCACGCCGGAAGATCTTGTTCGGAACGATCGTGTCGTAGAGGAGGCGAGCATCGAAGGAGGTGAACAGCGTGGTCTCCTCGTGCAGGTCGGGGCGCCACCGGGAGGCTTCACCCGAATGCACGTCGATCCGCTCCGCGGTACCGCACACCATGTCCGCAGAGAGTCGCTCGGCGGCATCGAGAAGTTTCGTGCACGCGTGTATCTCGAGTTCATCGTCGGAGTCGCAGAACATCACCCATGGCGCGCGAGCCAACGTGAGCCCCGTGTTGCGTGGAACTCCGCAGCCACCGGAGTTGGTCGGGAGTCGCTCGTAGCGGATCCGTGGATCCTCTGTCATGGCCGCACGGATGAGATCTTCGGTTCCGTCCGTCGATGCGTCATCCACGACGATGATCTCGAGTGACGACAGCGTCTGATCTCGGATCGACGTCAGCGCTCGCCCGATTCGTGCTTCGTCCTGGTACCCGATGAGGATGACGGAGACGAGTGGCTCAGCCATCGACACCCCGAAGTGCACTCACCCGGGCGAGGAGCACTTCCGCACGCTCACGGAAACTGTGCTCACGCGCGATCCGCTCCGCTGCATCACGTCGCTCGGCAACCGAAGGAAGACCCCCATCGGGGCCGAGGAGTCGCCGAAGCTCATCCGCGTCGCGGTACGTGCGCACCGAGTTCCCGAATACGTCCGCTAATCCCCTCGCCCCATCGGAGACCACCGCAGCCCCCGCGGCCACCGCGTCGAAGAGACGATTGGAGAGGAACCCCTGGTCGGCCATATCCCGCCAGTGATCATTGAGCACCACGCGTGCGCTGGCGTAGGCGAGTGGCACCTGCTCATGGGGGAGGAACTCCCCTGCCCAGAGGTGCTCGGGAATCAACCCCTCCCATCCCGACCCGTAGACCAACGGTTCGGCTCCCACAGCGACGGCGTCGCGCACGATCGGACGGAACTCCCCCCGGGTATTGCCAACGAAGACCACGCGACCGGACCACGGCGCACGCGCCTCCCGTGGATGGAAGGTGTGCGGATTGGTCGCCTGGAGCAACGGTGTCACCGGTACGCGCGCATCCATCCCCCAGGTTTCGGAGGCGGCGAAGACCGCATCGAAGTCCCGGGGTTCATCCGCATCGACCAGGTCGGGGTGTGAGATCACCCAGAGCAGCCAGGTGGCATTTCCGCGCCGCGGGTGCACCCGGCGTAGTCCGCGCAGGACGAGCACGACGTCGTCGGTCTCACGTGCTGCGGCTCCCGCACCTGCGCGGGAGACGACACTCACGTCCTGATCGAGTTCTCGGAGTGCCTCGGCGAGGTCCTCGGCGAAGTAGGTGTCGCCCCATGCGCGCCCGGGCTCACCCTTCGGCGCAGACGTGATGATGGACCAGGTCCAACGCGGCTTTCGCCGCCACCACCGGGGCACGGCGTCAGCCTGCCACGCCACCGCGCAAGAACCCGATGCCCCAGGCGCCGTGCATGGTGGCGAACACCCCCGGAAGGCGAATCAGGGTGCGCCAGTCGTGCGCACCGGCCGTCAGACTCGCGGCGATGGTGCCGAGCGCATACACGGCTGCGGGAGCCAGCCCGCCGGCGATCCAGGCGCCCCTTCCGGTAGCGGCACCCACGATCGCGACGACACCGCCGATCCCGATCACCGCGACCGTGACCGGTGCCGCGAGGTAGCGCAGCGACACGGTGTCCGGGTGACGACGCACCACTTCACGTCGCCAACGGCCGTAATCGAAGTACTGACGGGCAAGCGCACGCAGGGTGGAGCGGGGACGGTAGGTCACAGCCAACTCCGGGGTGAACCACACCACACCCCCTGTCTCCCGGATCCGCAGGTTCAACTCCCAGTCCTGGGCACGCACCATCGATTCGTCGTATCCACCTACGCGGGCAAGTGCGCTGCGACGGAAGCACCCGAGGTAGACGGTCAGCGCTGGTCCCTCGTCACCGCCGACGTGGAACGACGCATCTCCGACTCCGAATCGGGAGCGCATCGCCGTGGCGACCGCGCGCTCCATATCGGTCTCACCTTCGGCAGCCATGATGCCGCCGACGTTGTCGGCTCCGGTCCGCAGCAGCGTCTCGACACCGACGCGGATGTAGTCGCGCGGGACCATCGCGTGTCCGTCAACCCGCACCACGACGTCGGAGTCGACTGCCGCGATGGCTCGATTGAGCCCTGCCGGCGTGCGACCCGTCGGGTTGTCCACCACGTGCACTCGCCCGTCCTCGCGCGCCAATGCAGCGGCGACCTCGCGCGTGCGATCACCCGACGGACCCACCGCGAGCACCACGTCGATCCGGCCCGAGTAGTCCTGGTCGAGTACCCGGGCAACCGAGGCCCGGAGGTGGCGTTCCTCGTTGACCACCGGCATCACGACCGAGACGGACGGCGTGTCAGGCATGTGATCCCACCGTGCCCAGCGCCGGATGTCGCAGCAACCCGGGGTACTGCGCGGCTGTCTTGGTGAGGAAGTGCTCGTCGCGTACCTGTGCCGTGTTGCCCTCCGCATGCCGCACGTATACGTAACCCAGGCCGTGCGTGCGATACACCAGGCCGCCGGCGACGAGGACCTGATCGAGCAGTGCCCGGTCGACGGATCTCGGCACTGGACGCCACCCACCCCCCTGCGCGAGATCACCCCGCGAGATCAACAACGTGCCGCCGGCGACGAAGTCGGCGTACTTCTCCGCCCGGTAGGTGGGTCGGAAGACCGTCGTGTCCTGCGCCGCCACGTAGATGAAGTCCAGTGCCTTCCCCACGACCTGCGCACCGGAGTACATGCGTGCCAGGACCAGGTCCCAGATGTGCTCCGAGTCGTAAAAGTCGTCGTGATCCATCTTCGCGATCAGCGCACCATCTGCCCGTGCCGAGCCGGTCGCCAGCGCGTCGCCCAAGGTGACATCGCCCGACACATCGACCATGACCCACTCGCTGGCCCATCCCGCGAGGTGCTCGGCGATCTGCAGCTGAGGGACCCCGTGGTTGACCACGACGAGTTGCAGGTGCGGATAGGTCTGTCGGCGCACCATCTCCATGGCCTGCGCGGCGTGATCAGGGCGATGGATGGACATCACGATGCTGACCGACGGCCAGCCACCAACCACCGGAGTGTTCTCACGCAGGGAGGCCCGGCGGGTGGCGACGGACGCCACCTGCCAGTCCAGGGGGTCCTCCCCCGGGTTCGCATCGATCAGTACCCCGCACGCGGCGATCTGTGCGCGTTGACAAGCGGTGAGACTCTGTCCCCCGGTGATCAGGGAGACGTCCCGGAGCGCGCGGACGTCGTTCCACCGCAGGTCGCCGGAGAGTGCGAGATCGGCAGCCTCAATCGATCGACCCACGACGTCCGAGCGCCTCCCCAGAGGACGGTGCACCATCGGATCGACCGCCGCACGGATATCCACGCGTGCCACGTGCTCGACATGCGTGTCACTCGATCCCACGACGAGCCAATCGGCACGGCGCACGTGCGCATCACGTGCGTCCGTGCTGACATCACGCAGGTTCTCTGCAAGAAGGCCACCCGTATCCGCGCCGGGTTCCCACGTGAGGGCCGGAGCGCCTGTCACCGCAGGCGCAAGAACCCGAAGCACCGCACTGAGCGCTATGCCCGCGTCGCACGGTTCGAGGAGACGGAGGTGGACGCGTGCGCCCCGGCCATCCACCGAGAACGTCAGGTCACTGACATGCGCGAGACCCGGGGAGCCCCACCATCCGGCCACGGGGGCTTTCCAGGTGTCGATCCGCAGTTCGATCCCGGTGATGCGGGCGGTCCCCACCGACGCGGTCACGAGGCGCCGGAGCACGCCGATGTCATCGACACGCACCTGCCAGGTGCCGCGACGGGCCCGCACGCGGGCCCCGGTGACGCTGGACACGGTCAGCACTGTAGGGGCGGTGCATGCGGCTACCCTGACGGCATGGCGTATCGCCTCTCCGTCATCGGCACCGGCTACCTGGGCGCAACCCATGCGGCATGCATGGCCGAATTGGGATTCGAGGTGATCGGCGTCGATGTCGACCCCACCAAGGTGGAGATGCTGTCCGCCGGGCGGGTGCCGTTCTTCGAGCCCGACCTTGAAGATGTCCTGGCGCGGAACATCGCCTCCGGTCGCCTGACCTTCACCACATCCTTCGCCGAAGCCGGTGCGTTCGCTGACGTCCACTTCATCTGCGTCGGCACCCCGCAGCAGGCAGGGGCAAACGCCGCGGACATGACCCAGGTCTTCGGTGCCGTCGACGCACTCGCCCCGTTTCTGGGGCCCGATGACCTGGTGGTGGGCAAGTCCACGGTTCCCGTGGGGACCGCCGACGCCATCGCCGCCCGGATCAGCACCGAGGTCGCATGGAACCCGGAGTTCTTGCGTGAGGGCTTCGCGGTCTCGGACACCCTCTCTCCCGACCGCCTTGTCATCGGTGTGCGCAGCGAGCGCGCCGAAGCCATCCTGCGCGAGGTCTACGCACCCATCACCGCAACCGGAGTCCCGCTCCTGGTCACCGACTTCCCCACCGCCGAGTTGGTCAAGGTCGCAGCCAACTCCTTCCTCGCGACGAAGATCTCGTTCATCAACGCAATGGCCGAGGTGTGCGAGGCCGCCGGTGCCGACGTTGTGAAGCTCGCCGAGGCGATCGGCTACGACCCCCGCATCGGGAACAGGTTCCTCGCGGCCGGATTGGGCTTCGGAGGTGGCTGCCTGCCCAAGGACATCCGTGCGTTCATGGCCCGCGCCGGTGAACTCGGTGCCGAGGAGGCGTTGACGTTCCTTCGCGAGGTGGATCAGATCAACCTCCGCCGTCGCAGCCACACCATCGATCTCGCACGCAAGATGCTGGGTGGGACCCTGCGCGGGAAGACGGTCTGCATGCTCGGGGCCTCCTTCAAGCCCGATAGCGACGACGTCCGCGACTCGCCTGCACTCGATGTCGCCGTCGCCCTCGCGAATGCAGGTGCCACCGTCGTGGTCACCGATCCGAAGGCCCTGTCCAATGCGGAACGCGTCTATCCGACGTTGACCTACGTCGACGACATCGTCAAGGCAGTCACCGACACGGACCTGGTGATCCTCGGGACGGAGTGGCGCGAATTCCGCGAACTCGATCCGATCGCCCTCGCGGACGTCACGGCAACACCACGGATCATCGACGCTCGCAACGTCCTCGACCCGGACACGTGGCGTGCCGCGGGCTGGACCTACCGCGGACTCGGACGTCCCGTCCGGTGACATTCCTCCCGCCGGAGGACGGGGTTATCCGGGACGTGCTCGCCAACAGTCGCCTGTGGTTCGTCGTGGGACTGGGCAATTCGCCCCACCGTGCGGCGTACCGCGTCGCGCGTTTCCTGCAGTCGATCGGCAAGACGGTGGTGCCCATCCATCCGCGAGCGGAGGTGGTCCATGGCGCCCCGGGGTTTCAGACCATCGCCGATGCGGTCACCGTGCATGGAAAACCCGACGTGGTCGACGTCTTCGTGCGCAGTGACCGTGCCGGTGAGTGTGCCGACCAGGCGATCGCAGCTGGGGCATCCGTCGTGTGGTTCCAACTGGATGTGATCGACGAGGCCGCAGCGGAGCGCGTGGTCGACGCAGGTCTCGTGATGGTGATGGATCGATGCCCGGCTATCGAATATCCCCGGCTCAGCGCTTGATGCGCTCACCCTTCGCGCGCGCCTGCTGATTCAAATCGGACTGGTACGTCTCCATGGCGTCGAGCAGGTCCGGGGTGGCAAGGCCGAGCATGCGGACCGCGAGCAGGCCCGCGTTGCGGGAGTTGCCGATGCCTACCGTTGCCACGGGCACTCCGGCAGGCATCTGCACGATCGACAGGAGCGCGTCCATGCCGTCGAGGCTGCCCACGGGAACAGGTACGCCGATCACGGGCAGCGATGTCACGGAGGCAAGCATTCCCGGGAGGTGTGCTGCGCCACCCGCTCCAGCGATGATCACTCGGATCCCCTCCGCGCGTGCCGCGGAACCGAACTCGACCATCTCGTGGGGCATCCGGTGCGCGGACACGACATCCACTCGATGGGAGACCCCGAATTCATCGAGAACTTGGGATGCGCCCTCCATCACAGGCCAATCGGAGTCGCTTCCCATACATACCGCGACCACGGCCGCATTACTCATCGATGACCCCCATGAAGTAGTCAGCGGCATGCCGGGCACGGGTGAGGAGCGCGGGCAGATCCGTACCCACCGCTGTCACGTGACCGACTTTACGGCCCGGCCGAACCTCCTTGCCGTAGAGATGCACGTGCAACCGCGGATCCCTGGCCATCACATGTCGGAAAGCCGAGTACAGGTTCGGTACATCTCCGCCCAGGATGTTGACCATCACCGCGTAGGGCGCCACGGTCGTCGGTGCACCCAGCGGGAGATCGAGCACGGCGCGTAGGTGGTTCTCGAACTGACTTGTCACCGCACCCTCGATGGACCAATGCCCCGAGTTGTGGGGTCGCATGGCGAGTTCATTGACGAGAATCTCTGATCCGGTGTCGAACATCTCCACCGCGAGCATCCCGGTCACACCGAGGCTCGCAGCGATATCGAGGGCGAGGCGCTGCGCCTCCACTGCCCGGTCATCCTCGAGGTCGGGCGCCGGGGCGATCACCTCCGCACAGATGCCGTTCTGCTGGGTGGTCTGCACCACGGGGTAGGCCACAGATTGACCGGACGGTGAACGCGCAACCTGTGCGGCCAGTTCGCGGACGAAGGACACACACTCCTCCGCGAGCCACTCGGCTCCGGACGGCAACGTTGTGGACATCGCAGACTCGAGTTCAGCTGCCGACCCGATCCGCCAGACACCGCGTCCGTCGTACCCGCCGCGCGAAGTCTTGAGGATGATCGGGTAGCCGACATCCTGGGCGAAGGCGATCGCATCCGGCACACCCGTGACCACAGCCCATCGAGGTGCCGGGAATCCCGCGAGCGCTCGACGCATGTGGACCTTGTCCTGGGCGTGGAAGAGAGCGGAGGGACCTGGTCTCACTGCGACGCCGAGAGCCTCCACCTGCTCGAGGATCGCCGGCGGGACGTGCTCGTGATCGAAGGTGACGACGTCGCAATCACGGGCGAAGTCGATCACCGCTGACGGATCGTCATGGCGTCCAACGCGGACGTCGCCGACCACCTGCGCTGCAGACTCGTCGGGGGATTGTGCGAGCACCCTGAAGTCGATGCCGAGGGCAGCCGCAGGCGACGCAGTCATCCGGGCAAGTTGACCACCGCCCACCATGCCGACCCGTGGGGCGCCGATATCCCGTGTCACATCCAGAATCTACCGACCTCGACCTACTCGTTTCCGCGACGACGCTTCTCGTCCGCTTCGATGTACTCGTAGATGCTGCGCTGCATCTGCTCCACGTCGGGGACGTCCTTGACGGTGAGGCCGTCGTTCTCCCCCGCGGACTGGATGAGTAACGCCCCGTAGTTCAGCACGCGCCCCATCGGGGGCACCTCGAAGGAGACGTTGTTCACCTTCGACAACGGGATGTCCTTGCCACGGCGAGAGATGATGCCGGAGCGCACGATGATGCGACGATCGGTGAACACGTAATCAGTGGTGATCCAGCGCAGGAACGGCAACAGCGCCCACAGGATCACGATGACGAGCCCGCCAGCGATGAACAACCACCGGAGCCACTCCCATCCGGGCAGGGTGGAGGCGACCCATGACAACAACACCACGAGGCCGATCACCGTGGCGAGGAAGATGATTCCGGGGGCGAAGAGTGCCCGCCAGTGCGGCCGCGTCTGGAACTTGATTACTTCGCCGGGGGCGAGGAGCTTGGACGGATATCCCATGGCGTGATCGTGGCATGGATGACATCCCCCGCGCTCACGGACACGGGAGTTCCCCGGTCCTGAACGATCAGGTGACCCCGGTCATCGATGTCGGATGCGATACCCGTGAGCGTTCCACCTCCCGGAAGCTGCACGGTGACCTCCCGGCCGAGGGTGCTGCACGCCTCGCGGAATTCCGCAACCACCTGGGCGCCGCCCTCCCGCCATCCGGGAAGAAGGCCCTCGAGGCCCACGAGGATGCGGGCGACCAGTTCCGCCCGGTCGGTTCGTCCACCTTCGACGAGTACGGAGGTGGCTTCCGGTGTCGGCAGCTGATCTGCGGGCCAGTCGACATTGATCCCGATGCCCACGATGGCAACGGACCCGACCACTTCCGTCAGCAGCCCCCCGAGTTTGCGCGCGCCGACCACCAGGTCATTGGGCCACTTGATGCGGGCCGGCACATCGCACCCGCCGATGAGGGCACGCTGGGCGGCGAGCGCGGCAGCCATGGTGAGCACCGCCCATTGCTCCGATGGCACACCGGCGAGGGACACGCGCACCGACATCCACACACCCGCGCCAGCGTTGCTACTCCAGGTGCGGTCGAGCCGCCCACGTCCCGCGGTCTGCTCATCGGCCACGATGCACACGCCATCCGCGTCACCCGGAAGGTGAGCCAGCACCGCGTTGGTGGACTCGACGCTGTCCATCACGATGGGCTCCGGCCATGACCCGCCCAGCGCATACATGCGTGCCGCGACGAGCGAGGGGTCGAGTGCGCTCACGTGGCTAAGGTACGCAGTCAGGGAGGCTGCATGAGCGCCGCAACGGACGAGTCGCACGGGCTGGACCCACGCACGAGCGCGGGCAAGGCCGAGATCCTGAAGTCACGTCGCGCGGAGGCCGCTGCCCTGCGCACGGAGGCGGTCACCAAGCAGCATGCGAAGGGGAAGATGACCGCCCTCGAGCGCATCGAGGCGCTGCTCGATCCCGGGAGTTTCCAGCCCATCGATGGCCTCGTGCGGCATCGCTCCCACAACTTCGGCCTGGAGAACAACCGCCCCTTCGGTGACGGCGTGATTACCGGTTACGGCACCATCGACGGCCGCCAGGTATGCATCTTCGCGCAGGACTTCACCGTTTTCGGGGGTTCACTCGGCGAGGTGTTCGGCGAGAAGATCACCAAGATCATGGATCTCGCAATGAAGACCGGGTGCCCCATGATCGGGCTCAATGACTCCGGCGGCGCGCGCATCCAGGAGGGTGTGGTGTCACTGGCTCTCTACGGCGAGATCTTCAAACGCAATGTGCACGCCTCGGGCGTCATCCCGCAGATCTCGGTGATCATGGGCCCCTGCGCCGGCGGTGCGGTCTACTCACCCGCCATCACGGACTTCACGGTCATGGTGGATCAGACCTCGCACATGTTCATCACAGGGCCGGATGTCATCAAGGCCGTGACCGGGGAGGACGTCGCCTTCGAAGACCTCGGCGGTGCCCGCACGCACAACACCAAGTCCGGTGTCTCGCACTACATGGCCGAGGACGAGAACGATGCCCTGGACTATGTCCGGGCCCTGCTGTCTTTCCTGCCGAGCAACAACCTGTCCGATCCACCGGTGTTCACGACCGAAGTTCCGATGGAGTTCACCGACGAGGACTACAGCCTCGATCGGATCATCCCCGACTCCCCCAACCAGCCCTACGACATGCACCGCGTCATCGAAGCGGTTCTCGATGACGACGAGTTCCTCGAAACGCAGCCTCTTTTCGCGCCGAACATGATCACCGGGTTCGGACGGATCGAAGGCCACGCGATCGGGGTGGTGGCGAATCAGCCGATGCACCTCGCGGGAACCCTCGACATCGACGCATCGGAGAAGGCCGCGCGCTTCGTGCGCACCTGCGATGCCTTCAACATCCCGGTGCTCACCTTCGTCGACGTCCCCGGATTCCTGCCGGGCACGGACCAGGAGTGGGAGGGGATCATCCGGCGCGGTGCCAAGTTGATCTACGCCTACTCGGAGGCGACCGTGCCCCTGCTGACCGTGGTGACCCGGAAGGCCTACGGAGGGGCCTACCTGGTCATGGGGTCGAAGAACCTCGGCGCAGACATCAACCTGGCCTGGCCCACGGCCGAGATCGCGGTGGTCGGTGCCCAGGCGGCGGTCAACATCCTGTACCGCAAGGAGCTCGCCGCTTCCGGCGATCCCGAGGCCGAGCGAGCCCGCTTCATCGACGAATACCAGCAGGCACTGGCGAACCCCTATATGGCGGCCGAACGTGGCTACATGGACCGCGTGATCCTCCCGCACGAGACCCGCCTGCAGCTCACCCGCGCCTTGCGTGCGGTGCGCACGAAGCGCGCGAGCCTGCCGCCGAAGAAGCACGGGAACATCCCACTGTGAGCGATACGCCCATGCTCCGCGTGATCTCCGGCCACGCGACCGACGAGGACATCGCCGCGATCCTCGCCGCCTTCGCGCAGATTCCCGCGGAGGAAGCCGCATCCGATGCGTGGACCGAGCGAGCGAGCGGGCTGCGCAGAACCCTGGAGCACGGACCACTCGCCTGGCGCATGTCACTGCGGTGACGATGCGCCTCGTCCTGGCCTCCCAATCACCCGCGCGCCTCACCGTCCTCCGTAACGCCGGGGTCACTCCGATCGTGCAGGTGAGCTACGTCGATGAAGACGCCCTGTCACGTGAGCACCCGGGCGCGACCCCTGCGGAGATCTGCCTGCTGCTCGCCCGCGCGAAAGCCGAGGCCGTTGCGCCCCACTTCGCCGGGCAGGACGTCCTGGTGCTCGGGTGTGACTCGGTCTTCGATGTCGATGGAGTCGCCTACGGCAAGCCCGGGAGCGCGGACCAGGCCAAGGAGCGGTGGCATCTGATGATGGGCCGCTCCGGGATCCTGCGAACGGGCCACTGGCTCATCGATCCCAACTCCGATCGTGCCCTCGGCGACGTCGCACACACGACGGTCCATATGGGGACCCTCTCGGACGACGAAATGAACGCCTACCTTGCGACCGGCGAGCCCTTCCAGGTGGCCGGGGGGTTCACCCTCGACGCACTCGGCGGCGCCTTCGTCGAGGGCGTCGAGGGGGATCCTTCGAACGTGGTGGGACTGTCACTGCCCACGCTGCGCCGCCTGCTGGCGGAGTTCGCGATCACCTGGACCGACCTCTGGGAACCCCGTCGCTAGAGTCGCGCACGTGCGCTCGGTGCTCATCGCCAACCGCGGGGAAATCGCGGTACGTGTGATCCGTGCGTGCCGCGATGCCGGACTCACGTCGGTCGCGATCTACGCGGAACCGGACCGCGACGCACTCCACGTGCGTCTCGCGGACGAGGCCTACGCCCTCGGTGGCTCGACCGCCGCCGAGAGTTACCTCGATATCCCCAAGGTGATCGACGTTGCCGTGAAATCAGGCGCCGACGCGGTCCACCCGGGGTACGGATTCCTCTCGGAGAACGCGGATTTCGCCCAGGCGGTGATCGACGCCGGTCTGACCTGGATCGGTCCCCCACCGCAGGCCATTCGCGACCTCGGCGACAAGGTCTCGGCCCGCCATATCGCCCAGCGCGCGGGGGCGCCCCAGGTGCCGGGGACCGCGGATCCCGTGAACGATGCGAGCGAGGTGGTTGCTTTCGCGAAGGAGCACGGCCTGCCTGTCGCCATCAAGGCCGCGTTCGGTGGCGGTGGTCGCGGCTTGAAGGTGGCACGCACACTCGAGGAGATTCCCGAGCTCTACGAGTCCGCGGTGCGCGAGGCGGTCGCCGCGTTCGGTCGGGGCGAATGCTTCGTCGAGCGTTACCTGGATAAGCCACGGCACGTCGAGACCCAGTGTCTGGCCGACACCCAAGGCAACGTCGTCGTGGTATCCACCCGCGACTGCTCCCTCCAGCGCCGCCATCAGAAACTCGTGGAAGAGGCGCCGGCTCCCTTTCTCACCCCGCAGCAGATCGAGCAGTTGTACTCATCGTCGAAGGCGATCCTCCGCGAGGCCGGCTATGTCAATGCCGGAACCTGCGAGTTCCTCGTGGGCGCCGACGGGACGATCTCGTTCCTCGAGGTGAACACTCGTCTCCAGGTCGAGCATCCGGTATCGGAAGAAGTGACCGGCATCGATCTCGTGCGCGAGCAGTTCCGCATCGCCGATGGTGGTGTGATCGACTACCCGGACCCCGAGGTGCGCGGGCACTCGCTCGAGTTCCGCATCAACGGGGAGGATCCGGGACGTGGTTTCCTTCCCGCCCCCGGCACGCTGACCACGTTCACGGTTCCGAGTGGACCGGGTGTTCGGGTTGACGCCGGATTCCAGTCCGGGGATGTGATCGGTGGGAACTTCGATTCCCTGCTGGCCAAACTCATCGTGACGGGTCGGGATCGTGCCGAAGCCCTCGAGCGCTCCCGACGCGCATTGGACGAACTGCAGATCGACGGGATCGCAACGGCAACCCCGTTCCATCGCGCCGTCGTACGTGATCCCGCCTTCGCTCCACCCGGTGCTGACACGCCCTTCAGCGTCCATACCCGTTGGATCGAGACGGAGTTCGACAACCAGATCGCCGCGTACGGGTCGACGGTCGACGGTGAGGCAGCCGAATCACGTCACAGTGTGATCGTGGAGGTCGGGGGTAAACGACTCGAAGTCACCGTTCCCGCCGGCTTCACGCGTTCCCAGAACGGAGGCGCGCAGAAGCGCACGAAGCGCACGAGAGCCCGCGTGGAACACGTCGCGTCCGGCGACGCCGTCGTCGCGCCCATGCAGGGAACGGTTGTGAAGGTCGAGGTGTCCGAGGGTCAATCCGTGTCGAAGGGTGACCTCATCGTGGTTCTCGAGGCCATGAAGATGGAGCAACCGCTCACCGCCCACAAGGATGGGACCGTCACGCGCCTGCAGGCCACGCCGGGAACCACCGTTCCGTCTGACACTGTGCTCTGCGAGATCGTCGACGCCTAGCCTTCGGTGATGCGGTTCCGGATCGCGGACACGTAATCCGTCGGTGCTCCTGCAGCCTCGGCAGCGCAGGCGAGGTTCTCCAGGTAATCCGCAGCAGGCAATCCGCCCTCGTAGGCGTCGAGGACATACGCCCAAGCCAGGACCTCGCCATCCATCGTGTCGACGCGCACCCGGATCTTGCGCCACATTCCGAGCTCAACGTCCTCCCAGATGTCGAGGGCCATTTCGTCGAGTCGGGTGACGTCGTAGAGCATGGTGAACACCGAGGAGCCTGGGTCCTCCACCATCGTGCACATCGCACCGAAACCCACCAACTCGTCCCCCGCGAACGTCATGCGCCACCCCCGCACCCAGCCGATCCCCTGGGCCGGGGACGCGGGTGCGCGCTCGGCCATCCGATGGGGGTCGAGGTTCATGCCGTAGGCGGCGTAGAGGGCCACGCGCCCAGGGTAGGTGTCCGCCGCCCGTAATGGAACGTTCACGGCGGTAGGCAAGGATGGCGCGCGTGACCCACGTCGCGATCATCGGAGCGGGCCCCGGGGGCTACGAAGCCGCACTCGTCGGGCGACAACTGGGCGCCGAGGTCACGCTCGTCCACCAGGGCGTGGGGGGATCCGCCGTTCTCACCGACTGCGTGCCGAGCAAGGCGCTGGTCGCCACGGCCGGAGCCGTGACCGAGGCGGCCGACTCTGGAGCCGTGGGGGTCCGCATCCATGGGGCACCGCCCGTCGCTGCGGATATCTCGGTCGACCTCGCAGCGGTCAACGCGCGCATCCTCGACATGGCCCGCACCCAGAGCACGGATATCGCCGCGCAGTTGGCCGCCCGCGGAGTGCGCCTCGTCGAGGGATTCGCCCGCTTCACCGGGACGAACCGGCTCGCCGTCACCGGAGGGAGCGGTGCCCGAGAGAGCATCGACGCCGACGTCATCCTGATCGCCACGGGAGCGCGACCCCGCACGATGCCCGAGGCACAGCCGGACGGTGAGCGCATCCTGACCTGGGAACAGCTCTACTCGCTCCCCACACTGCCCGCGCACCTGATCGTCGTGGGCTCCGGTGTCACAGGGGCAGAGTTCGCATCCGCGTATCGGGCCTTGGGATCTGAGGTCACGCTGATTTCGTCCCGGGATCGCGTGCTGCCCGGCGAGGATGCCGATGCCGCCCGGGTGATCGAGGACGTCTTCGCCAAGCGCGGTATCACGGTCCTTCCCCGGTCGCGGGCACTCACCGCCGAGCGGACGCCCGGCGGTGTCCGGGTGACACTGGCGGACGGGCGACGCATCGACGGAAGCCACGTCCTCATGGCGGTCGGCTCACTTCCCAACAGTGACGACATCGGTCTCGATGTCGCAGGAGTCGGTCTTGATGAGCGAGGCTTCATCGCGGTCGACCGTGTCTCGCGCACGAACGTGCGCGGAATCTACGCAGCGGGTGATGTCACCGGGGTGCAGATGCTTGCATCCGTTGCGGCGATGCAGGGACGCATCGCCATGTGGCATGCCCTCGGTGACGCGGTGAATCCCCTCGAGGTGGAACACGTGTCGAGCACCGTCTTCACGGCACCCGAGATCGCCACTGTGGGGTTGTCCCAGGCGCAACTCGACTCGGGCGATGCACGGGCCGACGTGTACGTCATGCCACTGGCCACCAACGCTCGAGCGAAGATGGAGGAGATTGAGCACGGGTTCATCAAGATCATCTGCCGCCGCACCTCGCGCATCATCGCCGGGGCTGTTGTCGTCAGCCCGCACGCCAGCGAGCTCATCCATCCCCTGACCATCGCCGTGGAGCAGCGCCTCACGGTGGATCAATTGGCACAGACCTTCACGGTCTACCCCAGCCTGACCGGATCGATCGCCGAAGCAGCGCGGCGATTGCACCTCGCGGCGGAGTAGGTTGCCGGGGTGCCGTTCAACGCCGAGACCCAAACCCTGCAGGACAAGGCCGCCGAGTCCGCGCTAACCCTGCGCGCACTCACCGGGGTCGAGACCCATGACGTGGCCGTGGTCCTCGGATCCGGATGGGTTCCCGCCGCGGACCTGCTCGGCACCACGGTGGCCGAGTTCCCGAACACCGAGCTCCCCCACTTCTCCGCTCCCGCGGTCGACGGCCATGCCGGGACCATCCGTAGCGTCGATGCCGATGGCACCCGGGTCCTCGTCTTCCTCGGTCGGACCCATCTCTACGAGGGGAGGGGTGTCGATGCCGTCACCCACGGTGTCCGCACCGCACAGCAGGCTGGCTGCCGCACCATCGTCTTGACGAACGGCTGCGGTGGTCTCGATCCGGCATGGAGCCCTGGCACGCCCGTGCTCATCGCCGACCACATCAACCTCACCGGCGCATCACCACTACATGGGGCGCACTTCGTCGATCTCACCGACCTCTACTCGGGTCGACTGCGCGCTATGTGCCGGGAGATTGATCCCACTCTCGTGGACGGTGTCTACGCCCAATTCCGTGGACCGATGTACGAGACACCGGCAGAGATCGGGATGGTCCGCGCTATCGGGGGCACCCTCGTGGGGATGAGTACCGCGCTCGAAGCGATCGTCGCGCGTTCCCTCGGGTTGGAGATCCTGGGCGTCTCGCTGGTGACGAATCTCGCGGCCGGAATGGCCGGACCGCTCAACCACGAGGAAGTGTTGGACGCGGGGAAGGCGGCGGCTACCCGCATGGGCGGTTTGCTGGCCACCGTCATCCGACGAATCCCATGACCCTGCGTGCGCGAGCCGAGGCCTGGCTCGCCGAGGACCCCGATCCCGACACTCGAGCACAACTCGAGGCGATGCTCGGGGACGAGGCCCAGCTTTCCGACTGCTTCGCGCAGCGACTCTCCTTCGGCACCGCGGGACTCCGTGGCGCACTCGGACCGGGCCCGAATCGCATGAACCGCGTGGTCGTCACCCAGGCCGCAGCGGGACTGGCCGAGTACCTCAGGAGGTCACATCCACATGGGTGTGCGGTCGTGATCGGGTACGACGCGCGCCACAAGTCCGATGTCTTCGCACGCGATACCGCGGAAGTTCTGACCGGCGCGGGGATCTCCGCCATGGTGTTCCCCGCCCCCTGTCCGACACCCGTGCTGGCCTACGCCATCCGACGACTGGGGTGCGCCGCGGGGGTGATGGTGACGGCCAGCCACAACCCACCCCAGGACAACGGCTACAAGGTCTACCTGGGTGACGGGTGCCAGATCATCCCGCCTGCGGATGCGCAGATCGAGGCGGAGATCGCGCGCATCGCACAGCGACCCCTCGCCGATATCCCCCGCGGGGAGGAGTGGGACACGCTCAGTGACGACATCACGCACGATTACATCCAGCGGGCCGCCTCACTCATTCCACCGAAGGCTGCCCGGGATATCTCCATCGTCTACACACCACTGCACGGGGTCGGCGGCAACGTGCTCACCACTCTGTTCGCCACGGTCGGGTTCGGACCCGTCACTCCCGTGGCGGAGCAGTTCGCGCCGGATCCGACCTTCCCCACGGTCACCTTCCCCAACCCGGAGGAACCAGGGGCCCTCGACCTCGCCCTCGCGCAGGCCCGCAACGCCGACATCGTCATCGCCAACGATCCCGATGCTGACCGCTGCGCACTCGCAGCTCCCGACCGACAGGGACGCTGGCGCATGCTGCGCGGTGACGAGCTCGGGGCACTGCTCGCGTGGTGGATCACCCAACGCGCCGAGCCCACGGGTCGTCGCGTTCTCGCCCAATCGATCGTCTCGTGTTCGCTTCTTGCCCGGATCGCCGAGGCCCACGACTTCGACTACGCCCGCACCCTCACCGGCTTCAAGTGGATCGGGCGCATCCCCGGCCTCGCCTACGGGTACGAGGAAGCGCTGGGCTACTGCGTGGACCCGGAGGCCGTCGCCGACAAGGACGGCATCACCGCCGCGCTCCTCACCGCGGAGATGTGTGCGCACCTGAAGTTCCATGGCATGAGCGTGAACGACGTCCTCGACGACCTCGCCCTCACCTATGGCCTCTACGCCACCGACCAAGTCTCGGTGCGGGTGAGCGACCGCGCGCGCATCCCCAAGATCATCGCTGCGCTCCGCGCGAATCCACCACAGTCCATCGCCGGAAAGCAGGTCACGGGTTTCCTCGACCTCGAATCATCCGAATCAGACCTGCCACCCACGGATGGCCTGCTCTTCGAACTGGAGGGCAACGCCCGCGTGATCATTCGCCCGAGTGGAACCGAACCCAAGGTCAAGTGTTACCTGCAAGCCGTCGTGCAGGTCACCGCGACCGTGGAGGGCGCCCGTGCGCAGGCCGAGGAGCAGCTCGAGTCCCTCGCGGTGGACGTGAAAACCTGGCTCACGTGAGCACCGTCGTCGCGGAACTGCATCCCTAGTGGAGATACCCCAGCCGACGGGCCTCGCTGGTCAGGGCTTCTCGGTGGTCGGGGTGCGCGATGGCGATCAGCGCACGGGCGCGATCAGCGACCGACGCGCCTTGGAGTTCCGCCACGCCGAACTCGGTTGCCACCTTGTCGATGGAGTTCTTGCGAGTGGTCACCACCGCACCGGGTGAGAGTTCGGGCACAATTCGCGAGACCGGACCATCGGGAGTGTTGGCCGTGGAGTGCGTGACCATGAACGACTGTCCACCCTCGGAGTAGCGCGCCGCATTCATGAAGTCGCTCTGACCACCCGAGCCCGAGACGTAATGCGTACCCAACGACTCGGACGCGCATTGACCCAGCAGATCGATCTGCATGGTTGCGTTGATCGCCACGAAATTCGGCTCCGCGGCGATGGTGGCGAAGTCGTTGGTTTCATTGACGGCCCAGAACTCCACCGCCTGCGTACCGTCCAAAAAGTCCAGCAGCGCCTGAGACCCGAGGGCATCGGTCGTCACGGCGAGATTACGACCCGTACGTTTGCGCGCCCCCGTCGCCGCGCCCGACTCCACGAGCATGCGCAGTCCATCACTGAAAAGCTCCGTATGGATCCCCAGGTGCTGGTGGCCGGTCAGATGGGCGGCGATTGCATCGGGAACCGCGCCCACTCCGATTTGCAGCGTGGAACCATCGACGATCCGGTCGGCCACATGGTCAGCGATGGCACGATCGACATCGGTCGCCTCCGCCTGCTCGATGGTGATGAGCGGGTAATCGGCCTCGCACCAACCGGTGACGGTCGATAGGTGGACGCGATGATGGCCCGGAGTGTGTGGCATGTGGGGGTTGACTTCGAGGAATGTTGGAACGTGACCCAACAACTCGGCCGCGTAGTTGGCTCCGCAACCGAGACTGACGAAGCCGTAGGGATCGGGTGGGCTGCATGCGGCCACGAGAACGACATCGGGCAGTGCCCGCATAAGTGCCGGCATGGCAGACAGGTCCGTGGGGACCAGATCCACCTCACCGCGCGCGAACGGGTCGCGCAGCACCGACGACAGGAAGTAGGACACGTAGCGAAGTCGCTGGGGATCGAGACTGCCGTAGTCACGTGCCCGTAGGCCGAAGACCTGGTGGATGCGGACACCGGTCAACTGCGCTTCCTCGGCGACGAGGGCATCGACGACGGTGAGGGGTTCGCCGTTGGCGGTCGGAACCACCACGTTGGTGTGGGGCCCGATGTGGTCGAGGATGGCGCCGGCCGGACTCGGTCCGCTGATGCTCACTCGAGGATCGTAGGCGCATGGTCGATGCTCCCGCCGCCTCAGACTCCCGGGATGAGATGGATTCACCCTGGATACAGTGACGACGTGACCGCCACCGAGATCGGCTCTTCGAACGCAGATCTCCGCGCCCTCCTCCATGGTCTTCCCGGTGTCGACCAGATTGGCGCCGAGGGCCGGATAGCGATGCTGGGCACACGCTCGATCAAGACGTCCTCGAAGCTCTATGCGGTGGATCTCGCGATCCGCATGATCGACCTCACCACCCTCGAGGGCATGGACACCCCCGGCAAGGTCACCGCTCTGTGCGCCAAAGCCCTTCACCCCGACCCGACGGATCCGACCTGCCCACCGGTCGCAGCCGTCTGCGTCTACGGAGACCTCGTGCCGATTGTGCGCGCCGCGGTGGGTGAGCGCGTGCACGTGGCAGCCGTCGCCACGGCATTCCCAAGCGGACGCGCCAGCCTGCCCGTGAAGATCATGGACACCCACGACGCCGTCGCCGCGGGAGCGGATGAGATCGACATGGTGATCGATCGCGGTGCGTTCCTCGCTGGCAACTACCTCAAGGTCTTCACCGAGATCGCCGAGATCAAACGTGCTTGCGGTCCCGCGCACCTGAAGGTGATCCTGGAGACCGGGGAACTCACCACCCTTGACAACGTGCGGCGGGCGAGCTGGCTCGCGATGCTCGCGGGTGCCGACTTCATCAAGACCAGCACCGGCAAGGTGACCCCTGCAGCCACCCTGCCGGTGACCTTGGTGATGCTCGAAGCGGTGCGGGACTTCGCGGACTCGCACGGCAGGCGCGTCGGAGTGAAGGCAGCGGGTGGAATCCGCACGGCCAAGGACGCGATCAAGTACCTAGTGCTGGTCAAGGAGACCGTCGGCGAGGCGTGGCTCACACCCGATCTCTTCCGCTTCGGTGCCTCGGCCTTGCTCAACGACCTGCTGCTGCAACGGCAACGCATGACCACCGGTCACTACTCCGGCCCCGACTACGTCACAATCGACTGACTATGGCCTTCGACTACGCCCCCGCCCCCGAGTCCCGCGCCGTCGTGGATATCGCCCCGCACTACGGACTGTTCATCAACGGGAAGTTCGTCGAGCCGCGCTCCGGGAATTACTTCACGACCGTCAATCCGGCCTCCGAGGAGGTCCTGGCCGAGGTGAGTGAGGCCGGTCAGGCCGATGTCGATGCAGCGGTCAGCGCCGCGCGCAAGGCCTTCACCAAGGTCTGGGGACCGATGGAGGGCCGGGACCGGGCCAAGTACCTGTTCCGCATCGCGCGCATCATCCAGGAGCGCTCGCGGGAGTTGGCGGTGCTGGAATCCCTGGACAACGGCAAGCCGATCCGGGAATCACGCGATGTCGACCTGCCCCTGGCCGCAGCGCATTTCTTCTACCACGCGGGCTGGGCGGACAAACTCGAGTTCGCCGGCGTGGGTGACAACCCGCGGCCGCTCGGAGTCGCCGCGCAGGTCATCCCCTGGAACTTCCCACTCCTCATGCTCGCGTGGAAGATCGCACCAGCCTTGGCCTGCGGGAACACGGTGGTGCTCAAGCCGGCCGAGACCACTCCCCTGACGGCTCTCGCCTTCGCCGACATCTGCCAGCAGGCGGACCTTCCACCGGGAGTCGTGAACATCCTCACCGGTGCGGGCGAGACCGGGCGGATGCTCGTCGAGCACCCGGATGTCGACAAGGTTGCCTTCACCGGTTCCACCGAGGTGGGCAAGGCCATTCAGCGCGCGGTCGCCGGAACCGGCAAGAAGCTCACCCTCGAACTCGGCGGCAAGGCAGCCAACATCATCTTCGACGATGCACCCATCGATGAGGCGATCGAGGGCATCGTCAACGGTATCTACTTCAATCAGGGTCACGTGTGCTGTGCCGGGAGCCGACTGCTGGTCCAGGAGTCCATCCAAGATGAGGTCCTCGCGTCACTCAAACGACGCCTCGGCACGCTGCGTCTCGGGGACCCGCTGGACAAGAACACCGATATCGGTGCGATCAACTCCCGCGACCAACTGGCAAAGATCCAGGAACTCACCCAGGCCGGTGAGGACGAGGGCGCGCAACGCTGGAGCCCGGCGTGCGCGATCCCCGAGAAGGGCTTCTGGTTCCCCCCGACGGTCTTCACCAACGTCACCCAGGCGCACCGCATCGCGCGCGAGGAGATCTTCGGGCCCGTTCTGTCGGTGCTCACCTTCCGCACCCCCGGCGAGGCGGTCGAGAAGGCGAACAACACTCCCTTCGGGCTGTCGGCGGGCATCTGGACCGAGAAGGGCAGCCAAATCCTCTGGATGGCCAACCGGGTCAAGGCGGGCGTGGTGTGGGCGAATACGTTCAACCGCTTCGATCCGACAAGCCCGTTCGGTGGCTACAAGGAGTCCGGGTTCGGTCGCGAGGGTGGCATCCAGGGACTTGGTGCCTACCTCGCCGTGGAGGATCCGTCATGAGCGATCGAGTGGAAGTGCGCAAGACGCACAAACTCTTCATCGGCGGAGCGTTCCCGCGCAGTGAATCCGGACGCACCTACGAGGTCACGAGCAGCAGTGGCGACTTCCTCGCCAACATCGCCCAGGCATCGCGGAAGGACGCCCGCGACGCCGTCCTCGCGGCGCGGGCCGGAACCACCGCGTGGGCGAAGGCCACCGCCTACAACCGGGGCCAGGTGCTCTACCGAATCGCCGAAGTCATGGAAGGCCGACGAGACCAGTTCATCGCCGACATCGAGCAGGGTGAGGGACTCTCGGAGAAGAAGGCGACCGCGCAACTCGATGCCGCCATCGACCGCTGGGTCTGGTACGCCGGCTGGGCGGACAAGTTCGCGCAGGTGGCGGGCAGCAGCAATCCGGTCGCGGGTCCCTACTTCGACTTCTCCATTCCCGAGCCCACCGGTGTGGTCGCGGCGGTCGCACCCCAGCAGCCGAGCCTGCTCGGTCTCGTCAGCGTGATCGCCCCAATCATCGTCACCGGCAACGCCGTGATCGTGATGCCCAGTCCCGTGCACCCCATCCCGGCGATCACCCTCGCCGAGTGCCTGGCCACCTCCGACGTCCCTGCCGGTGTGGTCAATGTCCTCACGGGAGCACCCGGTGAGGTCATGCCGTGGCTTGCGTCGCATGCGGACGTCAACGCACTCGACCTCAGCGGGATCATCGATGAGGGTCTTGCCGCTGACCTCGAGCGGGAGGCGGCAGGCACGGTCAAGCGCGTGCGCGGAGCTCGCCCCGACGCGGACTGGTTCGCCACACCGACGACATCACGCATGCGTGCCTTCGTCGAGATCAAGACCGTGTGGCACCCGATGGGCGTTTAGGACGCCAGCAATTCCTGTGGAGTGACGACCGCGAGTCCCGTGGTCGCAAGGCGTGCCATCCCAGAGTCCCGTGTCAGCAGGCGATCCGCGGCGACCGTCGCATTTGCCACGATCAGGAAGTCGGGGAGGATCCGCTCCCTACCCTGTCCACGCCGTGAGCGCCAGAGGCCCCCTGCGACGCCCAACTCCTCCCACGTCGGCGTCACAACCACAACCCCCATGCCGTCCAGAAAGTCCTTTGCTCGATCCGAGGAATGGAATGCCGCGATTAACTCGGCCACTACAACAGGCGATGCGACAAGCCCGCCGTCATCTGCGGCCCGCTCCAGGGCGGCTTGTGAATCTCGTCCATGTGGGACATCCACGGCGATCAGATCGATCAGAACGTTGGTGTCGACCGCCGTGATCACTCGTCGTCCCAGGCTCGCACCGGTCGTAGTTCTCGCATGATTTCGTCTGTCGATCGACCGTCGGCGAGGATTCCACGGAACCGATCGAAGTTGGCCTTCGTGCGCTTCTTGCGCCCAACGAGTTCATTCCCGCGGACCTCGAACTCGAGGCGGTCACCCGGCTCGATGCCGAGGGCGTCGCGCACGAACTTCGGCAGAGTCACCTGCCCCTGGCTGGAAACCTTGTAGTCCACCCACCCATAGTAAAGATTTTTCTCATGAAGTAAAGAATTCATCCCTCCATGGTGGTGGCATCCCCACCGTATGTCCGCCCCGATTCCGCGACGCGGGAGAGATCACCGGAGCCCGATATGCCTGTGGATGTCCACATGCGGGACTAGCGTGCGCCCATGACAAAGGCTCGGGCATTCGCGATCGCGGCAGGCATTTCCTGGTTCGATATGGCGCTGTCGTTCATCCTGAACCTCTTCGACGTCTACCCCTCGACCGACGTGCAGCCGTACAGCTACGGCCTCAACGCCCCCGGCATCGAGGGCGCCCTGGGTCGGGTCTTCGACTGGTTCAGCTACTTCACGAATCTGAGCAACGTGCTGGTGGCGATCGTGCTCACCATGCTCGCCCGAAACCTGCACCGCACGGGCCTCCTCTGGGGAACCCTCCGCATGGATTCCCTGCTCATGATCTCTGTGACCGGGCTGATCTTCGCCATCGTGCTGGCACCGGACTCGAGTCCCGAGGGGCTCTACATCGTCACCAATGCGCTGAGCCACTACATCATCCCGGTCCTGACCGTGCTGATGTTCCTGATCCTGGGACCACGGCGGCAGATCTCCTTCGCCACGATCTTCACCGCCTTGATCATCCCGATCGCCTGGGCGGTCTACATCCTCATCCGCGGATCGTTCATCGACGCCTACCCCTACGGCTTCCTCAATGCGGCCGATCTCGGCCTCGGCACTGCGATCGTGAACATCTGCGGCGTGGCAGTTCTCGGGATCATCATCGGGATCATCTTCTGGGCGCTCGACCGCCTGCTCTCGCGTCGCGCCGCCTAGAGGTACCTCACAGCCACCATCGCACCGAAGATCGCGAGGATGGCAAGCGTCACGTAGACGTCCACCCACCCCCGCACGGCGGTCTGCACCGCCGACGTGGCGCGACCGAACCGCAGGTTGCCGTCGAGGATGTTGACACGGGTGATGGAGAAGAACACCAGCGTGGTGGTCACCGTGATCGTCAAGCACCACGGGCAGAGTGCGCCGATCACGAAGTAGGACTGGAAGAACAGCCAGTAGGCGAAGGCGAACCCGATCGAATAGAACCCTTGGGCCGTCAGCATGAACCAGCGCGGAAAGCGCACGCCACCGAGGGCGGCCACGGCCAGGGTGATCACGACCGGTTCGGTGATCAGTCCGATGAAGGCGTTGGGGAATCCCAACAGGTTCGCCTGCCACGAGGATCCGACGGTTCCGCAGGAGATCTTCGCGTTGATGTCGCAGCTGAATATCGCGTTCGGGTTGGCGGCGAGCACGAGGGCATCCACCGCGAGGACGAACGAGGCGACCAGTCCGATGATCGAACCGATCAGCATCTCGATGAAGGCGCCGCGGTGACGCGCGTTAGGCACCTCGCTCACGTAGAAACCGTAACCGCCATCCCGCGAGGACCGTCCGGGCGGCACGCCAGGGAATCCACGGACGCGTTAGTCCTCGTTTCTGGACCGCCTACGCAGCCACACCACCACACCGATACCGACTGCAACCACGACGAGACCCACCGCCAGCACCGGCATCGCGCGCTTGCTCTGCTCGATCACGATCTCCGCGCGCTCCAAGGTCTCCTCGGCAGCACCGAGCACCGCGTCCGTCTGGTCGAGGGCCTCGCGCACACGCCCCAAACTGTGACGGAGATCCTCGACCCGAATCTGCTGCTCCTGCAGTGTCTCCACGAGTGCCATGTCAGCCCGCCGACTCGGCCTTGAGCGCGGCATATCCGGGCTTGATGCGGGTGTTGATGATGTCCAGCCGCTCGTCGAACGGGATGAATGCGCTTTTCATGGCGTTGACAGTCAACCACTGCAGATCATCGAGAGTCCACCCGAACGCCTCGCAACACAACTGCATTTCCCTGGTCATGGACGTCCCGGACATCAACCGGTTATCCGTGTTGATGGTCACCCGAAAGCCGAGGTCACGCAGCAATCCGATGGGGTGCTTATCGATCGATGGGGCCACCCCGGTCTGGATGTTCGATGTCGGACACAACTCCAACGGGATGCGGCGATCGCGCACGTAGGCCGCCAGTTTCCCGAGGCGGACCCTCCCATCAGGGTCCACCGTGATGTCGTCGACGATGCGGACACCGTGACCGAGACGGTCCGCGCCGCACCACTGGATTGCCTCCCAGATGGACGGGAGCCCGAAGGCCTCACCGGCATGGATGGTGAAGTGGGCGTTCTCTCGGCGCAGGTATTCGAAGGCGTCCAGGTGTCGGGTGGGCGGGAAACCGGCCTCGGCACCCGCGATGTCGAAGCCGACCACACCACGGTCCCGATACTCCACAGCCAACTCGGCGATCTCCCGCGAATGGGTTGCGGTGCGCATCGCCGTCAACAGCACACCCACCCGGATCCAGTGCCCGGCCGCACGTGCCGCGGCGACGCCCTCGTCGAAACCCGCCAGCACCGCCTCGACCACCTCGTGCAGGGTCAATCCCTTCTGCACGTGCAGTTCCGGGGCGTACCGCACCTCGGCGTACACCACGCCGTCCGAAGCAAGGTCCTCCGCGCACTCCCGTGCCACTCGCGACAGGGCCGGGGCGGTCTGGGTCACGCCGACCGTGTGCTGGAGGGTGTCGAGGTAGCGCTCGAGCGACCCGGAATAGGCCGCCTCGGAAAACCACCGGGACAGAGCACCCGCCTCATGGGCCGGCAGTCCCTGATACCCCGACTCCTCAGCCAGGTCAATGACCGTTTGTGGCCGAAGACCCCCGTCCAGGTGATCATGGAGCAGGGCCTTCGGTGCCCTGCGGATCACGTCCAGTGACGTGACGGGCTTTTCGGACATGTGGTCACGGTAGCGCCGTCTGCGCGGCTTCGATCACGCGGCCCAGTCATACTGGAGTCCGTGAATTAGTGTTACTCCGTCGACCTGTCGGGAGGTTTCCATGCACGCCACCCCCGAACAGAGCGCTGCCTGGCTTAGGTTCCGAATGTCGGAATTGGGCATCACGTCCCTTGAAGAACTCGCCGAGCGATGCGGTTCTGACAAGGGCAATCTTTCACGGATTTTCCGGCAACAGCAGCGTCCCAGGGTCGATGCCCTGGAACCCCTTGCGGCCGGACTGGAGGTGGGGGTCTACGAAGTTCTCGTTCGCATCGGCGCCGTGGATCCCGACAACGACATACCGCCCGTTGTCACGAGAGCTGGACGCACGGTGACATTCAGTTGGCCGAAAGATCGCTCCCGCGTGGGCGCGGCAGGGTCATCGAGTTCCTCCAAGCGTTGATGACCGCCTGCCCAATCGCCGGGTCGAGGTCAATACACGCTGCCACAACATTGGCCTCCGACAACTCGACGTGAGCGGTCACTCTCACCTGGCCGTCAACCTCCTCGACACTGAGCCGGCGGGGTCCATCCCAGGTCATGGTGAGGCGGACCGGAACTTCCCCCATGAAATCCACGCTTCCCCCCGGTGGCTATAACCCGGTCATGGCCGCGTAACAACCGTGACAGGGTCGCACCCAAGACTGGCAGACTCAGTAGCAACTACGCAACCATCGTTGCTGCGCAGGGGACTGCAACGCTGGAACTCCATGTACATACATGTACGTGCAGGGGTGGTCGCGCCCGAGGCATTCGAGTGCGCGAACCCCCCGCGACCGCGCACCACACATCGAACGCGACCACCCACTCGTGATGGATGGCGCAGCAGCAGGCTCCGGGGCCCGCATGTTGCGTTTCCGCATCCTGACCATTCTGGCTCGTTATCTGGTTGCATCCGAGGAATACCGCAAACTGTCGAGCCATAACCCGGCCATAACGCCCCTCCCCTGGATAGACCTCAGTCCCCCGGCCATTCCCTCGCGTGATGGACACTCGGTACGGTGGGTTCGATCCCGGAGGTGTCATGAAGCCCGACGAGAGCTTGCGGCCGAAGCCCCAGTTCACGATGTTCCTATCGGCATTCCCGCACCCGGCAACGGTGCCGCGAGCCCTCGCGCTCGGACCCTGGTCCAATTTCGATGCGCACGGCTGCTTCCTCGCTTTCCCCCACGACACGGATTACCTCCGCACCATGGGCGGGTATGGATTTTCGGATGACGAAATGGATCGCTACTCCCTCGTGCCGCTGACCATTGAGTCACCGATGACCGAGTGCTTTCGCGAGTCGGAAGTCGTTGTGATCCCTTTCGCCGAATTATGGGATCGGTACGAAGTCGTGCGCATCGACAAGGATCTCTGGGACAGGATGGCCGAGAGATTCGGCGAGGGGGATGTCATGCATGCGCCCATCCAGGCTCAGGGGGCCACCTTGGGTGTGGTCGGGTTCTACACCGCGTCGCGGCGTGCCTGGGATGCGAAGGATGTCGAATTCATCCAGGGTGTGTGCGCCACTCTCGGAATCTGGGCTACGCATCCGCTCAGCGGCGTGCAGACCCCTGAGATCTGGCGTCCCGTGAGTACCTCCGTGATCGCGCTTTCAGATCGACAGCAGGAGATCCTCCGTCTTGTCGAGCTTGGCAAGTCGAATGCCTCGATTGCGATGTCGTTGGGCTATTCGTCGAGCACGGTCAAGGCGGAGATCCAGAAGGCGCTTCGGGCCTTGAAGGTCAATGATCGAGTCGCGGCGGCGAAGCGTGCACGTGATCTCGGGCTCCTGGAAGCTGAGGAGTCGGTCAGTTAGTCCGGATCGATGTCGTGGTCGTGCCGCCGTGCACCCTCGAG
>JBEIHR010000015.1:0-28426 GCA_040381195.1 Rubricoccaceae bacterium
CAATCTCCTGCCCGACGACCGAATCCTCAACACTGTTATAGCTGTCGTCGCGGGGCTTACCTATAACTTCCTGCCCTTCATGATCCTCCCGCTCTATGCAGCACTGGAGAAGATCGATCCGCGTTTGATCGAGGCGGGCAGCGACCTCTACGCATCACCCGTGACGACCTTCCGGACGGTGACCTGGCCGCTGTCCCTTCCGGGGGTGGTGGCCGGAACCCTGCTCACGTTCATTCCCGCGATGGGTGACTACATCAACGCCCAGCTGTTGGGATCGACGGGTGACCGCATGATCGGGAATGCGATCCAGGTCAACTTCATCCAGTTCCGGGATTACCCGATCGCAAGCGCGCTGTCCTTCATCCTGATGGCGGCGATCCTGGTCCTCGTTTTCAGCTACATCCGTCGTGCGGGGACGGAGGATCTGGTCTGATGACATGGCTCCGAAAGAACCTGATCGCGATTATCGGGATCCTGGTCCTCGTCTACCTCTTCATCCCCGTTGCCGTGATCGCGGTGATGAGCTTCAACAAGCCCGATGGCAAGTTCAACATCAGTTGGAATCAGTTCTCGACCGACGCATGGCAGAACCTTTGTGGTGTGCCAGGAGTCTGCGACTCGTTCCTGGTGAGTATTCAGATCGGGCTCATCTCGACTGTCGTGGCGACCATCTTCGGCACCATGATCGCCTTCGCCCTGGTGCGCTACCGATTTCGCGGACGATCCTCCACGAACCTGCTGATCTTCCTCCCGATGGCGACGCCGGAAGTGGTCATGGGTTCGAGTCTGCTGGCGCTGTTCTTGAACCTGCGTTTCCCTCTCGGTGAAGTCACCGTGATCATCGCCCACATCATGTTCATCATCTCCTTTGTCGTCGTGACGGTGAAGGCGCGACTGCAGGGCCTCGATCCCCGGCTCGAAGAGGCCGCTCGGGATCTCTACGCGAGCCCCAGGGCGACCTTCCGGTACGTGACCCTTCCCCTCGTCCTGCCAGGAATCATTGGTGCGGCGCTGCTGGGATTCGCCCTGAGCTTCGATGACTTCATCATCAGTTTCTTCAATGCGGGAACGCTTGTGACCTTCCCGATCTTCATCTGGGGAGCCGCGCAGCGGGGCATCCCGGTTCAGGTGAACGCCCTCGCGACCCTCGTGTTCCTCGTGGCGTTGGCGATCGTCCTGACGAGTCAATTCGTCAGTTACCGACGCCGGAAGTCCTTGGAGGTCGTACCCGAGGACGATCGCAGTCCCGCAACCGTGGATGTGATGTCGCGCTCCTAGCCCCGGATGGGCGTAGCATGGAGGCAGTCGAGTCTGTGGAAGGGACTGGTGGGACGGCGTGGCGATCGGCCGCGTCCCGCGTCCCGACCAGCACTGGAAGTGCCCATGCGATTCGCAACAACCCCTACCCGCGAGGCGGAAGCCTCACTGCGGGATGTTCAGCGTCGGGTGTACTGGCTCGATAGCGCCGATAGGCCTGAACCTCGTCCGCACCTCGTAGGCGAGACGACCGCGGACCTGGTCGTCGTCGGAGGTGGATTCACGGGGATCTGGAGCGCGCTCCTCGCCCATGACGGGGATCTGGGAGCCGATGTCATGGTTCTTGAGTGCGGACGAATCGGTGACGGCGGCACCGGACGCAATGGTGGGCTCGTGTCGGCGAGCCTCACGCACGGTTTCGGAAATGGCCTCTCCCGGTGGCCCGACGAGATGCCCACGCTTCTGGATCTCGGTATGCGCAATCTCGATGACATTGAGCGATTCGTCGCGCTCAACCGAATCGACTGTGATTTCCGGAGATCAGGGGAAATCGCTGTTGCCGTTGCTGCGCATCAAGTAGAGGAACTGCTCGAAGCCGTGGATGAACTGAGTGCGCTGGGTGTCGCTGGTGAGTTCCTCGATCGCGAGGCCATAACCGGGATGATCCACTCCGAGTCCTATCTCGCAGGCGTTCTCGATCGGCGCGGGGTGGCGCTCGTCGACCCGGCGCGTCTTGTCTGGGGTATGGCGCGAGTAGCAGAGGTGCAAGGTGTCCGGATCCATGAGAACACCGAGGTGGTGGAGTTCGAAGATCACGGAGACCGGGTAGCCGTCACCACCCGCGAGGGTCGCGTGATGGCGCGCCGGGTCATCATCGCCACGAATGCCTACCCGAGCCTGATTCCCGCGGTGCGTCATCGGGTGGTGCCGGTCTACGACTACGTGCTCATGACGGAGCCCCTGACGAACGCCCAATGGGATTCGGTGGGGTGGGCCGGCGGTCAGGGGCTGTGCGATGTGGGCAACCAGTTCCACTACTACCGGCCCACCGCCGATGGGCGCATCCTCTGGGGCGGGTACGACGCGGTGTATCACCCCGGGAACGGCTTCGGTCCGCAGTTTGAGAACGACGAGGACAGCTACCGCCGTCTCGCGACCCATTTCCTGCAGACATTCCCGCAACTGGAGGGGGTGCGTTTTTCGCACGCCTGGGGGGGAGCGATCGACACATGCTCCCGATTCACTGCCTTCTGGGGGACGGAAGCGGGTGGCAAGGTCGCCTACGCGGCGGGCTTCACGGGTCTCGGTGTCGGATCGAGTCGATTCGCGGCCCACGTCATGTTGGACCTTCTTTCTGGACGCGACACACAGCGCACTCGACTCGAGATGGTCCAGACGAAGCCACTTCCTTTCCCGCCGGAACCCCTGCGTTCTCTCGGCATCAAGTGGACGACGCTCTCCCTCCAGAGAGCCGACGAGCGCGGACGCAGGAACCTCTGGTTACGGTTGCTGGACAGACTCGGCATGGGCTTCGACTCCTGAAGCCGGATAGGGTCGCTCCATGGCCCGGTACGGAGCGCAGTACGGTCCGGACTACACGTTCCTCGGAGTTCCGGAAGCCGATGCTTCGGATCCGAACACGTTCGCGGGGGCGGACGTCGTCATCCTCGGTGCCCCTTTCGACGGTGGCACGTCCTACCGGTCGGGAGCGCGGTTTGGCCCCGGCGCCATGCGCGCCGCCTGCTATCTGGGCCACGACGGATCCCGGCCTTCACTCGCCCTACGTGTCGACGGCCTGAAGGATCTCGGCGTCGTCGATGCGGGAGACGTCGAGATGTACTCCGGGGATGCGGTGAGGTCTTGCGCCAGCCTCGAGCGGGTCGTGGAGTCCATCGCGGCCACCGGCGCCGTCCCTCTTGTTCTCGGTGGAGACCACACGATCACCTGGCCCGATGTGACGGGTGTCGCCCGGGCTCGTGGATGGGGACGGGTCTCGGTGATTCACTTCGACGCGCACGCGGACACGGGAGATATCGAGTTCGGCTCGCTGGTCGGGCACGGACAGCCGATGCGTCGGCTGATCGAGTCAGGTGCAGCGCGAGGTGATCGCTTCTTCCAAATCGGACTCCGCGGCTATTGGCCCCCACCGGATGTCCTCGAGTGGATGGCCGCGCAACAGATGCGCTCCTATGAGATGACCGAGATCGTTGCCCGGGGATTCGACGTGGTCCTCGAGGAAGTCCTGGCCGCTGCGATGGATGAGTGCGACGGCGTCTTCCTCTCCGTCGATATCGATGTGGTGGACCCGGGCTCGGCCCCGGGAACCGGCACCCCGGAGCCGGGTGGCCTCACGTCGCGGCAACTGCTCGACGCGGTCCGGCGGATCGCCTATGAGGTGCCCCTGGTGGGTATCGACGTCGTGGAGGTGTCACCGCCGTTCGATCACGCGGATATCACCGCGATCCTCGGTAATCGGGTTGTCCTCGAGGTGTTGAGCGGTATGGCGAAACGTAAGGCCGGAAGTGCATGGGATCCAGCGTCCGGCCTCTTGGAGGATCGCTGAGTTAGGCGCACTCCTCGAATCCCTGCTGCAGGACCGAGAGGGCTTCCTCCAGAAGGTGATCCGGCATCGTGAGTGGCGGCAGGAAGCGGAAAACGTTGCCGTAGGTACCGGTCGTCAACGTCACAACCCCGTTGCGATGGCAGAACTTGTTCAGGTCCGACGCGAGGGTGCCGTTGGGATTGGTGGTCCCGGCCTCCACAAGTTCGATGGCAAGCATGGCCCCGCGCCCGCGGATGTCACCGATCTGCGGGAAGTTGCCCTGGATGTCGCGCAGCCGGGGAACCATGATGGATTCGATCGCACGTGCACGCCCGCATGCGTCGTTCTCCTCCATCCACCGGATCGCACCGAGAGCCCCTGCGCAGGCGACGGGATTGCCGCCATACGTACCCCCGAGGCCGCCCGCGTGGACCGCGTCCATGATGTCTGCGCGGCCAGTGAGTCCGGAGAGGGGCATTCCCCCCGCGATTCCCTTGGCGGTGGTGATGAGGTCGGGGACGATGTTCTCGTGTTCGGAGGCGAACCAGTCGCCGGAGCGACAGAATCCCGACTGAATCTCATCAGCGACGAACACGATGCCGTTGGCTGCGGCGTACTCGGCCATAGTGGTGAGGTACCCGGGTGCGGGCACGATAAACCCACCTTCGCCTTGGATCGGTTCGACGATGATCGCGGCGACGTTCCGGCCACCAAGTTCCTTCTCGATACGAGTGGTGGCCCCGAGTGCCACCTCCTTCCCGCCGTGGGGACCGTCGCGGAAGGGGTAACTCGTCGGTACGCGATAGATCTCGGGGGCAAAGGGCCCGAAGCCCTGCTTGTAGGGCATGTTCTTCGCGGTCATGCCCATCGTGAGGTTGGTGCGGCCGTGGTACCCGTGCTCGAGGACGACGATCGCTTGCCGACCCGTGAAACTCCGGGCGACCTTCACGGCATTCTCGACAGCTTCCGCACCTGAGTTGAAAAGGGCGCTTCGCTTGGAGTGGTTACCGGGCGTGAGTCTGTTCAGTGCCTCGCAGACTTCGACGTATCCCACGTAGGGAGTGACCATGAAGCATGTGTGGGTGAAGGCGTGCGCCTGCATCGCAACCGCATCCGCAACGTAGGGATTGGCATTGCCGACCGTCGTCACCGCGATACCCGAGCCCATGTCGATCAGTGAATTTCCATCGACATCGACAATCACGCCGCCACCGGCTTTATCGACGAAGACTGGCAGGGTGACGCCGACACCGGCGGACACCGCCCCATCCTTACGCGCGAGAAGCGCGGTGGACATGGGACCGGGGATAGGCGTGACGAGACGGCGTTCTTGAGTGATCCCGTTATCGACGGACACTGCGGTCATGGTGGCCTCCTTCCCCCCTAGCGTAGGCCCGGCGCACGTGGGGCAGCGCTCGTACGTGTCCGAACGGCCTCGGTACCGTGTGCCCATGTCGAGTGACGCGCGCACCACCGTGCGGGACTGGCCGAGTTACGTCGCGGGCGCACCGTGGGCCGGGGGTGACCTCCGCGACGTGGTTCATCCGGGCGACGGCTCGGTGGTCGGCCGTGTGCACGTCCCAGATGAGCAGGCAACAGAGGTCGCGTTGTCGGAGGCGTGGGCGGTGCGCTGCACCGCGCGAGCCATGTCCGCGGCGTCGCGGGCCGAGTGCCTCATGCACGTGTCCGCCGGACTTGAGCGTCGCCTCGACGAGGTTGCGGCACTCATCACGGCCGAGAATGGGAAGCCCATCACCTGGGCGCGGGCCGAGGCGATGAGGGCGGTGTCCACCTTCCGATGGGCGGCCGAAGAGGCCCGCCGGTTCAATGGTGAGTTTCAACGACTCGATACGGAGAAGGCGACGGAGCGGCGGGCCGCCATCATCCGACGCTTCCCGTACGGACCAGTGCTCGGAATCTCGCCCTTCAACTTCCCGATCAACCTCGTCGCCCACAAGGTTGCGCCGGCGATCGCGGTGGGGGCGCCCATCGTCATCAAGCCCGCCCCGGCGACGCCCCTGGGCGCCCTCCTTCTCGGGGAGTTGCTTGCCGAGACTGATCTCCCTGCAGGCATGTTCTCCGTCCTGCCCGTCGGCAATGACATCGCTCCACGGTTGGTTGCCGATCCCCGGCTACCCGTGGTCTCGTTCACAGGTTCGGAGCCGGTGGGCTTCGCCATCAAGCGCGAGGTCGCCGACAAGCACGTGATCCTGGAACTCGGCGGGAATGCGGCTGCCATCGTTCTCGACGATTACTCGCGTGATGCGGATATCGCGTGGGCTGCCCAGCGCATCGCCATGTACGGCAACTCGCAAGCGGGACAGACATGCGTGTCTGTCCAGCGGGTATTCGTCGAAGAGGGGCTCGCCGATCGGTTCATCCCCGCGTTGACGAAAGCGGTCGCCGAGTTGCCGAGCGGTGATGTGTGGGACCCGGCCACCGTGGTGGGCCCGGTGATAAGCGAGTCCGCAGCTGAACGGGTTATGTCATGGATCGCCGAGGCGACCGGTGCGGGAGCATCGATTCTCACAGGGGGAGGCAGGGACGGGACCTTCATTGAACCAACCCTGCTTGCCCACGTGTCGCCCCATGTGAAGTTGTCCTGCGAGGAAGTCTTCGGCCCGGTTATGTCGGTACAGACGATCAAAGACTTCGACGAGGGCATCGCTCAGGTGAACGACTCTCGGTTCGGATTACAGACGGGCGTGTTCACGCACGACATCCAGAAGATCTTCCGTGCGCATCGCGAACTGGACGTCGGCGGCGTCATCATCGGCGATGCGCCCACTTTCCGCGCGGATCAAATGCCCTACGGGGGAATCAAGGCATCGGGGGTGGGTCGGGAGGGACTGCGCTTTGCCATGCAGGACCTCACCTACGACAAGGTGCTGGTCTTGACCGACCTCGATCTGTAGCTGCGCCCTAGACTGGGGCCATGACGAAATCCCAGGGGCATGACATCGGCGGACATCATCTGAACCATAAGCAGATCTCCGTCTTGGAGAAGGTCTTCGCGCATCCGGTTAGTCACAGCCTGACGTGGCACGACGTCACGACTCTGCTGGACGCTGTGGGAACCCTGGAGGAGAAGCACAACGGTTCCTGGCACATAACGATCGGCGGACAGATGCAGGTCTTCGACCCCAATCACGGCAAGGAGCTCTCCACTCAGCAGGTCATCGACCTCCGGCACTTGCTGGCCGCTGCCGGTCTGGAGCCAGGCGCATGAGCCAGCCCGTTGAAATGCCCGATCCCCACGGTGTAACGAATGTGATCGATGTGAAGGGGCGCTTCGTGGTCGTCGCCATCGACTACGCGGAATCACGCATCTTCGTGCTGGACGGGGATGCCCACACTCGCCCGGAGCGGATCCTCCCCTCGGATCCGCGTGGATACCACCGTCACCTGCACACGAAGGCGGGAACGTTGCAGGGGTGGTACGACCCCGACGACGTTGAGGTGTGGCGCTCTCTCGCGCATCAGGTGCAGGGTGCCGACGCCATCCTCGTTCTCGGCCATGGATCGGGTAAGGCGAACGCTTCCCACCAGTTCATCGCATACGTCGAGAAGCA
Organism: Rubricoccaceae bacterium; assembly: GCA_040381195.1. Lineage (GTDB taxonomy): Bacteria > Actinomycetota > Actinomycetes > S36-B12 > S36-B12 > VGCC01. The sequence goes on from JBEIHR010000015.1 coordinate 7,372, forward strand.
CGATCGTGATCTCGCGCGCACCATCCTCGGTGACGTTCGGGTCGATGTGGATGATCTGACCGACGCACAGGTGCTCCGCCTGGGTCAGCAATTCTTCGACATGGCACCGCCCCGGAGCTGATGTGCGTCGGGTGGTGATCCTCGGCAGCACGGGATCGATCGGTACCCAGGCCCTCGATGTCATTCGGCGAAATCGCGATCGCTTCTCCGTCGTAGGACTCGCGGCGTCGGGATCACGCGGTGATCTGCTGGTCGAGCAGGTGCGCGAGTTCGAGCCGCAGACCGTTGCCGTGTCACAGGCGACAAGTGCCCAGGACCTGCAACTCGCCTTGTATTCATGGGCCAAGGAGCGTGGTTACTCCCAGGGTGATGCCCGAATCCCACGAATCGTCGCCGGCCCGGAAGCCCTCGAGTCGATCGCAGGTATGGAATGCGATGTCGTCCTCAACGGGGTGGCCGGCGCGGCAGGGTTGACCCCGACACTCGCGGCTCTCTCGGCCGGGTCGATCGTCGCCCTCGCCAACAAGGAGTCCATGATCATCGGTGGCGACCTCGTGCGGTCACGCGCCCGTCCCGGCCAGATCGTTCCCGTCGACTCGGAGCATTCGGCCATCGCCCAGGCCTTGCGTGCGGGTTCTGCGACTGAGGTGCGGCGACTCATCCTCACCGCGAGCGGTGGCCCATTCCGAGGCTGGTCGCGCGCCGCACTGGAATCGGTGACTCCCGATCAAGCTCTCGCGCATCCCACGTGGTCCATGGGACCTCTCGTGACCGTGAATTCGGCCACGATGATGAACAAAGGGCTCGAGGTGATCGAGGCGCACGTGCTCTTCGATGTTCCCTTCGGCGCCATCGACGTCGTCGTCCATCCCCAATCCGTCGTCCACTCGATGGTCGAATTCGTGGATGGATCCACCATCTGCCAGGCGAGTCCGCCGGACATGTGTCTGCCGATCGCACTGGGTCTCGATTGGCCTCATCGGGTTCCCGGGGCCGCTCCAGGATGCTCCTGGTCAGATGCGACGACCTGGGAATTCCAGCCCGTGGACGAAGACGTGTTCCCGGCGATTCGCGTGGCCCGCACCGCGGGGGAAGCAGGAGGCGCTGCCCCGGCAGTCCTCAACGCGGCGAATGAGGTGTGTGTGGAGGAATTCCTCGCAGGGCGGTTGGCCTTTCCCGCGATTGTCACGACCGTTGCTCGGGTTCTGGACGAGCACCTCGCCTCGTCCTGGATGGATGCTGACCAGGTCACGTTGGAGTCAGTACGCGACGCCGACGCATGGGCCAGGGGTCGCGCCACGTCACTCGTGCGTGCCTGAGGGATCCTCAGGGGCACGAGCAGCGTCTCACCGATCGGGGAGAATGGGGTCATGGGTATGGAGATCGTGGGCATCACGCTCTTCGTCCTGCTTATTGGACTCTCGATCGCTCTCCATGAGCTCGGTCACCTGATCCCGGCGAAGATCTTCGGTGTCCGGGTGACGCAGTACATGGTGGGTTTCGGTCCGACGATCTGGTCACGCACCCGGGGGGAGACGCAATACGGCATCAAGGCCTTTCCCGTCGGGGGCTATATACGAATGATCGGCATGCTGCCCCCGGGCAAGGACGGAACGTCCCGATCCATGAGCACCGGCCGATTCGCATCCATGATCGCGGATGCCCGCCAGTCCTCCTTGGACGAGATGCAGCCGGGAGATGAGTCGCGCGCCTTCTACACACTTCCCGTGTGGAAGCGGTTGATCATCATGCTCGGCGGCCCGGTGATGAACCTGGTCTTGGCCTTCCTGCTGTTCGGAATAGTTCTCGTCGGTATCGGGACACCGTCACCGACGGCGCAGATCGACGGACTCGTGGCGTGCACCCCGACCTCCAGTGCGGCTGCGGTGCAACCCCTTCCGTCCGGAAACTGCCCGACGGGATCGATCCCGTCCCCGGCACTCGCTGCGGGCCTTCGCGAGGGTGACCGGCTCATCGGAGTCGGGCCCCTGCTGACGGAGCAGTGGGAGGAGGCGACCGCCTGGATTCGCGCGAACCCGGGGCGCACGGTGGACCTTGTGGTGATGCGTGATGGCTTACGTCTATCGCTCCCCGTGTCCATCGCGGAGATCGAACGTCCGGTGCTGGCCGCAAACGGTGAGCCCACCGGCGCCACTGAGTCGGTCGGATTCGTCGGCATCCGCCCGGCGATCGACTACGTGGGTCAGCCCGTGTCCAGCGTCCCGCCGTTCATGTGGTCACTGACTCAGGACAGCGTCGCGGCACTCATCTCGCTGCCGGTCCGCCTCTTCGAACTCGTCGATGAAACCCTCATCGGTGGCGGTGAGCGCGAACTCGACAGTCCGGTGAGTGTCGTGGGCGCGAGCCGGCTCGGTGGCGAGATCGCGGCCCTGGACGATCCCGTGGAAGGACGGATCGCGATCTTCCTGGGCCTCGCGGCGTCGCTGAACCTGTTCCTCTTCCTGTTCAACCTCCTGCCGATCCTTCCCCTCGACGGCGGTCACGTCGCGGCAGCGCTCTACGAAGGATTTCGACGTACCGTTGCGCGGATCACCGGAAAGCCCGATCCCGGTCCGGTGGACACGGCGCGACTCCTTCCCGTCGCCTACGTCGTGGCTGCCATCCTCCTCGGGGCCGGCGTAATCGTGATCTGGGCCGATCTGGTGAAACCGATCACACTCGGGTGACCCTGCTGATGTGGTGAGGCGACCAGCGGACGGCAATAATGTTGGTGTGACGATCAACCTGGGTCTCCCCGCGGCTCCGCCCCCCACCGTCTCGGCCCGTCGCCCTACCCGCCAGATCGTGCTACGTCACCCCACCCATCCCGTGGCTGTCGGGGGAGATGCACCCGTCAGCGTCCAGTCGATGACCACAACCCTCACGGCGGATGTGAACGCGACCCTCCAGCAGATCGCGGAGCTGACCGCGGCGGGCTGCCAGATCGTTCGGGTCGCGGTGCCCTCCCAGGACGACGCCGATGCCCTTCCCGCCATTGCGCGTAAGTCCGGTATCCCGGTGGTCGCGGACATCCACTTCCAACCCAAGTATGTGTTTGCGGCGCTGGAGGCGGGATGCGCCGGCGTGCGCGTCAATCCGGGCAACATCAAGCAGTTTGATGACAAGGTTGCTGAGATCGCCCGCGCGGCGAAGGACGTCGGAACTCCGATCCGCATCGGCGTCAACGCCGGGTCCCTGGACAAGCGACTACTGGAGAAGTACGGCAAGGCGACCCCCGAAGCCCTCGTCGAGTCCGCGCTGTGGGAGGCGTCCCTCTTCGAGGAGCATGACTTTCGCGACATCAAGATCTCGGTAAAGCACCACGACCCGGTCATCATGATGAAGGCCTATATGCAACTCGCTGAGCAGTGTGACTACCCGCTGCACCTCGGGGTCACGGAGGCCGGGCCTGCGTTTCAGGGCACCATCAAATCTGCCGTCGCATTCGGTGGCCTGCTGTCGCGCGGTATCGGTGACACAATTCGTGTTTCCCTGTCGGCGCCCCCCGTCGAGGAAGTCAAGGTCGGGATTCAGATCCTCGAATCACTCAATCTTCGTCAACGTGGTCTCGAGATCGTGTCGTGCCCGTCATGTGGTCGCGCCCAGGTGGATGTGTACACCCTGGCTGAACAGGTCACCGCGGGTCTGGAGGGTCTCGACGTGCCCCTGCGGGTCGCCGTCATGGGGTGTGTCGTGAATGGTCCGGGTGAGGCGCGCGAAGCTGACCTCGGCGTTGCCTCGGGCAACGGCAAGGGTCAGATCTTCGTCAAGGGCGAGGTCATCGCCACCGTGCCCGAATCGCAGATCGTCGAGACACTCATCGAAGAGGCCATGAAGCTCGCGGAAACCATGGAGGGTGGCACCGGCAGCCCTGAGATTGTGGCGGGGTAGCGCTGACCATTCATGCCGACTCCGTCGGGGTTCTGCGACCCCTGGTCGGGTCGGATATCGGCGAGCTCCTTCCCCTGTTCGACCGCGATCCGGTTGCGCACTGCTTTGTGGAGGGTCGCACACGGCTCGCGGGGCTCGACCCTTATCGACTCGGCGGTGAGGTGTGGGGTTTCCAGCGCGATGATCACGTCGAGTCCGCTTTCTACTATGGGGCCAATCTCGTTCCGATTGAAACCACACCCGCAGCGCGGGCGGCTTTCGCAGATCACGCGCGAAAGACGCCGCGACGATGCTCGTCAATCGTCGGTAGCGCTGCGGAGGTTCTCGATCTGTGGCGTCTCCTCGAGCCGGCATGGGGCCCCGCCCGCGAGGTCAGAGACGACCAACTGCTGCTCGTGCACGACCGAGATCCGCTGGTCGAGTCCGATCCACTCGTGCGCTACGCCACGGCTGCTGACGTGGACATCCTCTTCCCCGCATGCGTGGAGATGTTCTCGGAGGAAGTCGGCGTTTCGCCACTGGCGGGCGGAGCAGGCAGTCTCTACCGGGCCCGCGTCGCCGACCTCGTGCGGGAGAGGCGGTCTTTCATCCGCCGTGCCGGGGACGCGGTGGAGTTCAAGGCGGAGGTGGGAGCCGCGAGTGCGCGCGCCTGTCAGGTCCAGGGGGTGTGGGTTCCCCCGCATCTCCGCGGTCGTGGCCTCTCCGCGGGTGGAATGGCAGCGGTGGTGCGCGCGGCGTCGCGGGACATCGCGCCCATCGTGTCCCTCTACGTCAACAGCTACAACACCGCGGCACGGAAGTGCTACTCGCGGGTTGGCTTCCATCGCCATGGCACCTTCGCCACGATCCTGTTCTAACGAACACTCGCGGTTCTGCTGGATAGGGTTCGCTCCATGATCCTGCGCATGTCCAGCCTCTTCGTGCGCACGCTCCGCGATGACCCGGCAGATGCGGAAGTTCCGAGCCACCGTCTCCTGGTGCGAGCGGGATATGTGCGTCGCGTCGCCCCGGGAGTTTTCAGTTGGCTCCCGCTCGGTTACCGCGTGTACCGCAATGTGGAGCAGATCGTGCGCGAGGAAATGGATGCGGCGGGATTCCAGGAGGTGCATTTCCCGGCGCTGCTCCCACGGGAGCCGTATGAGCGCACTGGCAGATGGATGGAGTACGGAGACAACCTGTTCCGACTCCAGGACCGCAGGGGTACGGACATGCTGCTCGGCCCTACCCATGAGGAGATGTTCACTCTGATGGTCAAGGGGGAGTACTCCTCCTACAAGGACCTGCCGCTCTGTATCTACCAGATCCAGACGAAGTACCGGGATGAGGCGCGGCCCCGTGCGGGAATTCTGCGGGGTAGGGAATTCGTGATGAAGGACTCCTACTCCTTCGACATCGATGACGAGGGTCTCGCACACTCCTACGCTCGCCACCGTGACGCGTATATCGCCACCTTCGACCGGCTCGCACTCGACTACATCATCGTCGGTGCAATGTCGGGTGCCATGGGCGGATCGAAGAGCGAGGAGTTCCTTGCTCCGACTCCGGTCGGCGAGGACACTTTCGTCAAGTGCACTGCGTGCACATACGCCGCCAACGTCGAAGCGATGAGAAGCGTTGTTCCAGCACCGGTGCCACATGTGGGGACTCCCGCAGCACACGTGGAAGACACACCGGACACACCCACGATCGAGACCCTGGTGGCCGTCGCAAACTCGGATCGGCTCCGGAGAGCAGACCGGGAATGGACTGCGGCGGACACGCTGAAGAACGTCGTGCTGATGACCACCGACGCCACGGGCGCCGAGACCCCACTCATCATCGGTATTCCAGGGGATCGCGATGTCGATCTCCGTCGGCTCGAGGCGGCAGTGCATCCGCTGGGAGTACGACCCTTCGAGGAGGCGGATTTCGCGAAGTTCCCGGCTCTGGTGAAGGGGTACATCGGACCCGAGTCACTGGGGGAGGCCGTAGGACTTCGCTATCTGGTCGACCCCCGGGTTGTGGACGGGACCCGGTGGATCACGGGGGCAAACCAGGGTGGTCGGCATGTCTTCGATTTGGTGTGTGGCCGTGACTTCACCCCCGATGGCGTCATCGACGTCGCCGAGATCAACGAGGGTGATCCGTGCCCTGAGTGCGGCGCGGCACTGACAATCGCGCGGGGAATCGAAATTGGTCATATCTTTCAACTCGGCCGCAAGTATGCGGAGGCACTCGATCTCCAGGTGCTGGACGAGACCGGGACGCTCGTCACGGTCACCATGGGTTCGTACGGCATCGGCGTGTCGCGTGCGGTGGCTGCGATCGCCGAGCAGCACCATGACGACAAGGGTCTCGTCTGGCCGCGTGAAGTTGCACCCGCCGATGTCCACATCGTCGTCGCCGGGAAAGACGACGATGCCTACGCGTTCGCGAACAGGCTCGCGGATGAGCTCGACGGCGCCGGAGTTCGTGTCTTGATTGACGACCGCAGGGGCGTGTCGCCAGGAGTCAAGTTCAACGACTCTGAACTGTTGGGGATTCCTACGATCGTCGTGGTGGGGAAGGGCCTTACCTCGGGTGTCGTCGAAGTCAAGGACCGTGCGACGGGGGATCGCACCGATATCGCAGTGTCGGATATCGGCGAATACCTGCGGGATCTGGTCCTCACTCGATGATCGACGGGCTAGACCCGGCGACACTCGTCCTCCTGCTGATCGCGGCGCTCGCCGCGGGATGGGTGGATGCGGTAACGGGTGGTGGCGGAATGCTCCAAGTGCCCGCGCTCCTTCTGGCCTATCCGCAGTCACCGGCAACCGTTGCCCTCGGGACCAACAAGGTCGCGAGTGTCTTCGGCACGGCCACGGCAACGATGACCTATCTGCGCTCGATTCGCCCGCATCTCGCGACCGCGCTGCCAATGGCAGGGGCAGCGTTCATCGCAGCACTCGTGGGAGCTCGCACAGCGGTTGTGCTGCCGAAGGATGTGATCGAGCCGATCATCCTCGTCGCACTCTGCGCAGTGTGGATATTCCTCGTGTTTCGACCCACGTTGGGTGTCGAAGAGTCCCTGCGTTATCCAGCAGGCCGACGTCACTACGTGATCGCCATCGCCGCGGGTGCTGCGATCGGTTTCTATGACGGGATGGTCGGACCGGGAACCGGCTCGTTCCTCATCATCATCCTGGTGGCCGCCCTCGGGTATTCCTTCCTCAACGCATCGGTGACCGCCAAGATCGTGAATCTCGGCACCAACATCGCGGCGATTCTCGTGTTTGGCGCGGCGGGATCGATCCTGTGGACGGTGGGCCTTCTTATGGCGGCCGCCAACATGACCGGAGCCTTTCTGGGGGCGCGTACCGCGCTCACGCGTGGTAGTCGATTCATCCGAGTGGTCTTCCTCTCGGTCGTGGCCCTACTGATCCTGCGTCTGAGCTGGAACATCATCGGAGGTTGACGCCTGGGGGAATGCCGAGCTCGACCCACCCCATCGGACGGCCGTGACCGCGCAGTCGATCGCCTGATCCACGGCCCACGACCGGTCGGTACCCGTCGATGCGGCGGCTGCGTCCGCGAAGATCGGTACCAGGGCGTTCTCCGTGCGCGCGATGAGGGCCCGCCCATCTGCGGCCGAGACCAGTTCGCCTGCACGCGAATATGCCGGCGGAGTGGCAGGGAGTTGCGTCGGGTCGGAGATCAACGTTTGGATGCGTGTCCGAGCTGCCGCATGAGTAGCCGCGCGTGCGAGAGCCTGCCGACGCGCCCGTCCGTCGAGGACGACGCTCGCGGAACGACACGCGAACTCCGCCGCGTTCGCTGCCTCGAAGGCTGCCAGCCACGCAGTCATGAGGATGACTCCGCGAGGAGAGTCAGTTCGGGGATGTGTGATCCTTCCGAAGCCGCAATCAGTGTCAGGATCCGTACTCGGTCTGGATTCGGCTCGGTCGCACACCCGTCCTGTCGTTCCCGGGTTGCCCGCTCCTCAGCGTCGATGAGGAGCCTCAGCGCTTGGCGTGCTGTGGGCGGCGCCGGGATCGCCTCCGCAGGATCATCCGCGGCGTACCCCAGAGCGCGCGCATGCGCACGGTGCTGATCCGCGATGGCCGTCAATGGTGCCACCAGTTCGGGAAAAGCCTGTGAGATCGCCGAGTACAGCGCGATGAGCTGCAGTTCGGATTCCACTTGGACATCGGTCGGCGCTGTGGGATCCGACTCGAGAGGCACCGGTGCTGGCGCGTTCGTGCCGCACGAGGACACCAGTACGACAGACCCGATCGCCCCCATGCCCAGGAGAAGCGCGCGTCGGGACGTGGGTTGGTTACGCACGAGGTCAATATTCCACCCGGGCCCGCGGGTTATGCTCCGGGTCACACGCTGGACCCACAACAGGATTCGCTCGACGGGAGGGAATATGTCCCCACGGGTGATCGCAGTCCGCGAGCGTGTTGAGCCAGTTCTCGCGGCGCGGGGTATCGACCTCGAAGATGTGTCGCTCGCCACGGTCGGGCGTCGCGAGGTGGTCACCATCGTCGTTGACCGCGACGGGGGAGTCGATCTCGATCTGATTGCCGAAGCGAGCTCCGATATCTCGGGAGTCCTGGATGAGGCGCCGGCCCTCTTTCCCGGGGCGTACGTCGTCGAGGTGACCTCTCCAGGAGTGGATCGACCCTTGACCGAACCTCGCCACTGGCGGAGGGCGATCGGTCGACTGGTCACGGTCGATCGTGATTCCACTGCGCCGCTGACGGGTCGCGTCACCGCCGCGACGACGGACTCGGCAACCCTCGTACGCGCGGATGGCCGGGAGGAGATCGTGGATCTCGCCACGGTCCGCCACGCACGCGTCGAGATCGAATTCGATCGAAAGGACGCTGACTGATGGACATCGACGTCGCTGCGCTCAAGTCACTGGTCCGCGAGAAGGATCTTTCCCTCGATCTGGTTGTCGAGACGATCGAGGCCGCCCTCCTCGTTGCCTACCAGCGCACTCCCGGGCACGCGGATCAGGCGCGAGTCTCACTGGATCGGAAGTCCGGTCACGTCACCGTGTGGGCTACGGAGCTCAGTGACGACGGAACGCCGATCCGCGAATTCGATGACACCCCCAGCGATTTCGGTCGGGTTGCTGCGACGACGGCGCGACAGGTCCTGCTCAGCCGACTGCGGGAGGCCGAGGGGGATGCGACCCTGACGGAATTCACCGGACGTGAAGGTGATGTGGTGTCCGGGGTCATCCAACAGTCGAGCAACCCCCGGATGGTGCGCGTTGACCTTGGCAAGGTGGAAGCCAGTCTCCCGCCGGAGGAACAGGTGCCCGGGGAGTCCTACCCCCACGGTGATCGGATCAAGTGTGTCATCACGGCGGTGCGCAAGGGCTTCAAGGGACCTCAGGTAACGGTGTCGCGGACCCATCCCAATCTGGTCAAGGGCCTGTTCGCCCTGGAAGTTCCTGAGATCGCGGATGGGACGGTGGAAATCACCGCCATTGCGCGGGAGGCGGGGCATCGATCGAAGATCGCCGTGCGCTCCACGAAGGAGGGCGTCAATGCCAAGGGCTCGTGCATCGGTCCCATGGGGGCCCGGGTGCGTCAGGTGATGTCCGAGCTCGGCGGGGAGAAAATCGACATCGTCGATCACAGCGACGACCCCGCGGAGATGGTCGCCCATGCGCTCTCACCGGCTCGAGTGTCCGGCGTCATGATCGTCGATCGAGCCGCGAAGGCCGCTCGGGTCTCCGTTCCGGACTACCAACTGTCCCTCGCCATCGGGCGGGAGGGGCAGAACGCCCGCCTCGCGGCTCGCCTCACCGGATGGCGCATCGATATCCGACCCGACTCCACGCCAGGTGGCACCCCTGACGTCGGGCAAGACCAACGGAGTTAGACTTGTGCGCTGAGCGTGTTTCGGAGCCTGTGAGAACCTGCATCGGCTGTCGGACGCGCGACGACGTTGGGAATCTGGTTCGACTCACCGCGCACGGCGGAATCGGCGTGGTGGATCGGGGTCGGGGCACTCCTGGCCGTGGGGCGTACGTTCACCCCCGGGGGGAATGCCTTGATCGTGTGGAGCGCACATCCATCCTGGCTCGGGCCCTCCGGGTGCCCGGACCACTCTCGATGGACGGGGTGCGCACCACGGTGCTACAGGCACCGAACACCGCGGGCAGCCGCTCGTGGTGACGGACACTTCCACCAGGGAGTAGTTGGAGATGAACACCCCATGAGTGCGCCAGCATGAAAGTGCAGCGCATCCACTGACGGTCCGGGGTGCATAGCCCGGACCAAGACAGGAGAGTCGTGTCGAAGGTTCGGGTCTACGAGCTCGCGAAGGAGCTCGGGGTCGAGAGCAAGGATGTCCTTGCCAAGCTTCAAGAATTGGGCGAATTCGTTCGCTCTGCCTCATCGACCATCGAGGCGCCTGTCGCCCGTCGTTTGAAAGAGGCGATGCCTGCGGCCGCGCCGAAGAAGGCCCCCGCGAAGAAGGCGACCGCCCCGAAGGCCGCACCGGTGGAGAAGCCTGTCGCAGCAGACGAGTCGGCTCCCGCAGCATCGGCGGCGCCCTCGGCCCCTGGCCCCACGACTCCGTCCGCTCCCACTCCTCCGCCCACATCCGATTCCCCTCCCGCCGGACCGCGGCCCGCCGGCCCGCGACCCATGGGTCCGCGTCCCGGGAACAACCCTTTTTCCTCCGGTGGCGGCGCCGGGATGGGGCGCCCAGCCCCGCGACCGGGGAACAATCCGTTCAGCACCGGTGCTCCGCGCCCGAGCAGCGTTCCCGGTGCCCCGCGACCCAACCCGGGCATGATGCCGACTCGCCCCGCGCGCCCCGGCGGCCCCGGACGTGGTCCCGGCGGTCCCGGTGGTCCCGGACGTGGTCCCGGTGGTCCCGGACGTGGTCCAGGTTTCCCCTCGCGTGGGCCCGGTGGCGGACGCCCCGGTGCGCCCTCCATCCCACTGGGTGGGGCGCCCCAGGGTCCCGGAGCCCCGGGCGGACGCGGTGGATTCGGTCGCGGAGGCGGACGCGGGAGCACGGCGGGCGCATTCGGCAAGCCGGGCGGTCGACCCTCGCGTGGGCGGAAGTCCAAGCGCGCCAAGCGCCAGGAATTCGACAACATGGAGGCGCCGAGCCTCGCCGGCGTCCGGATCCCGCGGGGCAACGGCGACATCGTGCGCCTTCCCCGTGGTGCATCCCTCACCGATTTCGCAGAGAAGATCGACGTCTCACCGGCCGACCTTGTCAAGGTGCTGATCCAGCTCGGCGAAATGGTGACCGCTACCCAGTCCATCGACGACGAGACCCTGGTGCTCCTGGGAACGGAATTGAACTACGACGTTCAGGTGGTATCACCCGAGGATGAGGATCGTGAGCTCCTCGAGTCGTTCGACCTCGAATTCGGGGAGGACGAGGGTGATTCTGAGGATCTCGTTGCGCGTTCACCGGTGGTGACCGTCATGGGGCACGTCGACCATGGAAAGACCAAGTTGCTCGACGCGATCCGAAAGACGAACGTGGTCAGCGGAGAGGCGGGGGGCATCACCCAGCACATCGGCGCCTACCAGGCGATCGCCCATACGCCGGACGGCGAGCGGTTCCTCACGTTCATCGATACACCCGGTCATGAGGCCTTCACCGCCATGCGCGCCCGAGGTGCGCAGGTCACCGACATTGCGGTTCTGGTGGTTGCGGCGGATGACGGCGTCAAGCCGCAGACGATCGAAGCCCTCAACCACGCGCAGGCCGCGGGCGTCCCGATCGTCGTGGCCGTCAACAAGGTAGACAAGGAAGGTGCGGACCCGGTCAAGGTGCGCTCGCAATTGACCGAATACGGACTCGTGGCTGAGGACTTCGGTGGCGACACGATGTTCGTCGATGTCTCGGCGCTCAAGGGTGCAGGAATCGAAACCCTGCTCGATGCGGTGCTCCTCACGGCCGATGCTGCTCTGGACCTCCGCGCCAACCCGAACCAGGACGCTCAAGGTGTCGCGATCGAAGCGCACCTCGACCGGGGTCGCGGGCCTGTCGCGACCGTCCTCGTGCAGCGCGGCACCCTGCGCCCGGGTGACTCGATCGTCGCCGGAGATGCATTCGGACGCGTGCGCGCCATGCTCGACGACGCGGGCAACCCGGTGGAGGAAGCGGGCCCATCGACGCCCGTGCAAGTCCTGGGACTCACCTCCGTTCCGGGTGCCGGGGATTCCTTCCTGGTCGTCCCCGAGGATCGCACTGCACGCCACATCGCCCAAACTCGCCAGGCCAGGGAGCGCAACGCGCTTCTGGCGAAGAACCGCGTCAAGCGGTCACTCGAGGACTTCCTCGAGTCCCTGGAGAAGGGCGAGGTCGCGGAATTGACCCTCATCCTTAAGGGTGACGTATCCGGTTCCGTCGAAGCCCTGGAGGACGCGTTGACGAAGATCGACGTCGGTGCCGAGGTGTCGCTGCGCGTCATCCATCGCGGTGTCGGAGCGATCACGAAGAATGACGTCACCCTCGCCAGCGCGTCGAAAGCGGTCATCATCGGCTTCAACGTCAGGCCCGAGGGCAAGGTCGCGGAGTTCGCGTCGCACGAGGGTGTCGACGTGCGCTACTACAGCGTGATCTACCAGGCGATCGAGGAGATCGAAGCCGCACTCAAGGGGATGCTCAAGCCCGAGTTCGAAGAGGTCCAGTTGGGCATCGCGGAGGTCCGCGAGGTCTTCAAGTCCTCGAAGTTCGGCACGATCGCGGGCTGTCTCGTCCAGTCTGGCGAGGTGCGCCGAAATGCGAAGGCCCGGGTCATCCGTGATGGAACGGTGGTCGCTGACAATGTGTCCATCGCGACCCTTCGCAGGTTCAAGGATGATGTCACCGAAGTGAAGGAGGGATTCGAGTGCGGTATCAATCTCGGCTCCTTCCAGGACATCAAGGTCGATGACCAGATCGAGACATTCGAGATGCGCGAGAAGCCTCGTAAGCCATGAGCGCAAGTGAGGCTCGCCAGCGCAAGCTCGCGGAGAGGATCCAGCACATCGTCGCGGAGATGCTGGAAACGCGGGTCAAGGATCCACGTTTGGGCTTCGTGACCGTGACGGACGTGCGCGTGACACCTGACCTGCGCGAGGCCTCCATCTTCTACACGGTCCTCGGGTCCGAGGAGGATCAGGTCAACTCACGTGCGGCCCTGGACTCGGCAACAGGCTTGCTCCGCACCGAGGTTGGGCGCCAGACGGGCATCAAGTTCACGCCGACGCTGACCTTCATCGCGGACGCGGTACCCGAGAACGCACGTCATGTCGAGGATCTGCTGGCACAGGCGGCAGCGGCGGACGCCGAGGTTCACCAGCGGGCGAGCAACGCCCGGTATGCCGGCGAAGCGGATCCCTACCGCCATCCGGTTGAGTGAGCATGCCGGCACCGCGGGGATTCGTGGTCGTCGACAAGCCCCCGGGGATGACCTCCCATGATGTTGTCGCGCGAACCCGTCGCACCCTCGGAATCCGGCGAGTCGGGCATGGCGGGACTCTCGACCCCATGGCTACCGGCGTTCTCGTCCTCGGAGCCGGGGATGCCACGCGGCTCCTGCAGTGGGTCTCCACCGGTGACAAGTGCTACCAGGCCGTCATGCGGTTGGGCATCACCACGTCGACTGATGACTCGCAGGGTGAGGTGCTGGCGGTCGCGTCACCGGAGGCCGTGAACCGCCTGACCGATGCGGCGATCGGAACTGCCGTGGAATCCTTCCGAGGAACCATCATGCAGGTGCCGAGCGCGGTGTCGGCCATCAAAGTAGACGGAGTCCGGGCGTACACCCGAGCGCGATCCGGGGAGTCCTTCGAACTGGCGCCCCGTCAGGTGCAGATCGCAACTCTCGAGTGGGCCGTCCGCACCCGGGAGCCTGGGCGTCTCGATCTCGATCTCACTGTCTGTTGCTCCTCGGGAACATATGTGCGAGCCCTGGCCCGTGATATCGGTAAGGCACTTGGTGTGGGTGCGCACCTGACATCGCTCCGGAGAACCCGCGTCGGCGGTTTCACCCTCGACGACGCCACCGCACTCGCCGATCTCACGGACACTGATCTCATTCCGATCGCGACTGCGGCTCAACGAGTACTCCCCGTGGTCACGGTCTCGTCGGTCGACCAGGTCAGCGTGCGACACGGCCGACCGATCACCTGGCCACAGGGCATCGCGGGCACCGTGGCACTTCTGAGCGCGGATGGCTCACTTCTCGCCGTGTGTCACGAGGACAACGGTGCCACCCGCTACGACTGCGTGTTTGCGTAGGCTCACCACGTGACCGCTGACGAGCGCTGCGTCATCACCATGGGTGTCTTCGATGGTGTCCATCGTGGGCACCAAACGTTGCTGCATAGGTCGCGTGAGGTTGCGGACGCGTTCGAGTTGCCCCTGGTCGCTTTAACGTTCGATCCTCACCCGGCGTCGGTGCTGCGACCCGGGTCGGCACCTGCGCGCTTGATGTCCCTGCCCCGGCGCTGCGAACAGCTCCACTCCCATGGCGCGGACCGAGTCGACGTAGTGTCCTTTGACTCCACGGTGTCCACGATGACGGATGCGGAGTTCGCGCGGGAGTACTTCACGCGCAGGAACAAGGCGGCGGCCGTCGTCGTGGGTGACAACCTTCGGTTCGGTCGCGATGCCGCGGGGGATGTCGTACGACTCGGGGAGCTGGGACGGGATCTCGGCTTCGAAGCAGTGGGTGTCCCGCTCTCGCGGGATAGTGCCCCCTGGTCATCGACGCGGGTGCGCGCCGCCATTGCCGCGGGAGACATGGGTTCGGCACGGGCGATCCTCGGACGGGATCCCGAGATCGAGGGCATCGTCGTCACGGGAGACAGAAGGGGACGCGAGCTCGGATACCCCACGGCCAACGTCGAGCCGGACCTTGGAGTCGCCGTACCACTCGATGGTGTGTACGCGGGGTTCCTGGTGGACGGGGATCAGCGTCTGCCCGCCGCGATCTCTGTGGGCTCGAATCCGCATTTCGGCGGACAGGAGGTCCGGGTCGAGGCCTATGTGCTCGATCGGGAGGATCTGGATCTCTATGGACATCGGGTTCGTGTGGAGTTCCGGGAGCGACTCCGCGACCAGGCGATCTTCCCTTCGCTGTCGGACTACCTCGATCAGATGCAGCGCGACGTGGAAGCTGTCCGTCGATCGCTTGCGGATGCCCCACGGACCGCGTCCTGAAGGTGTCCTGCTAGTCTGGGCTACGACGGTCGTGAGGCGGGCGCTTCGCGACACGTGACCCGAGCGGAGAAATCCGCAGTGCACACCGCACGCGCCCGAGAGGAAATCATGTCACTCGATACCGCTACGAAGTCCGCCATCATCGCCGAGTACGGCTCGAAGCCGGGCGATACCGGCTCACCCGAGGTGCAGATCGCACTGCTGACGCGCCGAATCCAAGACCTCACGGAGCACCTCAAGTCCCACAAGCACGATCACCACAGCCGCCGCGGTCTTCTGATCCTGGTCGGCCAGCGGCGTCGGCTGCTGGGTTACCTAGCGAACGTGGACATCGATCGTTACCGGAGCCTGATCGAACGTTTGGGCATCCGGCGTTAATCGCTCGCACAACTGCATAACCGGACTTCATGTCCGCACAACCACAGATAGACGCGAGATGGAGTGCGTCGGTCCTCGGTAGTGGCTGCCGGGCCTCGTTCCCGTTGGTCTCGATCGAAGACCGTCCGACTCCACGGCGTCTCGGGCCCTGTGCCCGATAGAGACAAGGAGTAATCATGGACGGATTCCATGTATCGACGGCGGAAGCCGTGATCGACAACGGGACCTTCGGTACCCGCACCATCCGATTCGAGACAGGGCGATTCGCACGGCAAGCAGCTGGCTCCGTGACCGCCTACCTCGATGATGAAACGGTGCTGCTCAGCGCGACTACCGCATCGAAGCAGCCCAAGGAGCATTTCGACTTCTTCCCGTTGACGGTCGATGTCGAGGAGCGCATGTACTCGGTCGGCCGGATCCCCGGGTCGTTCTTCCGTCGCGAGGGTCGACCCACGGAAGACGCGATCCTCACGTGCCGCTTGATCGATCGACCCCTGCGGCCGAGTTTCGTCAATGGCCTGCGCAACGAAGTGCAGGTTGTCGTCACCGTGCTCGCCCTGAACCCGAATGACCTGTACGACGTCGTGGCAATCAACGCCGCTTCGGCGTCAACCCAGTTGGCGGGTCTGCCGTATAGCGGCCCCGTTGGTGGCGTGCGCGTGGCTCTGATCAAGGATCAGTGGGTTGCGTTCCCCACTCATGAGCAGCTGCGCGACGCGGTGTTCGACATGGTGGTGGCCGGGCGCATTGCTGGCGACGACGTTGCGATCATGATGGTCGAGGCGGAGGCCACCGATCGCACTGTGGAACTGGTGGCAAGTGGCGCGACTGCGCCCACCGAGGACGTCGTCGCTGCTGGCCTGGAAGCGGCCAAGCCAGCGATACGCGCACTGTGCCTGGCGCAACAGCAGCTCGCGGAGGCGGCGGCGAAGCCTCCTGTCGACTATCCCGTCTTCCTGGACTACGAATCGGATGCCTACGACGCGGTCGAGCGGCTTGCCCTCGCGGATCTTCGTCAGGCAATGCAGATCGCAAGCAAAGCCGAGCGGGAGGCACGCCTCGATGACATCAAGACGGTCGTCGTCGCTGAGCTGGCACCGAGTTTCGAGGGACGTGAGAAGGAACTGTCTGCCGCCCTGCGCTCTGTGACCAAGAAGGTGGTGCGCGAGCGTGTCCTGCGCGACAAGGTTCGTATCGACGGTCGCGGACTCACCGATATCCGCACGTTGACCGCAGAGGTGGACGTTCTGCCCCGGGTCCATGGGTCGGCACTCTTCGAGCGAGGTGAGACTCAGATCCTGGGGGTCACGACCCTCAATATGCTCAAGATGGAGCAGATGCTCGACACGCTCAATCCGGATAACCGCAAGCGCTACATGCACAACTACAACTTCCCCCCGTACTCCACCGGTGAAACGGGCCGGGTGGGTTCTCCGAAGCGTCGTGAGATCGGACATGGGGCTCTTGCGGAGCGGGCGCTCGTCCCGGTGCTGCCCTCGAGGGAGGAGTTCCCCTATGCGATTCGCCAGGTCTCCGAAGCCCTCGGTTCGAATGGATCGACATCGATGGGCTCGGTCTGCGCATCGACCATGTCACTCCTCAATGCGGGAGTGCCGCTGCGGGCTCCTGTCGCGGGCATCGCCATGGGTCTCATCTCCGGCGAAGTCGATGGGCGCACCGAGTACGTGGCGCTGACCGACATCTTGGGCGCAGAGGACGCGTACGGCGACATGGATTTCAAGGTGGCCGGCACGCGCACCTTCGTCACGGCACTCCAGCTCGACACGAAGTTGGATGGAATACCGGCGGAGGTTCTCGCCAAGGCGCTGACCCAGGCCCGCGACGCGCGCATGACGATCCTTGATGTCATGACCGAAGCCATCGACGCACCGGACGAGATGGCAGCCACGGCGCCGCGCGTGATCAGCATCACCATCCCCGTGGACAAGATCGGTGAGGTGATCGGGCCCAAGGGGAAGATCATCAATCAGATCCAAGAAGACACGGGTGCCGATATCACCATCGAGGACGACGGAACGATCTACATCGGAGCAACCGATGGTGCTTCCGCTGAAGCGGCACGCACTGCGATCAACCAGATCGCGAATCCAACGATGCCCGAAGTGGGAGAGCGCTACCTGGGCACCGTGGTCAAGACCACGACCTTCGGGGCTTTTGTCTCCCTGGTACCCGGACGCGATGGACTGCTGCACATCTCCGAAGTCAAGAAAATGGCGGGCAAGCCGCGGATTGAGAACGTCGAAGAGGTTCTCAAGGTGGGTGACAAGGTCCAGGTGGAGATCAAGGAGATCGACTCGCGGGGCAAGCTCTCCCTCATCCCGGTGACCGCAGACTCCGAGGGCTAGACCCCCTCATGGGGCGGGCTCGCACGCACACCCTCGTCGAGGAGAGGGACGGCAGCACCATCCGGCGCACCGTGCTTCCCGGCGGGGTGCGCGTGGTCACCGAATGGGTGCCGGGTGTCCGGTCCGCTTCGATAGGAGTGTGGGTCGGAGCAGGGTCGCGTGACGAGTCACCCGCCACCACTGGGTCGGCGCATTTCCTCGAACATCTCCTGTTCAAGGGGACCAAGCGACGTACCGCTTTGCAGATCTCTGCGGAGATCGGGGCTGTGGGCGGTGACTTGAATGCCTTCACGTCGAAGGAATACACCTGTTACCACGCGCGAGTCCTGGATCAGGACCTGGACTTGGCCATGGACGTCGTCTTCGACGTAGTGTCGTCGGCAGTTCTCGCGCCCCCGGATGTCGAGGCGGAACGCGGGGTGATCCTCGAGGAGATCGCCATGCACGAGGACGATCCCGGGGAGATGGTCCACGACGAATTCGCGTTCGCTCTCTTCGGTGATGAGCCGCTCGGGCGACCAATTCTGGGTTCTGTCGACTCGATCACCAGCCTCAGTCGCGAGGCCATTCGCCGCTTCTACAGAGCGCACTATCGGCCCCATCGACTTGTTGTCTCGGCAGCGGGGAACGTGGATCACGCCAGGGTCGTGTCTGCCGTGCGTCGAAGTTTCGGCCACCTGGTCACGGAGGATCGCGACCCCCATCGTCGGCGCGTTGGGCGCGCCAAGGTGGTTTCCGCGGGTGGCACACGGATCGTGACGCGACCTACGGAACAGGCGCATCTCGTGCTCGGGGCACCTGGTTTCCCCAGGTCGGATGAGCGTCGCTATGCCACGTCCGTCTTGGCAACCGCGTTGGGCGGCGGAATGAGTAGCCGACTCTTCCAGGAGGTTCGCGAGAAGAGAGGTCTCGCCTACTCCGTGTATTCCTACGCGCAGGGGTTCTCCGACACCGGGGTCTTCAGTGTGTACGCCGGATGCCTACCCACGAAGGCGGATACGGTCTTGGAGGTCTGTCGCGCGGAGCTCGAGTCCGTTGCGCGATCCGGGCTGTCCGACGAGGAGATTCGCCGAGCGCAAGGACAGGTACGGGGCGCCGCGGTGCTGGGCCAGGAGGACACGGGCGCGCGTATGCACCGGATCGGCAAAGCCGAGCTCGTGGGCGAAGAGATCGTCAGCATCGGCGAATTGGTCCGCAGAGTCGAGCGGGTCAGCGTCGCGGACGTGGCGGAGGTGGCGTCCGTGCTCTTGGGTCAGCCGTTGACCCTGGCCGTGGTCGGCCCCTTCGACGAAGCGCACACATTCACCGCAGTCGCGTAGGCCGGGTACCCTGCGGCCATGTCGGAACCCATCAAGGTCGCGGTGCTCGGCGCCCGTGGGCGCATGGGGGAGACGGTCGTCGCCGCAATTTCTGGAGCACCGGATCTCACTGTGACATGTGCGCTGGATCTGGGTGACCCGCTGACGGCTCTGGCGGATTCAGGAGCCGAGGTGCTCGTGGACTTCACCACACCGCACGCCGTCATGGACACCATCACGTTCGCTGTCGAGCATGGGATTGCCTGCGTCATCGGCACGAGTGGATTCACACCCGATCGCATTGCTGAAGTGCGTGCGCTTGTGGATGCGCACCCGGGGAGCGCGGTGTTCATCGCGCCCAACTTCGGGATCGGCGCGGTATTGATGATGAGGTTCGCCCAGATGGCTGCTCCCTACTTCGACTCGGTGGAGATCATCGAGATGCACCATCCGGGCAAAGTGGATGCGCCCTCGGGGACGGCGCTGCATACGGCGCACCTGATCGCGACGGCGCGGGAAGGGCGCGCGCATGCACCGGATGCAACCCGTGCGGAGGATCGGGATGCCCGCGGGAGGGTCGTGCAGGGCATTCCCGTCCATTCGGTCCGGCTCCAAGGCCTCGTCGCGCATCAGGAGGTACTTCTCGGCTCCCCGGGGGAGACGCTGAGTATTCGGCACGATTCCCTGGATCGCGCCAGCTTCATGCCCGGGGTCCTGCTCGCGATTCGGGAGATGACGTCGCGGACCGGGCTCGTCGTGGGTATCGAGAACCTGCTCGACCTCTAGCGAGCCTGCCACCAGTTGATGAGTCGATCCCGGCTAATGACGTAGACCTCCGGGCGGCCGAGATAGTCCAAGCCTCGGGACGCAATATGTGTGGAGATCGCTCCCGAGCGAGTCTGCAGCGTCACACCCCGTGAATCCGAATCGATCGACGTGACGCTCGCCCAGGGGAGCTGGATGGTGCGCCACAGCCAGATGATGCGAACTCCGTGGTCATTCACATAGGTGCCTACCTGCCAACAACGGGCCAGGAACGGGACCAGGATCGCCAGGGCGACGATGACCACCGCGAGAGCAGGGATAGTCGGCGACACACTCACGACGAGGATCCCAACCAGGCCCAGTCCGAAGGTCAGAAGTGACAGCGCCACCAGTAGAACCATGCGGAGGGGGCCGCGTCCGCTGACCCGCAGGTATCGCACCTGCCGGGCCTGGTCGTCGACGGGGCCTTGGGGTGCATCGGGCCAGAGGAAGGCGAAGATCCGGCGCTGGGTCACGTACTCCAGCCCCCTGCCCGAAGGATCGCGGCCGTCACCGCGGCTACGACGACAACCACGAGAAAGGGGGCACGGGCGATGAGCGCAACGATCGCCGCCGCGAGGCCGGCAGCGCGTGCATCGAGAACGAGAGCCTGGCCCGTGGCGAAGGTCTGCACGGCAACGAGAGCCGCGAGGAGTGTGACAGGGAGCAGTGACGTGAGTCTGCGGAGTGACGGACCTTCGATGAGCCGTGCGGGGAGGATGTAGCCCGCGAGCTTCTCCACGTATGTCCCGACACTTGCTATCAGGACCGCGGCCCAGATCATGTCGCGAGGCCCGTTCGACGCCGAAGGAACCAATCCGCCCCCAGCGCCACGGCCGCAGCACCGAGGACGGGTAGCCCAGCGGGCACGAGTGGGACGAGGACGAGGGCGATCCCCGCTGCGAGTAACGCGAGCAGACGCGTGTTGCGATCGGTGAGGCGCGGCCAGAGCAGTGCGATGAAGCCGGCGGGTATCGCGGCGTCGAGTCCGAGCACGGCCGGATCGTCCAGTGCAGTAGCGCCGAGAGCTCCGATCGCGGTGCCGATGTTCCAGAGAATGAATACGGAGAGGCCCGTCGCCCAGAATGCATGGCGCGCGGCACTCTGATCGTCCCCGTGGCGTATGGCCATGGCGGTGCTCTCATCAATCGTCAA